>NZ_JBFHHB010000096.1:0-11382 GCF_041597215.1 Actinotalea sp.
GGGACTCGTGGTTGAACAGGATCCCCGAGGAGGCGTGCATCCCGTACGACTCGCGGTAGTTGATGGTCATGTAGTGGCCGAAGACCTTCGCCACGCCGTAGGGCGAGCGGGGCCACAGCAGCGTGGACTCGCGCTGCGGGACCTCCTGGACCTTGCCGAACATCTCCGAGGAGGAGGCCTGGTAGAAGCGGACCTTGCCGGGCTCGTCGTGGGAGTACAGGCGGACGGCCTCGAGGATGTTCAGCACACCCTTGCCGGTCACGTCGGAGGTCAGCATCGCGTTCTCCCAGGAGTACGCGACGAACGAGATGGCGCCGAGGTTGTAGACCTCGTCGGGCTGGGCGATCTCCAGCGCGCGCAGCAGGCTCGAGAGGTCCGTGAGGTCTCCGGTGAGCAGCTTCACGCCGGGCACCGTGCGCTGCACGAGCTCGAGCTTGGGGTTGTTCTGCCCACGGATCAGGCCGTAGACCTCGTAGCCCTTGGACAGCAGGAGCTCGGAGAGGTACAGACCGTCCTGGCCGGTGATGCCGGTGATGAGTGCGCGCGTCATGGTCTCGACTTCGTGAGGAGGGACTGGACTGCGACTGAGCATAGTGCCTCCCCCCAGGTCGCACCCGGAGCCACCATCTATGCTCGACGGCGTGACGAGCGCCGTGTTCATGTCCTACTCCCAGAACCGGGAGGACGTCGTGCTGCGCCGGGCGCTGGCAGGCGTGACGTCGGGTCGGTACGTCGACGTCGGCGCCAACCACCCGCGGACCTACTCGATCTCGCGCGGCTTCTACGAGCAGGGCTGGTCGGGGATCACCGTCGAGCCGGTCCCCGTGCTCGCCGAGATGCACCGGCACGAGCGTCCGCGTGACCATCAGGTCGAGGCGGTGGCGACGAGCGACGACGCATCGCATGTGACGTTCCACCTCTTCGGCGAGAGCGGGCTCTCGACCCTGGACGACAGCGTCCGCGACGCCCACGTCTCCGCCGGCTGGGACGTCGAGGAGGTCCAGGTCCCCGCGCTCCGGCTGGACGCGATCCTCGACGAGGCCGGCTGGTCCCCGCAGGACCCGATCCACTTCCTGACCGTCGACGTCGAGGGCGCCGAGGCGAGCGTCCTCGACAGCATCGACCTGCACCGCTGGCGCCCGTGGGTCCTGGTCGTCGAGGCGACCGTCCCGCTGAGCTCGACCCCGAGCCACCAGGACTGGGAGCCCGCCGTCGTGGCCGCCGGGTACCAGTTCTGCTTCTTCGACGGTCTCTCCCGTTTCTACGTCGCGCAGGAGCACGCCGACCTCGCCCCGCAGCTGTCCTACCCGGCCTGCCCGCACGACGTGTACGACACCGATGTGGATCGCACGCGACGCGAGACGATCACCGCGCTCTCGGACGACGTCGTCCGGTGGCGGACGGCAGCGCTCACCCGATGGGCCGCCGCTGTCGCGTCCGAGAACGTCGCCCACCACTCCGCCGCCTATGCCGCACTGGAGGCCGAGCTGGAGCAGACGCGTCGGACGCTCTCCTGGCGGGTCACCGCGCCCCTGCGGGCCGTGCGACGGTTGTCGGCACGGTGAAGGGCCGCCCCCTGCCGCCGTCCGACAGCGAGGACGCGGAGGCGATCGCCGACGCCACCGCTCAGCGCATCGTCGCCGCCGCCACAGCCGTGACCGGGCACCCTCCCGAGGGCACGGGCCTCGCCGAGGCGGCGTCCTCCGGCCTCCAGGACCTGGTGGACCGCCTGCGCTCCTCCCAGGACGTCTCGCTCGCGTGGTTGCTCCTCACCGCCGTCGCGGGCTGCTACCCCCAGGCCGACGACGTCCGGGCCGTTCGTCGCGCCGCCCGCCTCGACGACGGAACCGAGACGGCCCTCGCCGTGCTGGACCGCGCCCGTCACCTCGCGCTGACGCACCGCACCGCCGACCGCCCCATGCGGGTGGTCGGCGACGTCGTGGTCGACCTCGACCTCTGCTCCCGCTCGGACTTCCACAACGGGATCCAGCGTGTGGCCCGCGAGACGATCCGCTGCTGGGGGGCCGAGCACGAGATCACCACCGCCGCGTGGACCGACAGCGGTGGGGCGCTGCGCTCGATGTCCCCCCTGGAGGAGGCCAGGGCGCGGCACTGGGCGGAACCGCTGCTCGACGAGCGCCGGCAGGAGGCCGACGACGAGCCGTTCACCGAGTTCGATCTCCTCGTGCCGTGGCGCACGACCGTCGTACTGGCCGAGGTCCCGATCGAGAGCCGCTGCCCTCAGCTCGCGGCCCTCGCCGAGTTCTCCGGCAACCGGCTGGTCGCCATCGGGTACGACGCGATCCCCCTGGTGAGCGCCGACCTCCGCCCCGAGGGCGAGCCCTCGGCCTTCGCCGCGTACCTCACGGTCGTCAAGCACTCCACGGCCGTCGCGGGGATCAGCCGCTCGGCGACGGACGAGTTCGCGGGCTTCGCGGCCACGCTTCCCGGCCAGGGCCTGACGGGCCCGGTGGTCAGCGAGGTCCGCCTGCCCTCCGAGGTGCCACCCGCACCTGCGGGCTGGGTCCGCACCGCACCGGCCACTCCCCGCGTGCTCTCGGTCGGCCGCTTCGAGCCGCACAAGAACCAGGGCGCGCTGCTGCACGCGGCGGAGCTGCTCTGGCGGGAGGGCCTGGACTTCAGCCTCGACCTCATCGGCGGGCCCGGCTGGTCGACCACGGCCGTCGATGCGCAGCTCGCCGCGCTGGAACGTGCAGGACGTCCCGTGCGTCGGCTCGGGTCGGTCCCCGAGGAGGTGCTCTGGTCGAGCATCCGCGAGGCGAGCTTCACCGTCTTCGTCTCGCTGCACGAGGGCTTCGGGCTGCCCGTCTCGGAGTCCCTCGCCTGCGGGACCCCGGTCATCACCTCCGACTACGGCTCCCAGGGCGAGATCGCGGAGGGCGGCGGGTGTCTCGCCGTCGACCCCCGTGACGACGCGGCCGTCACCTCGGCGATGCGTCGCCTGCTGACCGACCCGGTCGAGCTCGATCGGCTCCGGCAGGAGGCGATCGCCCGGCCGTTGCGCACGTGGAAGCAGTACGCCACCGAGCTCTGGGACGTGCTGATGAAGGAGCCTCGACCATGCCCCTGAGCCACCGGACCTCCGTCGTGGCGAGCCTCCTGCGCACCACAAGGGTCACCCGGGTCGACCTCGACGCTCGCCTACGCCTGCTGCTCAGCGCGATCGACCGCGACCCGGGGGCGACGGCCGACCTCCCTGCGCTCGTCCGCGCGGCCGTGGTGGCGCTGACCGACGCTCCCCGCTCGACGGTCTGGCTCGCGCTCGCCGTGCTGCGTGCCGAGCTGCCGACGGTGGCAGAGGTCGTCGACACCGACCGCGCGGCGCAGCTCGAGGGCCCCGAGGCGATCCTGCTGAGAGCCGCCCGCCAGATCTCCCGCTCCACGGCGCGACGGCGGGTCCGCATCGTCGCCGACACCACGATCATCGACCTGGGCGAGCTCGTCACGAACCCGCTGGGCACCGGGATCCAACGGGTGGCCCGTCAGGTGACGACCCAGTGGGTCGCGCACCACGAGGCGACCCTCGTCGGCTGGACCGCCGCCGGCGACGCCCTGCGGGCGTTGAGCCCCGAGGAGCAGCGCGACGCGCTCGACGGGACCGTCCCGCACGACGCCGCGACCCGCGAGCGCCGCTCGGCCGAGCACGAGACCGTCATCGTCCCGTGGCGCTGCACCTACCTCCTCCCGGAGCTGACCGTCGACGCCCGGCGATGTGCCGCGCTGCAGTCGCTCGCCACGCACAGCGAGAACCGCACGGCCGTGATCGGCTTCGACCTCGTCCCGGTGACCAGCGCCGAGACCTCGGCCGCCGGCTTCGCCAACGGCTTCGCGCTCAACCTCGCCGCCGTCGCGCACTTCGACGTCGTCGGTGCGATCTCCGCCGCCGCGGCGACCGAGTACTCCGGCTGGTCCCGCATGCTCGCGGGCACGGGGCTCCCCGGTCCGCAGATCGTCGAGGTGCCCCTTCCCGGTCACGCCCCGGAACCGACGCCGGACGACCTGGCGGAGGCGGCGGCACGGCTCCTCGTCCCGGGGATGCCGCTGGTCCTCGTCGTGGGGAGCCACGAGCCCCGCAAGAACCACCTCGCCGTCCTGCACGCCGCCGAGATCCTGTGGCGCAGGGGCCACCGCTTCAGCCTGTCGTTCGTCGGCGGGAACTCCTGGGGCAGCGAGGAGTTCACCGCGCGCCTGGAGGCGCTCCGCGGAGCAGGACGAGCCGTCGAGAGCATCAGCCGGATGCCCGACGGCCTGCTCTGGGCCGCCTACCGGCTGGCTCGCTTCACCGTCTTCCCGTCGATCAACGAGGGCTTCGGGCTGCCCGTCGCCGAGTCGCTCTCGGCAGGGACCCCTGCCCTGACCTCCGGCTACGGCAGCATGGCCGAGATCGCCGAGCACGGCGGTGCGCTCCTGGTCGACCCGCGGGACGACGAGGCCGTCGTGGAGGCCTTCGCGCGACTGCTCGTCGACGACGCCCTGGTGGACCACCTCGTGCACGAGGCGCGACGCCGGCCTCCGACGAGCTGGGCCGACTACGCGGAACGGCTCTGGGACTCCTTCCACGCCGGCTAGGGTCGCCGTCAGGGGACCGGCGGCACAGGACCGGGGTCGGCCGCCCGGCGTCGTCAGCCGGCGCGCTTGACCGCGAGCTGGGCGTACTCGACGCTCCCGGCGATGCCGATGCGCACGGCTCCCTCACCGTCACGGAGCAGGATCGTCGCCCAGTACTGGCGCCCGGTCCACTCGGCCTCCCGCTGGAGGAACACGCGGTAGTACCCGCCGGCGCGGTACAGCGCCGCCTCCATCGAGAACCAGATCCCGTCCACGACCTGGCTGCGCCCGACCACGCCGATCCGTCCGGACCAGTACGCGGCCTCCTTCGCGCTCGCCGACCGCTCGAACATCGTGCGGTACAGCAGGTCGACGTAGCCGGTCGCCGTGCCGCCCGATCGGTTGAAGAACTCCTGGCTGTCGTAGAAGCGACGCTGGACGTCGTCGACCGTCGCGCGCCCGGCGAGGATCTCGCCGACCCAGTAGCTCATGCCCGCTGCCTCCGGGGCACGGCCCAGCACGTCCCGGTAGGCCTGGGTGATCCGCAGCCGGATGTACTCCATGCTCGAGGTCAACGAGGCGACCAGGGCGGTCTGGCTCGTGCCCGCCATGAGCTGGGTGCTCCAGTCGGCGAGGCCGGCCGCCTCCGGGTTGCGTCCGAGCAGGTCCTGGTACAGCGCCGTGACGATCGCCTCGGCCTCGGCCCTCGCGACGGAGGAGACGGCGAACCAGTCGCTCTTGAAGGTGCTGGTCCCCATGGCCGTGCGGAACGCCGCCCCCGTGTACGTGTGCGAGGCCCCGGATCCGTCGACGACCGTGACCGAGGTGACCCGTCCTCCCAGGTCCCCGAGACCGTTGCGCCCGGTGACGGAGACCGAGCGGACCCCGGAGATCCCCAGCCGGGCGGCCACCTGCGCCTCGGTGAAGGTCGCGCTCCAGTCGTGGTTCGGGTTCCCGGAGTAGTCGTCACCGTCGTCCACCACGGCGGGGAAGGTCCCGCCGGCGGTCCACCCTCCGCTGGAGGAGCTGAACTCCGTGCGGGCGATCGCTCCCGTGCTCGTGAAGCGCATGACCGTTCCCGCCGTGACGCTCACCGCGAGATCGGTCTCCGCCTGCTCGATCCGCGTGAGCGTCGCGCTCGCGCCGTCGGCCTTGCTCGAGAACGCCCCGGAGTAGACCTGGCAGGCGGTGGTGTCGCAGACCGACGCCCCCGAGGAGCGCGGCGAGGACGCGAGGGCGTAGCTCCTGGCCGCGACCGCCTGGGCCTGGAGCGCCTGGCGCCCGCGCCCGTTGCCGAGCGGGCCCCACGACCCGGAGACCTCCTTGGGGAGCACCCCGCGCAGGTAGGACTCGATCGGCAGGACGTTGTGCGTGTACACGGTCGAGTTGGCCAGGACGACCTTGAGCACCCCGCGGTAGCCGTAGGAGATCCCCGACTCGCAGGTGCGCAGCAGCGTGTCGCTCCCCTCCCCCGCCCCGGCGGTCGCCAGCACGACGCCGGAGGCCAAGGTGCCACCCGACGTCGTCCACGGTCCTGCGCAGCTGGTACCGGTGTAGAGCTGGAGCGAGCCCGAGCCCGTCGAGCGCACGAGGGCGTAGCCGTACCCCGATCCGAGCGAGGTGCCGTTCACCGTCAGGCCCGGCCCCTGGACGATGGTGTCGACCCCCGTGAGCCGGGTCAGCTCGACCGAGATGGTGGGGTTGCCCGCATCGGTCGCGACCCTCGTCCCACCGTAGAAGTGCGTGAGGATCTGCGTGGCGGACCACCCGTGGTCCACGGCGTAGCCGAGCGCCCCGAACTGGCTCATGCCCCTGCCATGACCCCAGCCGTGACCGACGAAGGAGATCTCCCCCGAGCTCGTCGCCGTCGGGAGCGCGGCCGTGGGCGTCGGCGTCGCGGCGCCGGCCGCGACGGGTACCGCCGCCAGGGCCAGTGCCACGAGCCCTGCGACGAGGGCCCGTGCGGCGAGGTGGACGGTGCTGCGTCGGCGCAGGGGGCGCATGACTTCTCCCGGGTCTCGGACGGTACCTGCCATTGGACCATGCCCGGGACCCGGGATGCGCAGGCGCGAGAGGTACCCGGGTACTGTGTGTGGGCAGCGACGACGTGGGGTCAGCGAGATCCCTCGGAGACAGGGAGCGCATGAGTCACGATCACGAGTCCAGGAGTGCGCACCTGGCATCTCTCGAGCTGCGTCCGGCGGGCCCACGAGCCGGGTTCCTGCGCGGGACGATCCAGTCCGTCCGGGACATCTGGGCCCACCGCGAGCTGCTCGACCTGCTGGTCCGCCGGGAGATCAAGGCCAGGTACAAGGACAGCATCCTCGGGTTCTTCTGGAGCCTCGCCAAGCCGCTCGCCCTGCTCCTGGTCTACTACGTCGCCATCGGCAAGTTCCTCGGCGCCGAGCGGGTGCCCGGACGCGAGGGCGGCATCCCCGAGTTCGCGATCTTCATCTTCACCGGGCTGACCGCCTGGCAGCTCTTCAGCGACATCATCCTGGGGGGCACCGGCTCGATCGTCGCCAACGCCGGCCTGATCAAGAAGGTGTACGTCCCGCGGGAGGTCTTCCCGCTGAGCGTCCTGGGCTCCTCGCTGTTCAACTTCACGATCCAGCTCGGCATCCTGGTCACGGCCACTGTCGTCTCCGGCGCCTTCCCCCTGGGCCAGCGGTGGCTCTACCTGCCGCTCGCCCTCGCCGTGCTCATCGTCTTCGCGAGCGCCCTGGCCCTGCTGCTCTCCGCCGTGAACGTCTACCTCAGGGACGTGCAGTACCTCGTCGAGATCGTCATCATGATCCTCTTCTGGGGCTCACCGATCGTGTACTCCTGGGGTCTGGTGCACACCCGTCTCGAGGGCTCCCTGCTCGACACTCTGTACCTGATGAACCCCATGACGCTCGTGGTCGTCGCCTTCCAGCGGGTCTTCTGGGTCGGGGGCGACGGAGAGGCCACCCCGGACTCGCTCACCATCCGTCTGCTCGTCACGCTGGGGATCTCGATGCTGCTGCTGTGGGTCAGCCAGCGCATCTTCGCTCGACTCCAGAGCAACTTCGCCCAGGAGCTGTGATGCCCACTCCCGTCATCGAGATCAACGACATCTCCAAGCGCTTCGTCATCCGCAAGGAGAAGTCGCTCAAGGAGAGACTGGTCAACTTCGGCCGCTCCAACCTGCACAAGGACGACTTCTGGGCCCTGCGCGACGTCGACCTCACGATCGAGTCCGGGACGACCGTCGGGCTGATCGGCCCCAACGGCTCGGGCAAGTCGACCCTGCTCAAGATGATCAGCGGGATCCTCCAGCCGACGAGCGGTTCCGTCCAGCTCCGCGGCCGGCTCGCCGCCCTGCTCGAGCTGGGCGCCGGCTTCCACCCCGACCTGACCGGCCGCGAGAACGTCTACCTCAACGCCTCGATCCTCGGGCTCTCCCGCAGCCAGACCGACCAGTACTTCGACGCGATCGTCGACTTCTCCGGGATCGAGCAGTTCATCGACACCCAGGTCAAGTTCTACTCGTCCGGCATGTACGTCCGCCTGGCCTTCGCGGTCGCGGTGCACGTCGACCCCGACATCCTCCTGGTGGACGAGGTGCTGGCCGTGGGCGACGAGCCCTTCCAGCGCAAGTGCATGGACCGGATCCGCGGCTTCCAGCAGGAAGGTCGCACGATCGTCCTGGTCACCCACGCCCTGGACCAGGTCGCCGAGATCTGCGACCGGGCCGTCGTCCTCGAGCACGGATCGGTCGTGGCGGACGGACCACCCCGCGACGCTCTCCAGGTGCTCCGCAAGGGCTTCGAGCAGACCCGCCAGGACGACCTCGAGCGGGAGCGGGCATCCGTTCCCGTCGCGGCCGAGCGCCCGCATGCGGTGGTGGAACGGGTCGAGATCCTGGACGCCCAGGGCACCGTGACCACCGCCGTCGAGGCCGACGCACCGCTCACGGTGCGCGTGCACGTCTCCAGCCGGGACCGGCTCGAGGGGTGGATCGTCGGCTTCGGCCTCGAGACCTCCTCCGGGCAGACGATCTACGGGACCAACAGCCGCCTTCTCGGGGTCTCCCTGCCCGCCGTGACGGGTCAGGCGGCCTTCGACTTCAGCATCGCTCGGTTCTGCGTGGGCGAGGGCTCCTACACGGTCCACGGGGCCGTGGCCGACAGCACCGGGGCCGAGCTGCACCGGCTCGTGGAGGGCACGTCGGTGCGCGTGGCCGCGAACGGCTCGGAGGTCGGGGTCGTCCACCTCGGGGCGACGCTCGCCCCCGCCTCCGCCTGAGCCCGCGCGGACCGGGCGCCCCGGCCCGCGCGGCCGACCTCAGGTCGCCGACGTCCCGTACTGCTTGAGCGCCAGGGCGCGGTACTCGTCCGAACCCGCGATGCCGATCCGGACGGCACCCTCACCCTCGTCGAGCAGCACCTTCGCCCAGAAGCGCAGACCGGTGGCGTCCGGCTCACGGTCCAGGAACGTCCGGTAGTACCCCCCTGCGCGGTACTGGGCGGCCTCCGTGGAGAACCAGATGGCGTCGACGACCGCGCTCCGACCGATCGCGGTGATCCGACCCGACCAGTAGGTCGCCTCCTTCGCGCTCGCCGAGCGCTCGAACATCGTGCGGTAGAGCAGATCGGTGTACCCCTCAGGGGTCCCGCCCGATCGGTTGAAGTACTCGTCGCTGTCGTAGAAGCGGCGCTTGACGTCGTCCACCGTCGCCGTTCCGCTCGTGATCCGCTCGTACCAGTACGCCATGCCTGAGCTCTCGGGGGCCCGGCCGAGCACCTCCTGGTACGCCCGGGTGATCGACAGGCGGATGTACTCCTCGCTGCTGGTCAACGCCCTGACCAGCGCGGCGCCGTCCGCGCCGCCGGCGAGCATCGCGCTCCACGACTGGAGGCCACCGGAGTCCGGGGCGCGGCCCAGCAGGTCCTCGTACATGGCCTTGACGACGGCGTTGGACTGGGTGAACCGCTGGTCGAAGCTGAACGACGACGCCATCGACCGGATCGCGGGAAGGGCCGCATAGCCCCCGTTGCCCGGGCAGGCCGTGTAGGCCACGTCGCGGTGCCCGATCACCCGCGGGAGGGTCACCGTGGTGTTCGCCGGGACGCTCGAGTTCTGGCCGCCGAGTGTCGTGAACCTCATCGTGCCCTCGGGGTTGACCCCGTAGGCACCGAGGCGCCAGCCGATGATCTGGGCGACGGAGCGCTGCGTGGCAGCCGAGGGAGCGTAGTCGTAGGTCCCCAGCATGGAGACCCCGAGGGTCCCGGTGTTGAACCCACCGGCGTGCACCCCGACCACGGCCTTGGTGAGGCTGTTGGCCCGCCCCTCGTAGATGTTTCCCCACTTGTCGACGATGAAGTTGTAGCCGATGTCGCACCAGCCGCGTCCGTCGATGTGATACGCCTGGTCGCCGCGGATCTGCTGCTGCGCCTGGGCCACCGTGGAGTAGGAGTTCGATCCCGCCGTGTGGTGGACGACGGCGCCGACCAGGGCGGTGGCGACGTTCGGGGTGCAGGCCTGCGCCCGCGCCCCCCACTCGGACCGGGAGATCACCGTCGGCGCCTCGGCGGTGGAGGTCTGCACGAAGGCAGCCCCGGTCGTCGTCAGCTCGCCCGACCAGGCCGCGCCCTCGACGGCGCCGGCCGTGCTCGTCGTCGCGGGAGCGTCGACGAGCGTGAGGTCGAGGCCCTCGGGGCCGACCTCGGTCACCGCGGAGAAGGAGACCTGGACGGCGTCCGCCTCGCCGACCCACAGGGAGTCCGTCCCGCCACGGGCACCCGCGGCCGCGGCGTCGGCCGAGCCCGCGTCAGGAGCGCTGTCGCCGATCTCCAGGGCCTGCCACTGCGACCAGGTCCCGTCCACCGCCCGGGTCCGCACCTGCGGGTCGAGGCCCGTCGGGTCCGTCTCTGCCGGCCAGGTGACCCCGAGCGTCTGGAAGCCGTCCGTCTCGAGCACCTCGCTCGCGACCCGTCCGTCGCCCACGGGCTCGTCCGCCGCGAGCGCACCCGGGTCGGCGTCGGCGGCCTGCAGCTCCTCGGTGGGCGCGACCTCACCGTCCTCGTCCAGCGGCGCGACGACGACCTCGACCTGGGTCACCTCGACCTCGTCGGCCACGGCGTCCCCGGCGTCCTGAGCCGGGACGACGCTCGCCGTGGACGACCCGAGGGTCGCACCGGAAGGAGCGTCCACCACCGTGGGCAGACCGCCGCTGCCGACACCGAGAAGAGCGAGCACCACGCTGAGTGCCAAACGGACGATCATGAGAAGTTCCTGACATCGAGAGCGGGGGCCTCTGGGCAGTGTCAGGGGTGTGTTACCGCAGGTCAAGAACATCTGCCTCGCATGTCCGATTCGTCAGAGAACGTTCCCTCCGGCGACCCCGGTGACGGGCGACCGGTGCCACATCGTGGGACCACACCTGGTCTCGGTAGGCTGACGCGTCCACCCCTGCGGCCTGGAGGTCACTGTGCGTCTGCTCGTCACCGGCGGTGCCGGATTCATCGGTGCCAACTTCGTGCACCATGTCGTCCGCGAGCGACCCGACTGGGCAGTGACCGTCCTGGACGCCCTGACCTACGCCGGGGACGAGGCCTCCCTCGCCCCCGTCGCGGACCGCATCACCTTCGTGCGCGGGGACATCACGGACGCCGAGCTCGTCGAGCGCCTCGTCGCGGACACGGATGCCGTCGTGCACTTCGCCGCGGAGAGCCACAACGACAACTCGCTGTCCAACCCCTGGCCGTTCGTGCAGACGAACGTCATCGGCACCTACACGCTGCTCGAGGCCGTGCGCCGCCACGCGGTGCGCTACCACCACATCTCCAC
>NZ_JBFHHB010000097.1:0-11185 GCF_041597215.1 Actinotalea sp.
CGCCGACCGTGACCAGGACGAAGGCGAAGGACCCGAAGGTCTCCGCGCCGACCCGGGCGAGGAGCGAGCGCTCCTCCTCGAACGGGACGGTCTCCAGTCCGCTCAGCTCGAAGGACTCGACCTCGAGGGTCATGGTCGTCTCGGCGACGGGGACCTCGTCCGCCTCGGGTGTTGCCGACGGGGTGGGCTCGGGCGTGGACATGCGGGTCCTCTCGTGAGCGTGCAGGCACTGCTGGCCTCGGCATCATGCCACCGGTACCTGGACGCAGACCCAGGTCTCTCGATGTCGAGTAATCTTCTTCCGAGAGCTGCCGCAACGACGCCGCGAGCGTCCCCCTCCACGTACAGGAGTCACGCATGGGCAAGATCAAGGTCGTCGGTCCGGTCGTCGAGCTCGACGGCGACGAGATGACCAGGATCATCTGGCAGTTCATCAAGGACCGCCTCATCCACCCCTACCTCGACATCGACCTGCGCTACTACGACCTGTCGATCGAGAACCGCGACGCGACGGACGACCAGGTCACCGTGGATGCCGCGAACGCGATCAAGGAGCACGGCGTCGGGGTCAAGTGCGCGACGATCACCCCGGACGAGGCCCGCGTCGAGGAGTTCGGCCTGAAGAAGATGTGGCTCTCGCCCAACGGGACGATCCGCAACATCCTCGGCGGCGTCGTCTTCCGCGAGCCGATCATCATCTCGAACATCCCGCGGCTGGTCCCCGGCTGGAACAAGCCGATCATCATCGGGCGCCACGCCTTCGGCGACCAGTACCGCGCGACGAACTTCAAGGTCCCCGGCGCCGGCACCCTCACGCTGACCTTCACGCCGGCCGACGGCTCCGAGCCGATCCAGCAGCAGGTCGTCACCTACCCCGAGGGCGGGGGCGTGGCGATGGGCATGTACAACTTCAACGACTCGATCCGCGACTTCGCGCGGGCCTCCTTCGCCTACGGCCTGCAGCGCGGCTACCCGGTGTACCTGTCGACGAAGAACACGATCCTCAAGGCCTACGACGGCGCCTTCAAGGACATCTTCGCCGAGGTCTTCGAGGCCGAGTACGCCGAGAAGTTCGCCGCGGCCGGCCTTACCTACGAGCACCGCCTCATCGACGACATGGTCGCCGCGGCCATGAAGTGGGAGGGCGGCTACGTCTGGGCCTGCAAGAACTACGACGGCGACGTCCAGTCCGACACCGTCGCCCAGGGCTTCGGCTCGCTCGGCCTGATGACCTCTGTCCTGATGACCCCCGACGGCACGACGGTCGAGGCCGAGGCGGCGCACGGCACGGTGACCCGGCACTACCGCCAGCACCAGCAGGGAAAGCCGACCTCGACCAACCCGATCGCCTCGATCTTCGCCTGGACCGGTGGCCTCAAGCACCGCGGCAAGCTCGACGGCACGCCCGAGGTCACGGCGTTCGCCGAGGCGCTCGAGGACGTCGTCATCACGACCGTCGAGAGCGGCAAGATGACCAAGGACCTTGCCCTGCTCGTCGGACCCGACCAGGAGTGGCTCACCACCGAGGACTTCCTCGCAGCGCTCGACGAGAACCTGGCCGCCCGACTCGCCTGACCCCGTGGCGTGGCCCGCGCGATCCGCGGGCACGTCGAATGATCATGGACCGAAGGAGCTCCACGATGACCGACCTCACCAGTGCCCCGCCCGCCGCGCCCGTCACCGTCACCGTCACCGGTGCCGCGGGGCAGATCGGCTACGCGCTGCTCTTCCGGATCGCCTCCGGTGCGATGCTGGGCGCGGACACGCCCGTGCGGCTGCGCCTCCTCGAGATCCCGCAGGCCGTCAAGGCCGCGGAGGGCACCGCGATGGAGCTCGCCGACTGCGCGTTCCCGCTGCTCGACTCCGTCGAGATCTTCGACGACCCGACGGCGGCCTTCGACGGCGTGAACATCGCCCTGCTCGTCGGCGCCCGGCCCCGCGGCCCGGGGATGGAGCGAGGCGACCTCCTCGAGGCGAACGGCGGCATCTTCAAGCCGCAGGGCGCCGCCATCAACGCCGGTGCCGCGGACGACGTGCGGGTGCTCGTGGTCGGCAACCCCGCCAACACCAACGCGCTGATCGCCCAGGCGCACGCCCCCGACGTGCCGGCGGAGCGCTTCACCGCGATGACCCGGCTCGACCACAACCGGGCGCTCTCGCAGCTCGCGACGCGGACGGGCTCCTCGGTGCGGGAGATCGAGCGGCTCACCATCTGGGGCAACCACTCCGCGACGCAGTACCCGGACCTGTTCCACGCGAGCGTCGGCGGGCGTCCGGCCGCCGAGCTCGTCGACGAGGACTGGGTCACCGGCACGTTCATCCCCACGGTCGCCAAGCGCGGCGCGGCGATCATCGAGGCACGTGGTGCCTCCTCCGCCGCCTCCGCTGCCAACGCCGCGATCGATCACGTGCACGACTGGGTCCTCGGCACCCCCGCGGGGGACTGGACCTCCGCCGGAGTCGTCTCGGACGGCTCCTACGGGGTGCCCGAGGGGCTCATCTCCTCGTTCCCGGTGACCTCGGACGGCGGGGCGTGGCAGATCGTCCAGGGTCTCGACCTCAACGAGCTCTCGCGGACCCGGCTCGACGCCTCGGTCGCCGAGCTGGTCGAGGAGCGCGACGCCGTGCGAGGCCTCGGACTGATCTGACCGATCCGCATAGCCGACCGGGCGTCCTGGACCCGGAGGGCGCGACGCCGGGGCGGCGGTCGCCACGGCGGGTCCGGATCGGTGATTGGATCACTCCCGTCCGGTACGCGACCGGACGGGTGGCTCGGAGCGCGGGGAGGTGGCGTAGGGATGTCCGGCTCGCAGACCGCGCTGCGCGAGGCCAACCGCGCCACCGTGGTCACGGCGGTCCGACGGCACGGCGGGCTGACGCAGGTCGAGCTCGCCGGGGCCACAGGGCTCTCCGCCGCGACGGTGTCGAACATCGTCCGCGAGCTCCAGGGTGCGGGGGTCGTCGACGTCCGCACGACGGTGCGCAGCGGGCGGCGCGCCCAGCTCGTGACCCTCGCCCACCGGCGCGGCCTCGCCGTGGGGGTGCACATCGGCACCCGGCACCTGCGGGTCGCGGTGGCCGACGCTGCGCTCGAGGTCCTCGCGGAGCAGACGCTCCCGCTGCCCTTCGAGCACCGGGTGGACACCAGCCTCGACCGGATGGCGCTGCTCCTGGTGGACCTGCTCGAGCGCGTCGGGGCGGCGATGCCGGAGGTGCTCGGTGTCGCGATCGGCCTGCCCGCCCCGGTGGACACGGCGACGGGCATGGTGACCGTCCCGGGGATCCTGCGCGGCTGGGACGACGTCCCGGTGGCCCAGGTGCTCGGCAAGCGCCTGGGCGTCCCGGTCTTCGTCGACAACGACGCGAACCTCGGGGCGCTGGCGGAGAGCAGGTTCGGCGCGGCCCGTCCCTACCGCGACTCGGTGTACGTGCGGGTCTCCCACGGCACCGGCGCCGGCGTGGTGCTCGGGGGGAACCTGCACCGAGGCTTCGCCGGGACGGCAGGGGAGATCGGGCACGTCCAGGTCGACGCGAGCGGTGACATCTGCGAGTGCGGGAGCAGGGGCTGCCTCAACACCGTCGTCGGCTCGCGCTCCCTTCTCGCCTCGCTCCGCGCGAGCCGCGGGCCGCTCACCCTTCGTGACGTCATCGCCCTCGCCGGTGACGGGGACCCCGGCTGCAGCCAGGTGATCGCCGATGCGGGGGCGACGATCGGCGCCGTCGTGTCCGGACTCGCGATGGCGGTCAACCCGCAGTGCGTCGTCGTGGGCGGGGAGCTCGCCGAGACGGGGGAGCTGCTTCTCGCGCCGATGCGCGAGGCGATCCGCCGTCGGGTGCTGCTCAACCACATCGCGCCGCTCGAGGTGCTCGGCGCCGAGCTCGGCGGACGGGCCGAGGTCATCGGCGCCCTGATCCTCACCCTGGAGAACACGGACGTCCTGACGACGTTCGACAGCAGTGTGCTGGCAGGTGAGGGGTGAGTGACCAGAGGCCCCACGATGCACTGGCAGGTCCCATGCGCGATGACGAGCAGGAGGCTGACATGACGGGTTCGGAGAGGTTGCCGCAGCCCTTGCTGTCCATGCGACAGGTCACCAAGCGTTTCGGTGCGGTCGAGGCGCTCGTCGGATTCGACCTGGACCTGCACTCGCACGAGGTCGTCGCCCTGGTGGGGGACAACGGAGCAGGCAAGTCCACGGCTGCCAAGGTCGTCGCAGGGGTCCTGCAGCCCGACGCCGGCTTCATCGAGATCGGCGGTGAGCCGGTGACCATCTCGACCCCGTCCGTGGCGCACGGGCTCGGGGTGGCGACCGTCTTCCAGCACCTGGCGCTGTGCGACAACCTCAGCGTCACCGCGAACATCTTCCTGGGACGAGAGCTGCGCGTGCGGCCGGGCGGTCCGCTCGACGAGGAGCGGATGGTGCTGACCGCGCAGTCGATCCTTCGGGATCTCACGGCGGGGATCCCCTCGGTCCGCGCACCCGTCCGGGACCTCTCCGCCGGTCAGCGCCAGGCCGTCGCGATCGCGCGGACCCTGACCAGCCGGCCGCGGATCGTCGTGCTCGACGAGCCCACCGCTGCGCTCTCGGTGGTGCAGACGGCCGAGGTGCTCATGCTCATCGAGCGACTGCGCGAGATGGGCCTCGGGGTCATCCTCATCAGCCACAACATGACCGACGTCCGGGCCGTCTCCGATCGCATCGTCGTGCTTCGGCACGGTCGCATCAACGGCGAGTTCGACGCGGCGAGCACGAGTCACGAGGAGATCCTCGCGGCGATCACCGGCCTGAGGCCCTCGGGCGGAGCGTCGCTCGCCCCGCCGACCGTCGGCCAGCGGGCCTGACGGCAGCCTCGCGACCAGCCGCCCGGTCACCCGCGGGGGTGGTGCCGCGCAGCGGCCGCCTTGGCTTCACCGGCTGACGACAAGGGCGCCGATCTCCGCACTTCTCCGCCCGCGACTCGGGCAAAACCCCTGCTGAGAGCGCCATATCCCGCTGCGGGTCACGAGATGATGACGATCTTGCATCTATTGGCTTCAGAAGTTGACGCCAGCCCGTGGCGCTCCCTAGCGTTCCACCCGTCCCCGGGCGCAGTGGCCCGCAGTGCGATGAGGCACAAGGAGTGCAGCGTGACCATGGATGCCCCGGTTCTTCTCGAGATGAGAGGGATCACCAAGGTCTTCCCCGGTGTTCGGGCTCTCGACGACGTGAGCATGAGCGTCCAGGTCGGGGAGATCCACGCGATCTGCGGTGAGAACGGCGCGGGCAAGTCGACCCTGATGAAGGTGCTGTCGGGTGTGTACCCGCACGGGACGTACGAGGGCGAGATCGTCTACCAGGGGGACGAGGTCCGGTTCAAGGACATCAAGTCCTCCGAGCACGCCGGGATCGTGATCATCCACCAGGAGCTCGCGCTCATCCCCGAGCTGTCGATCACCGAGAACATCTTCCTGGGCAACGAGGTGCGGGGCCGGGTCGGGATCGACTGGGAGGTGGCGCGTGCGCGTGCTGCCGAGCTCCTGGCGCGGGTGGGGCTCTCGGAGTCGCCCGACGAGCTGATCAAGAACATCGGTGTGGGCAAGCAGCAGCTGGTGGAGATCGCTCGTGCGTTGTCGAAGGACGTCCGGCTGCTGATCCTGGACGAGCCGACCTCCGCGTTGAACGAGGACGACTCGGCTCATCTGCTCGACCTGCTGCGGGGTCTGCGGGCCAAGGGCATGACGTGCATCATGATCTCGCACAAGCTCAACGAGATCGCGGCGATCTCGGACTCGATCACGATCATCCGGGACGGCAAGGCCGTCGAGACCCTTGACGCGCATGCCGGGGAGGTCGACGAGGACCGCATCATCCGCGGGATGGTGGGGCGTTCGCTGGAGTCCCGGTTCCCTGAGCACACGCCGCAGATCGGCGACGTGTTCTTCGAGGTCAGCGGGTGGACGGTCGAGCACCCGCAGGTCCCGGGCCGGTTGGTGTGCAACGACTCGGCGTTCCATGTGCGGCACGGGGAGATCGTGGGTTTCGCGGGGATCATGGGTGCGGGTCGCACCGAGCTCGCGCGGTCGCTCTTCGGCCGTTCCTACGGCCGGTACCTGGGTGGTCAGGTGACCATCAGCGGCCGGCCGGTGGACCTGCGGACGGTGCAGCAGGCGATCGACCACAAGATCGCGTACGTCCCGGAGGACCGCAAGGCCCTGGGGCTCAACCTGCTGGACACGATCCAGGACACGATCGTCTCGGCGGACCTGGCCAAGATCTCCACCCGCGGGGTGATCGACACCGACGGGGCGTACCTCGCATCGGAGGGCTACCGCAGCTCGCTGGCGATCAAGGCGAACTCGGTGCGCGAGGGAGTGGTCAAGCTCTCCGGCGGGAACCAGCAGAAGGTGCTGCTGGGCAAGTGGATGTTCCCCGAGCCGGATCTGCTGATCCTGGACGAACCCACGCGAGGGATCGACGTGGGTGCCAAGTACGAGATCTACGGCTTGGTGCAGCGACTGGCGGACGAGGGCAAGGGCGTGATCGTCATCTCCTCGGAGCTGCCCGAGCTGCTCGGGTTGTGCGACCGCATCTACACGATCTTCGAGGGCACGATCACGGGCGTGCTCGACCGGGCGGAAGCCACGCAGGAGAGCCTCATGCGGCTCATGACGGGCGCGGCACCGGCCGCCGCTCGCTGATCACCGAGAACAGGTAGAAGGACCAACAGACGATGAAGTCACTCAAGGCACTCCTCGGCGGCGGTGCACGCCAGTTCGGCATGGTGTTCGCGCTCATCGCGCTCACGCTGATCTTCCAGTTCGCGACCGGGGGGAAGGTGCTGACCTCGAGCAACGCGCAGAACATCATCAACGGGAACTCCTACGTGCTGATCCTGGCGATCGGCATGGTGCTGGTGATCATCGCGGGCCATATCGACCTGTCGGTCGGTTCGGTCGCGGCGGTGGTCGGCATCGTGGTCGCGCTGGCGATCCGCGACTGGGGGATCCCGTGGTGGCTCGGGGTGCTGCTCGGCCTGTCGGTCGGTGCGGTGATCGGGGCCTGGCAGGGCTTCTGGGTGGCCTACGTCGGCATCCCGGGGTTCATCACGACCCTTGCGGGGATGATGCTCTTCCGCGGTGCGAACCAGTGGATCGGCAAGTCGAACACGATCCCGGTGCCCAAGGAGATCCAGTACCTCGGTGCCGGCTACCTGCCCGAGTGGGGCCCGGCGACCGGGATGAACAACTCCACGCTCCTGCTGGGGCTGCTGGGGATCGCGGCCCTGGTGTGGTCGGAGTCGCGTCGGCGTCGCTCGGCGGTGCGCCTGGGCGGGGAGAAGGCCCCGATGTGGGTGTCGGTCACCCGCACCTCGGTGCTCTCGGTCGTGGTCGCTGCCCTCGCCTGGCTGTACGGCAGCGGCCGGGTGGGCACCTCGTTCCCGGTGGCCGGCGTGATCCTGGTGGTCCTGGTGCTGGTCTACGGGTTCATCTCCAACCGGACGATCACCGGCCGCCACGTGTACGCGGTCGGTGGGAACAAGTCCGCCGCTGCGCTCTCGGGCGTCAACATCAAGCGCACCAACTTCCTGGTCATGATGAACATGTCGATGCTCGCGGCCCTGGCCGGCATCGTGTTCATCGGCCGCTCGACCGCCTCGGGTCCCTTCGACGGGACCAACTGGGAGCTCGACGCGATCGCCGCGGTGTTCATCGGCGGCGCAGCGGTCTCCGGCGGCGTCGGCACGGTCATCGGCTCGATGATCGGCGGCCTGGTCATGGCCGTGCTCAACAACGGCCTTCAGCTGCTGGGTGTGGGTTCGGACCGCACCCAGGTGATCAAGGGACTCGTGCTGCTCGCAGCGGTCGCCTTCGACGTCTACAACAAGGTCCAGGGCAAGCCCTCGATCATCGGGATGCTCATGAGCAACCGCAAGAAGAGCGCCGAGGCCGGCGCCGCCGCGACCGCCTCGTCCACGAGCCCCACCCCCTAGTCCGACCCGAACCACCCGGCCCCGTCACGTCGACGAGGCCTCCCCACCGCATCCAACGTCGGGTGCACGAGAAGGAGAGAGACACCACTGATGAAGAAGCTCACCATGGCGCTCGTCGCCGCAGGTGCCGCAGGGGCCCTGATGCTGACGGGGTGCTCGTCCTCGGAGCGCGAGGGTTCGACGACCGAGTCGACCGACACGGCCACCGAGATGGCCGGGTTCGCGGCCGATGCCACCATCGGCGTCGCCCTGCCGCAGAAGACCTCGGAGAACTGGGTCCTCGCCGAGCAGCTGTTCAACGACGGCCTCACCGAGGCCGGGTTCAACCCGATCGTGCAGTTCGCCAACAGCGGCGTGACCGAGCAGCAGAACCAGATCCAGGCCATGGTCGAGCAGGGCGCCAAGGTCATCGTCGTCGGCGCGATCGACGGCTCGCAGCTGGGCACCCAGCTCGAGGCGGCGGCCGAGGCCGGCATCAAGGTCATCGCCTACGACCGCCTGGTGAAGAACACCGACGCCGTCGACATGTACGTCGCCTTCGACAACTACCAGGTCGGCGTGCTCCAGGGCACGGCGCTCCTCGAGGGTCTCGCCGAGCGCAAGGGTGAGGGCCCGTACAACATCGAGCTCATCGCCGGTTCGCCCGACGACGCCAACGCCACGCCGTTCTTCGAGGGTGCGATGAGCATCCTGCAGCCGAAGATCGACGACGGCACGCTCACGGTCGTCTCGGGTCAGACGACCTTCGAGCAGGTCGCCACCCAGGGCTGGAAGGCCGAGAACGCCCAGAAGCGCATGGACACCGTGCTCGCCGGCTCCTACACGGACACCGAGCTCCACGGCATCCTGTCCCCGAACGACACCCTGGGCCGCGCGGCGCTGACCGCCGTCGCTCAGGCCGGCAAGGACGTCCCGGTCGTCACCGGCCAGGACTCCGAGGTCGAGTCGGTCAAGTCGATCATGGAGGGCGTGCAGTACTCCACGATCTACAAGGACACGCGTGAGATCGTCGCCCAGACGATCGCGGAGATCAAGCTCCTCCAGGCCGGCTCCGAGGCCGAGATCAACGACACCGAGTCCTACGACAACGGCGTCAAGATCGTCCCGGCGTACCTGCTCACCCCGTTCATCGTGACGCAGGCCAACGCCGCAGAGGTCTACGCGGACGACGCCACGCTGTTCCCGCTGACCCAGGAGTGACCCGGGTACGTCGGGCCTGACCGGCCCGGCGCCCGGACCGCAGAGGGCGGGTTCCCCACCGAGGGAGCCCGCCCTCTGCCATGTCCGACGGCCCGGGCTGTCCGGCTCAGCGCACCGAGAAGGCCGAGGCTGTCCGGCTCAGCGCACCGAGAAGGCCGAGGCGAGCCGGCTCAGCGCACCGAGAATGCCCGGCTGTCCGAGGTGGGTGGCCGGCCCTCGCCGCCGGAGGGGTCGTCCTCCGTGATGACGACGACGTACTCGCCCGGCTCGAGCGTGAGGGTCAGGCTGAAGGGCGCGAAGGTCTGCCCCTCCGCCGTCATCGTCACTCCGGACTGCACGACGGCGCCGTCGCTGGTGCGGACCTCCCAGGGGAGGGTCGCCTCGTAGACGGCGGCCTCGCCGGTCACGGTGACCTCGCCGTCGAGCACGTCCCCCTCGTTCGGGTCGTTGATCTGGACGAGCAGGCGCGTGGACAGGGGGTCCTCGCGGGCGATCGGTGCGCGGGTGTCGAGCACGCCGAACAGCTCGTCGACGGGTTCGCCCTCGACGAGCAGGCGCACCGGGTCGTCCGAGGCGAGGGCGCCGGTCACTGCGTACACCAGCGCCTGGACGGCGAGGTTCGCACCCGCCGAGCCGGTCGTCGTCCGGGTCGCGGCCTCGGTGAGGTCGACCTCGATCACGCCGTCGAGCGCGTCCACCGCCAGCACCTGGCCCTCGGGGGCCCACAACCCGGAGTAGTCCGGGTCGAGGGGCGCGCCGGCGAGCACCGCCCGGGCGGCGGTGAGCGCGGCGCCGCCCTCGTCGGGAAGGCGACGGAACTCCCGCACGAGCCGGAGGTCGGTCCCGGTGTCCGTCGCGTAGTACACGGGTACGAGGATCTCGGCCGCGGTGCTCGAGGCCGTCGGGCTCGGGCTGTCGCTCGGCGAGGTCGTGGGGCTCGAGGCGGACGTGGTGCCGCCGGGCTCCGGCGCGGTCGTCGTGCAGCCGGTCAGCGTCACCAGCAGGAGTGCGCCTGCGGCCGCCAGCGAACGTCGGGTCATCGGTGCGTGCATGGGTCCGCCCCCGTCCACGGTGTGTCCCTCCAGCATGCTCGTCCCGCAGGATGAGCGCCATCGACGGGGCGCTCCGGTTCGCCGCACCGACGTCCGGGGGCAGGATGGGGTCGTGACCGCCACACCCGAGAGCCCGACGAGGGTCGCGATCCGGGTGCGGCCCGGAGCCTCACGCACCGCGGTCGGGGGCGACCACGGCGGTCGGCTGGTCGTGGCCGTCGGTGCCAGGGCGGTGGACGGCGCTGCGACGGAGGCCGCGCTCGCGGCCGTCGCGAAGGCTTTCGGTCTGCGTCGCCGACAGGTCGCGCTCGTCGCCGGGCTCACGAGCCGCGACAAGGTGGTCGAGCTGGACCTGGACGCCGCCGTGGCGGCCGGCCGACTGGCCGAGCTGCGCGGCTGAGCCCACGGCGGAGGACGAGCGGTCGGCTCGTGCGGAGGGCTCCGCCGAGCGGCGGCCGGTCTCACCCGGACGGCCCAGTGCGTCTCACCCGAACGGGTCAGCGTTGACGCTCACGGCGCTGACCTGCGGAGTCGCCCTCGGCTCTGAAAACGCATTCGGCAAACTCTTGCAAGGGTTGGAAGGGGCTCGCTAGTGTCGCGAACGCCCGGTGGGGGATCGGGCACCCACGGACGAAGGAGTCCACATGCCTCGCCTGACGCGCGCCCTGGCCCTGCTCACCTCGATCGGGGTCGCCGCCGTCGGCGTCGCCGTCCCGCTTGCCCCGGCCGCTGCCGCGGCCACCACGATCGCCCTGGTCGGCGACCTCCAGTCCGAGCTCGGCTGCCCGGGAGACTGGCAGCCCGAGTGCGCCGCGACGGAGCTCGTCCCCGCGGGGGACGGCACCTGGTCGGCCGAGTTCGACGTCCCCGCCGGGACCTGGCAGTACAAGGTGGCCTACGACGACGACTGGGCCGAGTCCTACGGGCGGGACGGAGGAGGCGACAACGCTCCGCTCACGATC
>NZ_JBFHHB010000098.1:0-11092 GCF_041597215.1 Actinotalea sp.
GGGCTCGGGCTCGGGCTCGGGCTCGGGCTCGACGACGGTGCGTGCGGCGCGGGACCGCGACGTGGCCGAGCGGCTGCGTCGGCTCCGCGGGGCAGCCTCCTCGACGACCTCCGTCGGCTCCTCGGCGACCTCGGCGGGAGCATCGGCGGCCTGCTCGATCGTGGCCTGCTCGGTCGCGGGCTGGTCGGTCGCGGGCTGCGTGGAGGGCGAGGTCGCCCGACGGCGGCGACGCGGGGCGGCGGGCGACGACTCGCCCTCGTCGGCGCCGGATGTCGGCACCGTCTCGTCGGTCACGGCCTTGGCAGCCCTGCTCGCCCGGGGCGCCCTGGCGGCCCGGGTCGCCTTCGGGGGCTTCTCCGCCTCGACCTCCGGCGCGGACTGCGGCTCCGGGAGCACCACGGCAGCCGTCGTCGGCTCGCCGGCCGGAGAGGTCGCGCGCCGGCGGCGACGCGGGGCGGCGGGCGCAGAGCTCGTGGGCTCGGGCGAGGGTTCCGTGGTGAGGTTGTGCTCGTCTGTCACGGGGTGCTCCAGGCCTGCGGGCCGTCCACACTCGCCGGTCCAGCAGGCGGTCGGTCGTCGCGGGCGCTGAGCGCTCCGCGACGGAAGTCGTCGGTAGCTGCTCGGTGGATGGGCGTCGCCGGCGCCTGCCGTGTCCACGACTCCTTCAGTCGGTGACGGCGGCGCGCGGCGGGTACGCGGACCCGAACCGGCAGGACAGTCGTGGTGACGCACCCGGTGTGGCGAGCAGCGCAACCGGTCGTAGTATCGCACAGGGAGGCCCTACGACCTCGCGGACACGCCTGGTGTGGGACCAAGGGCCGCCGCCCGGCGACGATCGCGGCGCGGCCGTCCCGAGCGGCCGACCGGCCCCCGACCGGGGCGGACGCCCCAGCGGGACCGTCCAGATGATGACACCATGTCAGCAAAACGGGACGAAGGTCCCACCTCCGAGGCCCCGTCGATTTCTACGGTCGTCTCGACGCAACGACGCGCCCCACCTGTTCATGCCCCGAAGGAGACACCGTGGACGCACTCGACCTGGCCCGATGGCAGTTCGGCATCACCACGGTCTACCACTTCATCTTCGTGCCGCTGACGATCGGCCTCACCCCGCTCGTCGCGATCATGCAGACGGCCTGGTACCGGACGGGCAACGAGCGATGGCTCCGCCTGACGAAGTTCTTCGGCAAGCTCATGCTGATCAACTTCGCGATCGGTGTGGCGACGGGCATCGTCCAGGAGTTCCAGTTCGGCATGAACTGGAGCGAGTACTCCCGCTTCGTCGGTGACGTCTTCGGCGCACCGCTCGCGATGGAGGCCCTCGCGGCCTTCTTCGTCGAGTCGACCTTCCTCGGCCTGTGGATCTTCGGCTGGGACAAGCTGCCCAAGAAGATCCACCTCGCCACGATCTGGCTCGTCGCGTTCGCCACGAACCTGTCCGCCTACTTCATCCTCGCGGCGAACTCCTGGATGCAGCACCCCGTGGGCGCGGTGTACAACCCGGAGACCGGCCGCGCGGAGATGACGGACATCGTCGCCGTGCTGACCAACTCCACGCTGCTCTCGGCCTTCCCGCACACGATCTCCGCCTCGCTGCTGACCGCGGGGACCTTCGTCGCGGGGATCGCCGGCTTCTGGATGGTCAGGACGGCCAGGGCGGGCAAGCCCGAGGTCGCACGTGACGTGTACCGGCCGGCAGTCGTGCTCGGCATGATCGTCATGCTCGTCAGCGGAGCCGGCGTCGCGATCTCCGGCGACTCCCAGGCCAAGCTCATGTTCGAGCAGCAGCCGATGAAGATGGCCTCGGCCGAGGGGCTCACCGAGTCCGCCCCCGACGGCGCCGAGTTCTCCCTGCTCGCCTTCGGTGACCTCACGAACGACCCGGAGTCGGTCACGCACGTCCTCGCCGTCCCCGGCCTGACCTCGTTCCTCGCCGACGGCTCCTTCACCTCCCCGCTCAAGGGCATCAACGAGCTCCAGGAGGAGTACAGCGCGACCTACGGCGAGGGCGTGGACTACGTCCCGAACCTCGCGATCACCTACTGGTCCTTCCGCCTGATGATCGGCCTGGGGATCGGCTCGGCCGCCCTGGCCCTCGCCTCGCTGTGGTTCACCCGCAAGGGCAAGATCATCGACAAGCCCTGGTTCGCCAGGCTCGCCATCGCGGCGATCTTCACGCCGTTCCTCGCCTCGTCCTTCGGCTGGATCTTCACCGAGATGGGCCGCCAGCCCTGGGTCGTGGCCCCCAACCCGACCGGGGTCGACGGCGTGTGGATGCTCACGGCCACGGGCGTCTCGAGCGTCGTCTCCGCGGGAACGGTCCTCACCTCGCTGGTGGCCTTCACCCTGCTCTACGGCGTCCTCGCGGTGCTGTGGTGGAAGCTCATGAAGCGTTACGCGATGGAGGGCGTCTCCGACAGCGAGACCGATGTCAGCCCGGACACCAACGACTCGAGCGATGACCGCCCGATGTCCTTCGCCTACTGAGACGGGAAGCGCACCGTGGAGATGTCAACGATCTGGTTCCTGCTCATCGCGGTCCTGTGGACGGGCTACCTCGTCCTGGAGGGCTTCGACTTCGGCGTCGGCATGCTGCTCCCGATCCTCGGCCGCAAGGACAAGGACCGCCGCCTCATGATCAACACGATCGGCCCGGTCTGGGACGGGAACGAGGTGTGGCTGCTCACCGCAGGCGGTGCCACGTTCGCCGCCTTCCCTGAGTGGTACGCGACGCTCTTCTCGGGCTTCTACCTCGCCCTGCTGCTCATCCTCCTGGCGCTGATCGTGCGCGTGGTGGCCTTCGAGTGGCGCGGCAAGTTCAACGACGACCGCTGGCGCGCCTGGGCGGACCGCGCGCTGATCTTCGGCTCCTGGGTGCCTGCCGTCCTGTGGGGCGTGGCCTTCGGGAACATCGTGCGCGGCGTCGCCCTGGATGCCGACCACCAGTACGTCGGGTCGTTCTTCGACCTGCTCAACGTGTTCTCGCTGGTCGGCGGGGCCACGACGGCGCTCATCTTCCTCACGCACGGTGCGGTGTTCATCGCGCTCAAGACGGACGGCGAGATGCGTGAGCGGTCCGGGGCCCTCGCGGAGAAGCTGGCCCTGGCCACGACGGTCATCGCCGGCGCGTGGGCGATCTGGCTCCAGCTCGCCTACTCCGAGGTCCTGTGGACCTGGGCAGCCGTGCTCGTCGCCGCTGGTGCGCTCGTCGCACTCGTGGTCACCACCCGGACGAGGCGGGAGGGGTGGGCCTTCCTCTCCTCGGCCGTCGCGATCGTCGCCGCCGTCGTGCTGATCTTCGGCTCGCTCTTCCCCGACGTCATGCCGGCGTTCGACCCCGCCAACTCCCTCACCGTCGAGAACGCGTCCTCCACGGACTACACGCTGACCGTGATGACGTGGGTCGCCGTGGTCCTCACGCCGCTGGTCCTGGCCTACCAGGCCTGGACCTACTGGGTGTTCCGCAAGCGGATCACGGTCGAGCACATCCCGGCGCACATCGGCCTGCCGCTGTCGAAGGTGTGAAGCCGCTCGACCCGAGGCTCCTGAAGCGCGCGCGGTCGGCGCGCCGGTACGTCCTGCTGACCGCAGGGCTCGGCGTGCTGACCGCAGCGCTGGTCATCGCCCAGGCCCTCCTGCTGGCAGCGGCCCTGGCCCCGGTGGTCAGCAGGACGGCCGACTGGCCGCAGGTCGCAGGCCACGTCGGCTGGCTCGCGCTCGTCGTCCTCGCGAAGGCCGTCGTCACCGGGGTCCAGGAGCGCTTCGCCCACCGCTCGGCCACCCGTGCCGTCGCCGAGCTGCGCGAGCAGGTGCTCGAACGGGCCGTGGCGCTGGGTCCGCGGTGGATCGCTGCCCACCCGGTGTCCACGCTGTCGACCCGGGGGCTGGACGCGCTGGACCCGTACTTCGTGCGGTACCTGCCCCAGCTCCTCCTCGCGGTGACCGTGACCCCTGCCGCACTGCTGGTCGTGCTCGGCCTCGACTGGATCGCGGCGGTGACGATGATCGTGACGCTGCCCCTCGTCCCGCTCTTCATGGTGCTCGTCGGCCGGCTCACGCAGACCTACGCCGACAAGCGCCTCACGGCGATGGAGCGGCTCGGGCACCAGGTGCTCGACCTGCTCGCGGGGCTGCCGACCTTGCGCGCGCTCGGTCGCGAGCGCGGGCCGGAGCAGCGCGTGGGACGCCTCGGTGAGGAGCACCGGCTGGCCACGATGGGCACGCTGCGGGTCGCCTTCCTCTCCGGGATGGTCCTCGAGCTGCTGACGACCCTCTCCGTCGCCCTGGTGGCGGTCGGGATCGGCTTCCGGCTGGTCTACGGCGAGATCGACCTGCAGACGGGACTGGCCGTGCTGGTGCTGGCCCCGGAGGTGTACCTCCCGCTCCGGCAGGTCGGCGCGCACTTCCACGCCTCCGCCGACGGCGTCGCTGCGGCAGAGCAGGCCTTCGCCGTCCTCGAGGAGGAGGTGCCGGAGGACGGCACGGTCCCCGCCCCCGACCTCGGCACCGCGACGATCCGCCTGAAGGGTGTCGACGTCGTGGCACCGGACCGCGCGGTGCTCGCGCCCGCAGGGCTGGACCTCGCCGTGGCCCCGGGGCGGGTGACCGCCCTCGCCGGGCCCAACGGTGCAGGGAAGTCCACGGCCGTCGCCGTCCTGCTGGGCGTCCTGAGCCCGGACGCGGGGCGCGTCGCGCTCGACCCCGTGCGCGGTCCGTCGATCGACCTGACCGAGATCGACCCGCAGACCTACTGGCGGCAGATCGCCTGGGTTCCCCAACGCCCCGTGATCGAACCGGGCACCCTCAGGGACTCCGTGCTCCAGGGCCGCACGGTCGAGGCGGGCGAGCTCGAGCGGGCCGCCGCGCTGACCGGGCTCGACCTCGTGGTCGCCGAGCGGCCCGGCGGGTGGGAGTCGACGCTCGGACAGGGCGGCTCGGGGCTCAGCCTCGGTCAGCGCCAGCGCCTCGCCCTGACCAGGGCGCTGCTGGCCCCCGCTCCCCTGGTCGTCCTCGACGAGCCGAGCGCGCACCTCGACGCCGACGGAGAGGCCGTCGTCCTCGGCGTCGTCGAACGACTCCGCACCTCGGGGCGCACGGTGCTCCTGGTCGCACACCGGGAGTCGCTGCTGCGGGTCGCAGACACCGTCGTCGAGGTCACCTCCGCCCCCCGGACGGTGGTCGACGCATGAGCGTCCCGACCGAGCAGACCGGCACCTGGCTGCACAGGGTCCGCCAGGACCCGCTGTGGCAGGCCCTGGCCATCCTCGACGTCGACCGTCGCAGGGTCGCGCTGGCCGTGCTGGCCGGCGCGGCCGGGATGGGCAGCGCCGTCGCCCTTGCAGGGGTCTCGGCGTGGCTGATCGCCAGGGCCTCGCAGATGCCGCCGGTGATGTACCTCAACGTGGCCGCCGTGGGCGTGCGCCTCTTCGGGATCTCCCGCGGGCTGCTGCGGTACGTCGAACGGCTCGTGTCCCATGACGTGGCCCTGCGCGGGATGGTGACCCTGCGGGTGCGCCTCTACGAGCTGCTCGCCGGGCGCCCGCCGGCCCGGCTGCTCGCACTGCGCCGCGGCGACCTGCTCGCCCGCGTCGGAGCGGATGTGGACGCCGTCGGCGACGTCCTCGTGCGCGGGCTGCTGCCGATGGCCGTGGCAGGCGTCCTGAGCCTCGGCAGCGCGATCGCTGTCGCCCTGTTCCTCCCCTCCGCCGGTCTCGCCCTCGCCGGCTGCCTCGTTCTCGCAGGGATCGTCGCCCCGTGGTGGCAGGTCCGTGCCTCCCGCGTCGTCGAGGAACGCTCCGCCCAGGCACGGGCCGACCTCGCAGCCGTGACCGTCTCCCTCCTCGACGGAGCTGCCGAGCTCACGGTCTCCGGCCGTCTCGGCCTGGCACGGGCCCAGCTCGACCGGGCCCAGACCGATCTCGCGTCCGCCGCCGACGCCGGTGCGCGTCCTGCCGCCGTCGCAGCGGCGCTCAACCCGCTGGCCACCGGACTGGCCGTCCTCGCCTCCCTGGTCCTCGGCATCCCCGCCACGACCTCGGGTGCGCTCGCTCCGGTCGAGCTCGCCGTGGTGGTCCTGCTCCCCCTTGCCGCGTTCGAGGCAGTGGGCATGGTGCCCAACGCCGCTGTCGCCGTGCTGCGCTCGCGCGAGGCCGCACGGCGGATCATGGACCTGCTGGGCGAGGACGCCCCGAGCACCTCCCCCACCGACGCCGACCGCACGGGGCCCACTCCCTCGCCCGAGGGCGAGGCCCTCCTCGAGGCGAGCGCGCTCTCCTGCGGATGGCCCGGGAGCTCCCCCGTCCTGACGGGCATCGACCTGGACCTCGGCCCCGGGCGCCGTGTCGCGATCGTCGGCCCGAGCGGCCTCGGCAAGACGACGCTCCTGCTGACCCTCGCCGGGCTGCTCCCTCCTCAGGCGGGCGAGGTGCGCGTCCACGGTCGGCCTGTGGACCGGATCCCCCGCGCCGAGGCGGCGGCGGCCGTGACGATGACGGCGGAGGACGCCCACCTCTTCGACACGAGCCTCCTGGAGAACCTGCGCGTCGCGCGGGGCGATGTCAGCCCGGACGAGGCGGTCGCCGCACTGCGCGCCGTCGGGCTCACCGGATGGCTCGCCGGGCTGCCCGACGGACTGGCCACGGTGCTGGGGTCGGACGCCGCGCGCGTCTCCGGCGGCGAGCGGCGCCGCCTGCTCGTGGCCAGGGCGCTGCTCAGCCCGGCGCCCGTCCTGCTGCTGGACGAGCCCACCGAGCACGTCGACGCCGACGCGGCCGGGCTGCTGCGCGACCTGCTGAGCGGGACCCTCGCCCCCGGCAAGGCGATCGTGGTCGTCACGCACCGACTGGCGGGGCTCGAGGCGGCCGACGAGGTGATCCTGCTCGGGGAGACGGGTACGGTGCGTGCACGGGGTCGGCACGACGAGCTGCTGACCACGCAGGTCGACGGCGCAGCCGCGTCGGGCGCCGACTCGTACCGCGCCGCGTGGGCCGCGCAGGAGCAGGAGAGGTCATGACGGCGCGTACGGACCACCACGACGGGTCGTTGGCCGCCGCCGACCTCCTCCAGGCCGCCCTCGGGCTGGCCTCCGACCTCGACCTGCCCACGGTCCTGCAACGCTTCGTCGCGGCGAGCGCCGACCTCACCGGTGCCAAGTACGGGGCGATCAACGTCCTCGACGCCCGCGGCCGGTCCACGACCTTCGTGCACACCGGGATGGACGAGCGACTCACGGCCGTGCTCGGACGCCCCCCGCACGCCGTCGGCGTCCTCGGCTCGATCCCCCCGCACGGGACCCTGCGGCTCGACGAGCTCATGCAGCACCCCACCTTCAAGGGCTTCCCCCCGCACCACCCGCCGATGGGCTCGTTCCTGGGGACGGCCGTGCGCGTCCGCAACCGGGTGTACGGCTACCTGTACCTGTCGGAGAAGGCGGGTGGCTTCACCGACGAGGACGACGAGGTCGTCATCACGCTCGCCGCCGCGGCCGCCGTCGCGATCCAGAACGCGCAGATGTACGCCGAGTCCGAACGCCGCGAGCACTGGCTGCGGGCCGGGCAGCAGATCACCACGATGCTGCTCTCGGGCGCGGACCAGGAGGAGGTGCTCGCTCAGATCGCCGCCTCCTCACGGGACGTCGCCGGGGCCGACACCGCGGCCCTCGTCCTGCCGGGACTGGGCGACTCCTGGGTGATGGAGATCGTCGACGGCGCCGGCTCGGACGAGCTCATCGGGACGGTCATGCCGCCGGACGGGCGTGCCAGGACCGTGCTCCGGGACGGGAACGGCCTCGTGGTCGACTCCCTGTCCCGCGCACGGGCGATGCGGGTCGACGCCCTGCGGCAGTTCGGCCCCGCGCTCTACGCCCCGATGAACGCCGACGGGCGAGGGGTGGGTGTCCTCGTGCTGCTGCGCAAGGTCGGCTCGGCACCCTTCGGGCCGAGCGACCTGGCGACGGCCGAGACCTACGCCGCGCAGGCGGCCCTCGCGCTGGTGCTGGCGGAGGCACGTCACGCCCAGGACGTCGCGGCCCTGCTCGACGAGCGCGAGCGCATCGCCCGCGACCTGCACGACCTGGCCATCCAGCAGCTCTTCGCCACCGGGATGCAGCTCGAGACGGTGCGCCGTCGGGCAGCGCGCGGCGTCGACCCCTCCGAGCTCACCGGGATCGTCGAGGACGCTCTCGACAACGTGGACTCGACCGTCCGGCAGATCCGCTCGATCGTGCACGCCCTGCGCGACCCCGACGCCTCGGCCCCCCTCGCCGAACGACTGCGACGCGAGGCCTCGCTCGCCCGCACCGGTCTCGGGTTCGCGCCGTCGCTCGTGATCACCGTCGACCACCGGGTCCTGGACTCGGCGGAGGCGCTCGACGGCGACGCCCAGGCACTCGACGACAGGGTCGGCGACGACCTCGGCGACGACGTCGTGGCCGTCGTGCGGGAGGGGCTCGCCAACGCGGCCCGGCACGCGAGGGCCACGGCCGTGGCGGTGCGGGTCGAGCTCGCGGGCGAGGGCCCGGACACCGAGGTGACCGTCGAGGTCGAGGACGACGGAGCGGGCCTCCCGCCGGAGCGCGACCGCCGCTCGGGGACGGACAACCTGGCCGCTCGGGCCCGCCGTCACGGCGGGACGTTCACCCTCGGGACCACGACGGAGGGCAGGGGGACCCTGCTCACCTGGAAGGCGCCGGTGCACGCCTCGGCGCTCTGAGGCGCCGGGCCGGGCCCGGCGCCGCTCGACTACTCCGAGCCGTCGCTGCGCCAGGAGCTGTGCTTGTGCCCGGCGACCCAGGCCGCGACCTGCGTGCGGCGCTGCAGGCCCATCTTCGACAGCAGCGACGTGATGTGGTTCTTGACCGTCTTCTCCGCGACGCCGAGACGATCCGCGATCTCGCGGTTCGACATGCCCTCCCCGATGAGGTCGAGCACCTTGCGCTCGGACGGGGTGAGGTCGGCGGTCGGGTCGTCGTGGTCGGCGCGGCGACGCGTCACCGTGCGCTCGTCGAGCAGGGTGCGCCCGGCGGCGACCGAGCGGATCACGTCGGCGATCTCGGCGCCACGTACCGACTTCAGCACGTAGGCGGCGGCCCCGGCCTGAAGGGCTGCGGCGAGGGCGTCGTCGTCGTCGAAGGACGTCAGGACGATCGCGCGGACCTCGGGCAGCGCCTCCCGCAGCGCGAGCATGAGGTCGATGCCCGTCCCGTCCGGGAGCTGCAGGTCGACGAGCATGACCTGCGGGCGCACGAGGGTCGCCCGACGGATGCCCTCGGCGACGCTTCCGGCCTCGGCGACGACGCCCATGCCATCCGCGCGGTCGACGACCTCCGCGATACCCCGACGGACGACCTCGTGATCGTCGACGATCATCACGGCGATCTCGGACTGACGCCCCGCAGGGCTCGGCACGTTGTTTACCACGTGGGGCATCCTAGAGAACGGGACGTGTGTAGCGCACACGGCGTGCCGTACGCGGACGAGGTTGGCATCGCGGGCAGGTGAAGGACGAACGGTTCATGAAGGCCGTTCGCTCCACCGGCGTCCCGCAGCGCGGGCACGGTCGGCCCTCCTGGCCGTACACCGCGAGGGACCTGTCGAAGTAGCCCGACTCCCCGTTCACGTCGACGTAGAGCGCGTCGAAGCTCGTGCCACCCACGCGCAGGGCCGACCGCATGACCTCCTCCGCGGCGTCCAGCACCCGGACGACCTCCACGGGGCGGAGCCGGTCCGTCGGCCGGGAACCGTGCAGACCTGCCCGCCACAGGGCCTCGTCGGCGTAGATGTTCCCGATCCCCGAGACGAGCGACTGGTCCAGCAGCGCGCGCTTGAGCTCGGTCCGTCTGCGTCGCACGGCGGCGACGAGGGCTGCCCGGTCCAGCGCGGGGTCCAGCAGGTCCCGGGCGATGTGCGCGACGGGCACCGGGACGGCCGGGGACGGGCTGCCGTGGCCACCGGGGGCGCCGTCCGGCGTCCGCTCGAGGTCGACGACCCCCAGGTGCCCGAAGGTGCGCTGGTCGACGAAGTCCAGGACGACTCCCGGGTCCCCGCCCAGCAGGAGCCGAGCCCGCAGGTGCCGGTGCTCGGGGGCCCGGTCCGCATGATGGACGAGCAGCTGACCGCTCATCCCGAGGTGCGCGAGCAGAGCGTCGTCCGGGCCGGTGGGAGGACGGGTGCCGTCGGGGCGGGCCGTGCCGCCTCCCGTCGGCGAGAGCAGCAGCCACAGGTACTTGCCTCGGCGGACCACCCCGTCGAGGCTCCGGCCGGTGAGCCGGGCGGCGAAGTCGACAGGTCCCCCGGGATGCCGTCGCACGGCGGAGTCGCGCCGGATCTCGACCTGCTCGACGGTACGGCCGCGCACGTGCCGGTCCAGTCCGTCCCGGACCGTCTCGACCTCGGGGAGCTCCGGCACCTCAGTCGTCGGTGCCCGACGTCACGCCGTCCTCGGTCACCTCGTGCGTGGCCGAGAGCAGTCGGTAGGCGGCAGCGGCGGCGTCCTGCTCCGCGAGCTTCTTCGCCGGGCCGACGCCCGAGCCGCGCTCCACGCCGTCCAGGACGACCGTCGCGGTGAACGTCCGTGCGTGGTCCGGGCCCACGCCGACCACGACGTACTCGGGGGCGCCGAGGCCGAGCCGAGCACCGAGCTCCTGGAGGGAGGTCTTCCAGTCGAGCCCCGCGCCGAGGTCCGCCGCCACCTCTAGGGTCGAGGCGACGAGCCGATCGACCAGCTCGCGCGCCGTCTCCAGCCCGTGGGTGAGGTACACGGCGCCGAAGAGCGCCTCGAGGGTGTCCGAGAGGATCGAGTCCTTCTCCCGCCCACCCGTGGCGAGCTCTCCCTTGCCGAGCAGGACGTAGTCGCCGAGACCGATCGAGCGGGCGATCTGCGCGAGCGCCCGCTGGGACACGGTCGCCGCTCGCATCTTCGCGAGCTGACCCTCGGACAGATCGGGGTGCGAGCGGAACAGGTGCTCGGTCACCACCAGGCCGAGGACGGTGTCCCCGAGGAACTCCAGCCGTTCGTTCGTCGGGATCCCGCCCGCCTCATGGGCGAAGGACCGGTGCGTCAGGGACAGCACGAGGAGCTCGGGGTCCAGATGGAC
>NZ_JBFHHB010000099.1:0-11031 GCF_041597215.1 Actinotalea sp.
CGGGATCTCGAGCACGGCCACGAGTGCCGGCAGGAAGGCCTCCGGCGCAGCGACCCCGACCGTCGTCGCGAACGCGAGCGCTGCGGCGAAGGTGACGGCGGACACCGACCCGTAGTGCGCGGCGATCCCGGCGGCGTCGACGACGGAGAACCTGCCCCAGCGCTTGAGGACGAGGTAGGCGATGACCGGGATGAGGGCGCCGAGGACCAGCGTGGCGACCACCGGACGGACCAGCTCGCCAGGGGAGGCTGCCGCCAGTGCGGCCCCGCCCTTGAGGCCGATGGCCAGCAGCAGGTAGGAGGAGAGGAGCTTCGCCGCACCCGCGGGGATGTGCAGATCGCTCCTCACCAGCACGGCGACGACGCCGAGGACGAAGGCGAGGATCGCCGGGTGGGTGAGGTTGGCGAGGGCCAGGTCCAGGCTCGACATGCCGGGTCCGATCTGCGAGGGCCCCATAGAGGCAGCGGAATACATGGTTTGCGCTGCACATGTTGGCATACGACGGACCCTGCCCGCCACCATGACCTGGTACCCGAGCCATGGTTCGCGGGCCATGCTTTGATGGTCGTCGACGCCGACGACCGCTGGGAGGTGCCTGGAGAGTGACCACGTCCGATGTCCCCGCGTGGACGTTCCTCACGAATCACGGCCATGTCCTGATCTGCGTGGCCTCCGACTCCGACGCGCGGATCAGCGATATCGCCGAGCGCGTCGGCATCGGGGTGCGCGCCGCCCAGGGGATCGTCAACGACCTCGTGGAGGCCGGCTACGTCACGAGGACCCGGCACGGTCGCCGCAACCGGTACGCCATCAACCGTGACCTGCGCCTGAGGCATCCGCTCGAGGCGGAGCACCGGATCGGCGAGCTGCTCGCGACCCTCGCCGACTGACGCCGACGAGCGGTGCGCAGCCGCGCCCGCACCAGGGCCAGGGGCCGCAGCTCACAGCAGCGGCAGGACCTGCTCCCGTACCTGCGCGCGCAGGACCTTGCCGAGCATCGAGCGGGGCATGTCGTGGATCGGCACGATCCGACGCGGGACCTTGTAGGCCGCGAGCAGTCCGCGGCAGTGCTCGCGCAGCGCCTTCTCGTCGAACGGCGCCGTCGGGTCGAGCTCGACGGCCGCGACCACCATCTCCCCGCCCTGCTCGAGGCGCCGTCCCACGACAGCTGCCCCGGTGACGGACGGGTGGAGCCGCAGGACGGCCTCCACCTCGGACGGCGCGACGTTGAACCCTCCCGTGATGATGAGCTCCTTGACGCGGTCCACGATCGTGGTGAACCCGTCCTCGTCCACGGTCACGATGTCGCCGGTGCGCAGCCACCCGTCGGCCAGCAGGGTCGCGGCGGTCTCCTCCGGGTTGTTCCAGTACCCCTGGAAGACCTGCGGCCCCTTGAGCAACAGCTCACCCGGCTGCCCCGGGGGTACCGGGGTGCCCGGGTCGTCGGGGTCGACCACGCGCATCTGGGTCGAGGGGAACGGCACGCCGATCGTTCCGGTGCGGCGGCTCGGGTGGAAGGGGTTCCCCAGAGCCACCGGTGACGACTCGGTCATGCCGTAGCCCTCGACGAGCAGCCCGCCGGACATCGACTCCCACAGCTCGACCACGTGATCGGGCAGGTTCATCGCTCCGGAGATGCAGAACCGGCAGGATCGCAGCGAGACCCCTCGCTCCTTGGCCGCCATGGCGGTGCGCTCGTAGATGGGCGGCACCGCGCAGTAGACCGTCGCCGGCGACTTCTTCATCGCGTCGAGGATCAGGTCCGGGTCGAACTTCGGGAAGAGCACGAGCAGTGCCTGCTTCCGGATCCCGTAGGTCAGGTAGAGCGTCATGCCGAAGGCGTGGAACATCGGCAGGATCGCGTAGAAGATCTCCTTGCGGTACTCCGCCCCGTGCATCCACGCCTCGCCCTGCAGGGCGTTGGACAGCAGGTTGAAGTGGCTGAGCATGGCGCCCTTGGGCCGACCGGTGGTCCCGGAGGTGTACTGGATGGCGGCCAGGTCGTGCACGTTCGGCCGGGGGTGCGCAGGGTCGAGCGCACCGTGGGTGAGCAGCCTCGGCCACGGGATCGTGCCCGGGGCCGGGGCCGTCAACGACTCACGCGTCCGGCGCAGGCTCGGGACCGGCAGGTGCAGGGCGATCCGCTTGAGCGGCGGGAAGGCCCGGAGCAGGTCGACCGAGACGATGTGGTCGATCGCGACATCGGCAGGGAAGGAGCGCAGCGCGGGTACGGCCTTGTCCCAGGCGATCACCACGCGGGCCTGGTGGTCCTCGAAGAGGTGGCGCAGCTCCCGTGAGGTGTACAGCGGGTTGTGCTCCACCACGACGGCACCCAGGCGGAGCACGGCGTAGAAGGCGACGACGTGCTGGGGGCAGTTGGGCAGCAGAAGCGCCACGCGGTCGCCGGCCCGCACGCCGAGCAGGCGCAGGCCCTCCGCAGCGCGGTCGATCTGGTCACCGAGCTCGGTGTAGCTCGTCCGGCGGCCGAAGAACTCCATCGCCGGGTGGCTCCCGGCCTCGGCCACGGACTGCTCGAGCATCGCCACGAGGGACTCGGTCGGCAGCTCGATCTCGGCCGGCACCCCCGGCTGGTAGTTCGTCACCCAGGGCTGCGCGTCCGTGTTCGCCATCGGGCCATCCTCGTGCAGCGCGCGCACCTCGGATTGGGACGTCCGGGGTCCTGGGTGTCGCTCCGGCCACGAGGTGGTCGCCCAGGGTGTCCACGAGCTGGACACCTCCCCTTCCCCCCGCGGCGGGACGCCGACATGCTCGGAGCCCCGGTGGATGCCGGGCAGCGCGACCCGGCTCCCCGTGCAAGGAGAACCATGAACGTCCGCACCGTCCCCCGTGCCCTCGTGCTGGCCCTCGCGGTCGCCCTCACCGGATGCTCCGGCGCGGCGGAGGACGCCGCCGTCGTCCCGGACCCCTCGGACACCGAGTCGTCGAGCGACGGGACCACGCAGTCGTCGACCGAGCAGGAGACCGAGACCGAGATCGGCGTCGTGTCCGACGAGGTGACCCCGGTCGGCGGCACCTTCAGCACCCTGTTCAACGGCGAGTTCGAGATCGAGTACCTGGGGCTCGCCGACCTCGGGACGACCGACGGCGGGGTCGCGGGCGAGATCCGCTGCTACGGCGTGCTGGCGAACGTGACGCTGACCGATCTCGAGGAGGTCTTCGACGAAGGTGCGATCGCCGTGTCGTTCACCCGCGTGCTCGACGCCGACGGCCTCGACCTCGGGGCCGTCCAGGTCGCGGGCTGCCCGCGCCCCTTCCAGGACGCCGGCTGGGCCGACCTGGCCACGACCACCTTCCCCCGGGACCAGATCGGGGTCCCCGTCGACAGCCTCGTCGTCACCACCGTCGGCGTCCCCCTCGGCGACGTCGACCGGGCCGTCGCCGTGAGCCTCGCGAGCATGTTCGGCTCCCCAGCCGTGGCGTTCGAGGTCACGGAGACCTTCTAGCGCCCACCGGCACCTGGCACGGGCACCTGGCACCGGACCTCGCACCGGCCTCGGCGCCGGTCGCGTGAGTCGTCGCGGGGACGATCGAGTTAAATCCGCGTTGCCTGGTGCGGATTCCGCGGTTCTGCGCCAGAACGGCACCTAGATTGACGGCACATCGTCATCGGGACGATGAAATCCGTCACTCTGATCTAGGGAGCCTCCATGTCACCCGAGCCCCTCAGGATCGAGAACCAACGTTCTGCGACCACGACGGCCCGCGAGAACGGGCTGTCGATCGCCCGCGCGACCAAGGCCTTCGAGACCCCTGAGGGCGGCCTCGTCCACGCCCTGGACGACGTCTCCCTCGACATCCGGGAGGGGGAGTTCTTCGTCCTGCTCGGTCCGTCCGGCTGCGGGAAGACGACCCTGCTGCGCTCGATCGCCGGGCTCGAGGTCTTCGACTCCGGAGAGATCTACCTGGGGACCGATCGCATCGACCAGATCCCGGCCCACCGGCGCCCGGTCAACACCGTGTTCCAGTCCTACGCCCTCTTCCCGCACCTGACCGTCGCCCAGAACGTCGCCTTCGGCCCGCAGATGGACGGCCTGTCGCGCGCAGCCGTCGACGCGCGGGTCGCGGAGATGCTCGCGCTGGTCCAGCTGGAGGCCATGGGTTCGCGCAAGCCCTCCCAGCTCTCCGGTGGGCAGCAGCAGCGCGTCACCCTCGCCAGGGCCCTGGCCAAGGACCCCCGTGTCCTGCTGCTCGACGAGCCCCTCGCGGCGCTGGACCTCAAGCTCCGACGCCAGATGCAGGCAGAGCTGAAGGACCTCCAGCAGCGCACCGGGCTGACCTTCGTGTTCGTCACGCACGACCAGGAGGAGGCCCTCGCCCTCGGCGACCGCATCGCCGTGCTCGAGCACGGCCGCGTGGCGCAGGTCGGCACCCCGCAGGAGATCTACGAGACCCCGGAGACCCGGTTCGTCGCGGACTTCATCGGCGAGACCTCGATCCTCACGCTCCCTGCGCTGCGTGAGGACGGCCGGCTGACGGTGCGGGTGGCGGACGGGCCGGCGGTGGCGCTCCCCCGAGACGTGCCCACTCCCGACGGGACGGTCACCATCGCCGTCCGCCCCGAGCGGCTCGTGCTGGACGGCACGGCGCCGCCGCTCGGGACCGGCACCCTCACCTCGATGGTCTACATGGGCACCGACGTGCGCTGCACCGTCAGCCTCGGAGACGTCGAGCTGCGGGTCCGGGTCGCACCGCCGTACGACGCCCTCGACCTGCGCCCGGGCGCCACCGTGACGGTCGGCGCCGACCCCCGCTCCCTTCGCCCCTTGGATCCCGAGCCCGTCGCCGCTCCGGTCCGAGCGGGGTCACGGTGAGCACGGCGACCGCGCCCCGCACCCGCAGGGCCCCCGGTCGGATCCCCGCCGTCGGCACGCTCCCGGCGATCCTCATCGGCCTCCTGCTCACGGTCGGCCCGTTGATCGTCGTCGTGGCCTTCTCGTTCATGACCCGACCCGCGAGCGGCGGCGGGATCGTCTACCAGTTCTCGCTCGACGCCTACCGCGAGTTCCTCTTCACCCGCGACTTCCACGGCGTCCTGCACTTCGACCCCGGCTACCTGACGGTGGTCCGTACCTCGCTCGTCCAGGCCGGGATCACGACGGTCGTCTGCCTCCTGCTGGCGTTCCCCCTCGCGCTGTGGATGGCCACCCGCCCGCCTCGGGTGCAGCGGATGCTGCTCCTGCTGGTCACGATCCCCTTCTGGACCAACCTGCTGGTGCGCACCTACGCCTGGCTGCTCGTCCTCAACGACGGCGGGCTGATCAACGACGTGCTCGGCGCCGTCGGCCTCCCCCAGCAGAAGTTCCTCTACGGGGCGACGGCCTCCCAGCTCGGCCTGATCTACACCTTCCTGCCGTTCATGGTGCTGCCCCTGTACTCCTCGCTGTCCGGCTTCGACTTCCGCCTCGCCGAGGCGGCTGCCGACCTCGGCGCGCACCACCTGCGCACCTTGAGGCGGGTGATCCTCCCGATGGCCCGGCCCGGCATCGTCTCGGGGATCCTGCTCGTCTTCATGCCGGCGTTCGGCGCCTACGTCCAGCCGGTCCTGCTCGGCGGCGGAAAGGTGCTGCTGGTCGGCAGCCTCATCGCCTCGCAGTTCGGGGACTCGCGCAACTGGCCCTTCGGTGCAGCGCTCTCGGTCATCATCCTGCTCCTCCTCGGCGGAGCGCTGTGGGGGCTGATGGCGTGGAGCCGCCGGACCGGCACCCGACTGGAGGTGACCCTGTGAGCAGGACCCCTCGCTCGATGAACGTGCGCTCCATCCCTGGCGCGGCCACGGCCGCCGTGGGCGCCCTGGTGTTCCTCTACGTGCCGATCCTGGTCACGACCGTGTACGCCTTCAACGCCGGCGACAAGGCGCTCGTGTGGGAGGGCTTCAGCACCCGGTGGTTCGGCTACGTGCTGAGCAACGACGACCTCGTCTCGACGGCGATCACCTCGGTCAAACTCGCGACGATCGCCACCGTGCTGGCCACCCTCGCGGCGATCGCCTTCGTGCTCGCCGCCGACAGCCTGCGCCGCACCTCGGGCCTGGCGATGGCGCTGCTGAGCGCACCTCTGGTCGTCCCGGAGATCGTCCTGGCCGTCGCGACGCTCGGCTTCATCCGCCTGATCGGTCTCACCCCGGGGATGACCGCCCTCGTCCTGGCCCATACGGCCTTCTGCATCCCGTTCGCGCTGATGCCGATCCGGGCCCGGATGACCACCCTCGGCGACTCCGTCTTCGAGGCCTCGGCGGACCTGGGCGCCACGACGTGGCCGATGCTCCGCCGGGTCACCCTTCCGCTCCTGGTGCCGGGGATCGTCTCGGGGGCCCTGCTGTCCTTCGTCATCTCGATGGACGACTACCTGATCTCCAGCTTCTTGTCCGCTGCTGGTTCCACCACCCTGCCCGTCTACCTGTTCGGCCTCATCCGTCGCGGCGCATCCCCTGCCATCAACGTCGTCGCCGTGCTGCTCCTGGTCCTCGCGGCCACCGTCACCACGCTCACCTACCTCCAACAACGGAAGCGAGTCTGACCATGTCTCTCCCCCTCCGCCGACGTCGCACCCTCACCGGCGTCGCAGCCGTCGCCGTCGGTACCTTCGCACTGTCCGCCTGTGGCGGCGGCGTGTCCGACACCGACGCGGGTACCGGCGCCGCGTCGGCAGCCGCCGACTTCACTCCCGCGACCAGCGGCGAGATGACGCTCTACACCTGGTCCGACTACTTCCCCGAGGAGCTCGCTGCGGCGTTCGAGGAGGAGACCGGCATCGACCTGACGGTGGACTACTACGACTCCAACGAGACGCTCGAGGCCAAGCTCCGGGCGAGCAACGGCACCGGGTACGACGTCGTCGTGCCCGGCGACTACATGGTCCAGATCCTGCGGGACTCCGACCTGCTCCTCGAGATCGACGCCACGAGCCTGCCCAACGGGGCGAACATCAAGGAGAGCTTCGTCGACCCGTACTTCGACGAGGGCCGCATGTACACGGTGCCCTACCTGTACGGCACCACGGGCTACATGTACGACAGCGCCAAGACGGACACCGAGCTCACCAGCTGGGCCGACTACTTCAACGCCCCGGCATCCCTCGGTCCTGTCGGCACGATGAACGACCAGAGCGAGGTCATCAACTCGGCGCTGCGGGCGACCGGCGGCACGACGTGCACGACCGACCCCGACGAGCTCCAGGCCGCCCAGGACCTCCTCGGCGAGTTCAAGTCGCAGGTGTCCACGATCAGCAGCGAGGGCATCCTCGACCGCCTGGCCGGCGGCGAGGAGTCGATCGCCATGATCTGGAACGGCGCCGGGATGCGGGCGCGGGCCGACCTGGACACGCTGGTCTACGTCTACCCCACCGAGGGGCTGAGCCTCTGGCAGGACAACTTCGCGGTGCCGGTCGGTGCCACGAACGTCGACCAGGCCCTCACCTTCCTCAACTGGATGATGGAGCCCGAGAACTCGGCCTTCGCCGCGAACTTCCAGCGCTACGGGTCGGGCATCACGGGCGTGGAGGAGTTCCTCGACGAGGAGATGGCCACCGCTCCCGAGATGAACCTCCCCGAGGGCTACGAGGGCGCGCAGCCGGTCGAGCCGTGCACCAACGAGGAGCTGACCAACTACACGCAGATCTGGGAGTCCTTCAAGGGCTGACAGCCACAGCCGGAGAAGGAACGGGGAGGGCCGGCACCGCCGGCCCTCCCCCGAGCACAAGGAGCAGGAATGACGCAGCACCGGGGCGACCTCGTCCTGACCGGAGGAACCGTCTGGCTCGGCGCCGAGGCCCGCACCCACTCCGTCGCGGTCCGTGACGGAGTGCTCATCGCCCTCGGCGACGCGGCGGCGGCACTCGCGCCGACGGCCGACGAGGTCGTCGACCTCGAGGGCGGCCTGCTCCTGCCCGCGTACTCCGACGGGCACTGCCACCCTCCGCAGGGCGGTCTCGAGCTCGCCGGTCCGCTGATCAGCGCCCTCGACTCCGTCGAGGCGATCGTGGCGGAGGTGGGGAGGTTTGCAGCGGAGCACCCCGAGCTGGAGTGGATCCGCGGCGGGTCGTACGACCCCGCACTGGTCCCGGGTGGTCGGTTCGAGGCCGCGTGGCTCGATGCCGTCGTCCCGGACCGGCCCGTCGCCCTGCACGCCCACGACTACCACACGCTGTGGTGCAACTCCGCGGCCCTGGCAGCAGCCGGGATCGACGAGGGCACGCCCGACCCGGAGCTGGGCGAGCTCGACCGGTACGAGGACGGCCGCCCGACAGGGGTGCTGCGCGAGTGGCAGGCCGTCGACCTCGTCCTGGACGTCGCGCCCGAGTGGACCCTCGAGCAGCGGGTCGTCGCGCTCCGCGCCGCCTGCACGTCCTTCTCGTCGTTCGGGGTGACCTGGATGCAGGACGCCTGGGTCGAGCTCGGCTGGCACCAGGCCTACCTCGAGCTGCTCCGGCGTGACGAGCTCACGGTCCGCTGCGACCTCGCCTCTCTCGTGCGGCCGGAGGACTGGCGCTCCGCCTCGGACTCCTACGTCGCCCAGCGCGCGGACGTCGAGGCCGCCGGAGCGCCGGAGATGCTCGCGGCGCACGCCCTCAAGTACTTCGCGGACGGGGTCATCGAGTCAGGGACCGGGGCGATGCTCGACCCCTACGTCGACAGCCACGACCACGGGATGGCCGTCTGGGAACCCGCGGAGCTGACCAGCGCCGTCGTGCACTACGACGCCCTGGGCTTCCAGACCCACATCCATGCGATCGGTGACGCGGCCGTCCGCCACGCGCTCGACGCGATCGAAGCCGCCATCGTGGCCAACCCCGCATGGGACCGCCGACCGGTGATCACCCACGTCCAGCTCGCCGACCCGGCCGACCTGCCGCGATTCGCCCTGCTCGGCGTCACGGCGGCACTGCAGACCTACTGGGCCCAGCCGGACCCCCTCCAGGTGGCACTCACCGCACCGCGGCTGGGGCCCGAGCGCACCGACCGGCAGTACCCGGTCAAGACCCTGCACGACCTCGGCACGCCGATCTCGATCGCCAGCGACTGGCCGGTGTCGACCAACGACCCCCTGGAAGCCCTCGTCGTCGCGGCGACGCGGCAGACGGCGGAGGGGCTTCCGGAGGGCGGCTGGGTGCCCTCCGAGCGGCTCCCTCTCGCGGACGGGCTGACCGCGGCCACGGCGGGCGGTGCGCGCCAGGGCTTCACCGACGGCTTCCGTGGCTCCATCACGCTGGGCAAGGTCGCCGACCTGGTCTGGTACGACCGTGACCTGACCCTGCTGCCGATCGAGCGGGTGAACGACGCCGTCGTCCGCGGGACCTGGCTGGCCGGTCGCCGGGTCCACTGACCGCTGCGCCCGGCCCGTCGGCGCCGTTCGCGACCGCACGCCGACGGCCCCGGCTCCTCCGGGTGGAGGGGCCGGGGCCGTCGGTGCACTGGCTGGGCGAGTCCTACTCGTTGACCGTCTGCAGGAGCCCGTAGAGCTCGTCGACGGTGCTGGCATCCACCATCTTCTGCGCCTCGTCCGGGTCGGAGAAGATGATCGCGATCTTGGACAGGATGCCCAGGTGCTCGTCGTTCACGCCGGCGATGCCGACGACGATCTGCACCTCGCCCCTGCCCCAGTCGATCGGGTTCTCGTAGCGGACGAGCGAGACGGCCGAGTGCTGGATCGAGTCCTTGGCCTCGTTCGTCCCGTGCGGGATGGCCAGCGAGCTGCCCATGTACGTCGAGACGGTCTCCTCACGCTGGAGCATCGCGTCGACGTACTCGGGGGTCACGGCGCCCGAGGAGACCAGCAGCGCGCCGGCCTCACGGATCGCCTCGTCCCTCGTGCGGGCCGCACCCGAGGCGACGATGAGGTCGCGGGTGAGGATCTCGCTCACGGGGTCTCCTTCCCGAGGTCCTGGCTCGCCTTGGCCTCGGCCACGACGTCGTCGTAGACGGGGCTGTTCATGAAGTTGTCCACCGAGACGTGCTCCGACTCGGGCGACTGGTGCCGGGCGCGCGGGGTCAGCTCACGCTGGCTGATCACCAGGTCGGCGCCGGGCTCGAGGTTCGCGACCGCCTTGTTGACGACGGTCACCCCGGTGACACCGGCCTTCTTGAGCTTGTCCCGCAGGACGCTGGCGCCCATCACGCTGGACCCCATCCCCGCGTCGCAGGCGAAGACGATGAGCTCCATCGGGCGGGTGCGGACGATCGTGCTGCCGTCGGCCGCGTGGACGGCCTTGCCGCCGAGGGCGGACAGCGCGTCGCTGCTCTTGCCCTTGTGGGCCTCGGTCTGGGCGATCGCGGCCGAGAGGTCACCGGCGTCACCGGCGGCCAGGTCCTTCTTGCGCGAGGCCCGCAGGATCACTCCGGCGATGAGGAAGGTCACCGTTGCCGAGAGGACCACGGAGAGGATCACGCCGAGGTAGCTGCCGCGAGGCGTCTGGGCCAGGACGGCGATGATGCTTCCGGGAGCCGCAGGGGCACGCAGACCGCTCTCGAAGATGGCGTTCGTGGCGACACCGGTCATACCACCGGCGATCATCGCGACGATCAGGACGGGCTTCATCAGCACGAACGGGAAGTAGACCTCGTGGATGCCACCGAGGAACTGGATGATGATGGCGCCGGGGGCAGAGGCCCGAGCGGTGCCCACGCCGAACAGCGCGAACGCGAGCAGCAGGCCGAAGCCGGGGCCGGGGTTCGCCTCGACGAGGAAGAGCAGCGAACGGCCCGTCTCGACGGACTGCTGGATGCCCAGCGGGACGAGCGTGCCGTTGCCGATGGCGTTGTTGAGGAACAGGACCTTCGCCGGCTCGACGATGATGCTCATGAGCGGCAGCAGGTTGGCGTCGGCCAGGGCCTGGACGCCGTTGCCGAGCCAGGTGCTCACGTTGGACACGAAGGGCGCGATGCCGAAGAAGGCGACGATCGCCAGCAGCATGCCGAGGATGCCGGCCGAGTACATGTTGACGAGCATCTCGAAGCCGGGCTTGATCTTGCCGTGCCAGATGGCGTCGACCTTCTTCATCAGCCACGCGGCCAGC
>NZ_JBFHHB010000100.1:0-10946 GCF_041597215.1 Actinotalea sp.
CCTCGACATCGACGAGGTCGGCAAGACGACACGGCACGGCACGTTCTTCCAGATGAACGGCAACTTCTCCTTCGGTGACTACTTCAAGGAGGGGGCGATCCAGTACGCCTGGGAGCTCGTCACCGGGTCCCAGGCCGACGGGGCCTACGGGTTCGACCCCGACAAGGTCTGGGTGACCGTCTACCACGACGACGACGAGGCCGCGGGGCTGTGGCGACGGATCGCCGGCCTCCCGGAGGAGCGCATCCAGCGTCGCGGCAAGAAGGACAACTACTGGACCACCGGCCAGCCGGGCCCCGCGGGTCCCTGCTCGGAGATCTACATCGACCGGGGTGCCCAGTACGGGGCGGACGGTGGCCCCGTGGTCGACGAGGACCGCTTCCTGGAGATCTGGAACCTCGTCTTCATGCAGTACGCGATCGACGAGGTGACGTCCAAGGAGGACTTCCGGATCGTCGGCGAGCTCGCCTCGAAGAACATCGACACCGGGATGGGCCTCGAGCGCGTCGCCTACCTGCTCCAGGGCGTGGACAACCTCTACGAGATCGACCAGGTCTTCCCGGTCATCCAGGCCGCCCAGGAGATCTCCGGGCGTCGCTACGGCGCCGATCACGACGACGACGTCCGGATGCGGGTCGTGGCCGACCACGTGCGTTCGGCCCTCATGCTCATCGGTGACGGCGTCACCCCGTCGAACGAGGGTCGCGGCTACGTGCTGCGCCGGCTGCTGCGACGCTCGGTCCGCGCGATGAAGCTCCTCGGTGTCGACGAGCCCTCGCTCCCGGCGCTGCTCCCGGTCTCCCGCGACGCGATGGGTGCCTCGTACCCCGAGCTCGTGAGCGGTTTCGACCGGATCAGCCGCACGGCCTACGCGGAGGAGGAGGCCTTCCGCCGCACCTTGGTGGCCGGGACGACGATCCTGGACACGGCGGTCAAGGCGGCCAAGGCGAAGGGTGCGACCCTGCTCGGCGGCGAGCAGGCGTTCGCCCTGCACGACACCTACGGGTTCCCGATCGACCTGACCCTCGAGATGGCCTCCGAGCAGGGCCTGGCCGTCGACGAGCAGGGCTTCCGCGACCTGATGCGCACCCAGCGCGAGCGGGCCCGGGCGGACGCCAAGGCCAAGAAGGGCGGTCACGCCGACCTCACCGTCCTCCGCGAGCTGCGCGGGGCGGGCGCGACGGAGTTCACCGGCTACACCGAGCTGAGCACGTCCTCGACCGTGCGCGCGCTCGTCAGGGACGGCGTACTGGTCCCCGGTGCGGCCGAGGGCGAGACGGTCGACATCGTCCTGGAGCGGACCCCGTTCTACGCGGAGTCCGGTGGACAGGACTCCGACGCGGGTCTGATCACCGCACAGGGCGCCCGGCTCGAGGTGCTCGACGTGCAGCGACCGGTCAAGGGCCTGGTGGTGCACACCGTCCGCGTCACCGAGGGCGAGATCGCGCCGGGCACCGAGGTGCTGGCTCAGGTGGATCCCGAGTGGCGGCTCGGCGCTCGTCAGGCGCACTCCGGCACGCACGTGGTGCATGCCGCGCTGCGTGAGGTGCTCGGCCCCGACGCGCTCCAGTCCGGCTCGTACAACAAGCCCGGCTACCTCCGCCTCGACTTCTCGTGGAACGAGGCGCTCTCGGCCTCGGCCCGCAGCGAGGTCGAGGAGGTCGCCAACCGCGCCATCCGCAAGGACCTCGGCGTCTCCTGGCAGTACATGACCCTGCCCGAGGCCAAGGAGTGGGGCGCGATCGCGCTGTTCGGCGAGACCTACGACGAGCAGGTGCGCGTCGTGGAGATCGGCGGGCCGTGGTCGCGCGAGCTCTGCGGTGGCACGCACGTGGACCACTCCAGCCAGATCGGGCTCATCGCCCTCACCGGGGAGTCCTCGGTCGGCTCGGGTTCGCGACGGGTGGAGGCCCTGGTGGGCCTCGAGGCCTTCCACGAGCTCGCCAAGGAGCGTGCGCTGGTCGCCACGCTCACCGAGCAGCTCAAGGCACGCCCCGACGAGCTCGCCGATCGCGTCGCCGGTGTCGTGAGCCGCCTGCGGGAGGCCGAGAAGGAGCTCGCGGGCATCCGCCAGGAGCGGCTGCTCGCCCAGGCCGGGTCGCTCGCGGCCGCCGCGAGAGACCTGCGCGGAGTGCGCGTCGTCACCCAGGCCGTCGGAGAGGTGCAGGGGGACGGCTTGCGCACCCTCGCGCTCGACGTGCGGGCACGCCTCGGCGAGGAGCCGGCGGTCGTGGCCCTCGGCGCGATCACGAAGGAGCGTCCCGTCGTCCTGGTCACCACCAACGCGGCCGCCAGGGCTGCGGGTCTCACGGCCGGGGCCTTGGCCAGGACCGCAGCCGGAGTGCTCGGCGGCGGCGGCGGCGGCAAGGACGACGTCGCCCAGGGCGGCGGCACCGACGTCACCCGGCTTCCCGAGGCGCTGCGCGCCGTGGAGGCGGCGGTCGAGAACCGCTGATGAGTGCCGACGCCCAGGACGCCGTGCGACGAGCGGTGCGGATCGCGGTCGACCTCGGCAGCGTGCGTGTCGGCGTGGCGGCGAGCGACCCGGACGGCATCCTCGCGACCCCGGTCGAGACGGTCCCTCGGGACCTCGGCCCTGCGGCTGCCGATCTCGTGCGCCTCGCGCAGATCGTGGCCGAGCGCCAGGCGGGGGTGGTGTATCTCGGCCTCCCGCGGCACCTGTCCGGCAAGGAGGGTTCGGCATCTGCAGGGGTTCGCACGTATGGTGAGGCGTTGGCCCGCGCAGTCGCGCCGGTGCCCGTCCGGCTGGTCGACGAGCGGATGAGCACCGTCTCGGCCCAACGCTCGTTGCGCTCCGCCGGGAGGTCCGGCCGCAGCCACCGCGAGGTCATCGACCAGGCGGCTGCTGTGGTGATCCTCCAGGCGGCGCTCGACGGGGAGCGCTCCTCGGGGCGGCGATGGGGCACGCTGATCGAGACCGACACCCGTGCCGACGGTACGGGACAGAACGTTCGCGGGGGCGAGACAGGACAGGAGACCGCTGAGTGAACGACGCGTTCCTCGACGAGATCGTGCGCTCCGGTGAGCCGGGCGGGCCCGGACGGCGCCGGGACGGGCGTGCCCAGCGGGACCGTCGGCGCCGCCAGCGCCGACGCCGCAACCTCATCGCCCTGCTGCTCTCCGTGCTCCTTCTCGGCGGCGCGGCCTACGCCGTGATCACCTTCGCCCTGCCGACGCTCAGCGGGATCACCGGCTCCGAGGCGCCCGCCGACGACTACCCGGGTCCCGGCGAGGGCTCGGTCGACGTGGTCATCCCTGCGGGTGCCACCGGTGCCCAGATGGCCCAGGCGCTGGTCGAGGCGGACGTGGTCAAGACCGCTCGTGCCTTCACCGATGCCTTCACGGCCGACCCTGACGCGGCCGGCATCCAGCCGGGCACCTACCGGCTGCGGCTCCAGATGCGCGGCGCCGATGCGGTGGCGGCTCTGCTGGACTCGAGCTTCCGGGTGCAGACGAAGGTGACGATCCCGGAGGGGCTGCGGGTCGACCAGGTCCTCGAGAAGCTCTCCTCGGTCACCGACATCCCCGTCGAGACCTTCGAGACCGCGATGGAGGACACCGCGGCGACCGGGTTGCCCGCCGAGTCCGGCGGCAACTACGAGGGCTGGCTGTTCGCCTCGACGTACACCTTCGAGCCGGGCACCACCCCGGTGCAGATGGTGGCGGCGATGGTCAGCCAGACCGTCGCGATCCTCGACGCGCGGTCGGTGGCGGCCGAGGACCGCGAGCGGATCCTGACGATCGCCTCCCTCATCGAGCGCGAGGCCCGTACCGCTGAGGACCGCGCGAAGGTGGCCAGGGCGATCCAGAACCGGCTCGACATCGACATGAAGCTCGACATCGACGCCTCGGTCGCCTACGGAGCGGGGAAGCCGGGGACGGAGCTCACCCAGAGCGACCTCGACACCGACACCCCGTACAACCTGTACCTGCACACGGGCCTGCCGCCCACACCGATCGCCGCACCGAGCGAGATGTCGATCGACGCGGCGCTGAACCCGGCGGACGGCACCTGGCTCTTCTGGGTGACCGTCGACCTCGACACGGGGGAGACCCGCTTCGCCACGACCTACGCCGAGCACCTGGAGAACGTCCAGGTGCTGCGCGAGTGGCAGGCCGCCCAGCCGACGGACAACGGGTGAGCAGGCCGGCCCGCCGTGCGGCCGTCCTCGGCCATCCGATCGCGCACTCCCTCTCGCCCGTCCTGCACCGCGCCGCCTACGCGGCGCTGGGGCTGGAGGGATGGACCTACGAGGCGATCGACACCCCCCAGTCCGCGCTCTCTGCCACCCTGGCGAGGCTCGACCAGGGGTGGGCGGGGCTCAGCCTCACCATGCCGCTCAAGCAGGCCGTGATCCCCCTGCTCGACCATGTCGAGCCGCTCGCCGAGGTGGTGGGGGTGGTCAACACCGTCCTGGTGCACGGCTCCGCGCCCGCGCTCGTGGGGGCCAACACCGACGTCCACGGACTCGTCCGCGCCCTGCGGGAGGGGCTCGGCGACCGGATCCCGGGTCCTGCCGTCGTGCTGGGCGCCGGGGCGACCGCCGCCTCGGCCCTCGCGGCCCTTGCCGAGCTCGGCCAGCCCCGCGCCGAGGTGCTGGTCCGGTCGATGGGCCGCGCGGGGCTCACGATGCGGGCCGCGCACCGCATGGGCGTGGACCCACGGGTCGGTGTCATGGGACCGCCGGCCCGGGTCGCGGAGACCCTCGCCCAGGCGGGGGTCGTCGTCTCGACCCTGCCCCCGCACGCGGCCGACGAGATCGCCGCAGCGCTGGACGAGGTGGTCGGGTCCCTCCGCCTGGACGGCGTCCTCCTCGACTGCGCGTACGACCCTCGCCCCACTGCCCTGGCGGCGGCATGGGCACGCGCCGGCGGTGTGGTGGTGGGCGGCGAGCGCATGCTGCTGCACCAGGCGACGGAGCAGGTGCGGCTGATGACGGGGGAGCCGGCGCCGATCGAGGCGATGGACGCCGCCCTGACCGCCGTCCTCGCCGAGCGGGACGACCCGCGCCACGGCTCTCCCTGACACCCGGCCGTCCCGCCCCTCGGGGCGTCCCGGCTGACGAACGGTTCACGGCCAGGCCGTGCCGGGCCCTTCAGATCGGGCCGGGTCCTGCCGATACGTGTCGGTGACAGCACACCTGCGGGTGTGCGCCGGACACCGCTCGGAGGGACCCCCGTGAAGCAGCTCGGTGACATCCTGCTCGATGACGGCCTGCTCACCGAGGCCCAGCTCATGGCTGCCCTCGACGAGCAGGTGATCCGGGGCGAGTCCCTCGGGCGCGTCCTGGTGGACATCGGGCTGCTGACCGAGAGCCAGCTCGTCCGGGCGCTCGCCTCCCAGGTCGGGATGCCGTTCGTCGAGCTCGCGGACTACCCGGTCGAGCGTGCAGCCGTGGCCATGGTGCCGGCCGCGCTGTGCCGCCGGTACACGGTGCTGCCCGTGGCCATCCAGGGCGGGTACCTCATCCTGGCGATGGCCGATCCCGGCAACGTGCTCGCCGTGGACGACACGCGCACCCTGTCGCGGCTTCCCGTGCAGAGCGTCGTGGCGACCCGCGACGACCTGCTCGCCGCGATCGACCGCTACTGCCGGGCCGACGACGAGATCGACGACCTCACCCAGGCGCTCGGAGAGACCCAGGACCCGAACGACGCCGACCTGTCCCAGATGGGCGACGTCATCGAGGACGACGCGCCGATCGTCCGCTTCGTGAACCTCCTGGTCACCCAGGCCATCCAGGACCGGGCCTCGGACATCCACATCGAGCCGGCCGAGACCGACATGAGGGTCCGCTACCGCATCGACGGGGTGCTGCACGAGATGCAGCGGGCGCCGAAGCAGATCCAGTCGGGCGTCATCTCCCGACTGAAGATCATGAGCGACATCGACATCGCCGAGCGGCGCAAGCCCCAGGACGGTCGCATGTCGGTCGTCCACCAGGGACGCAAGATCGACCTCCGGGTGGCGACCCTGCCCACCGTCTGGGGCGAGAAGGTCGTCATGCGCATCCTCGACAACTCCACGGCGAGCCTCGACCTGCGGGACCTGTCGTTCCTCGAGGGGAACCTCGACCGGTACAGCGCCTCCTACAACAAGCCCTACGGGATGCTCCTGGTCACCGGGCCCACCGGATCGGGCAAGTCCACGACCCTCTACGCGACGCTGAACGCCGTCTCCAAGCCCGAGATCAACGTCATCACCGTCGAGGACCCGGTCGAGTACCGGCTGCCAGGGATCAACCAGGTCCAGGTCAACCCCAAGGCCGGTCTCACCTTCGCCGGGGCGCTGCGCTCGATCCTGCGCTCCGACCCGGATGTCGTGCTGCTCGGTGAGATCCGTGACCACGAGACGGCGCAGATCGCCATCGAGGCCGCCCTCACCGGTCACCTGGTGCTGTCGACCCTGCACACGAACGACGCCCCGAGCGCGGTCACCCGGTTGGTCGAGATGGGCATCGAGCCCTTCCTCGTCGGCTCGGCTCTCGACTGCGTCGTGGCCCAACGACTGGCCAGGCGGCTGTGCGCCAAGTGCAAGGAGAGCTACCAGCCCACCGAGGTGGAGCTCATCGCGGCGCGCTTTCCGTGGCAGCCCGGCGAGGAGCTGCCCACGCTCTACCGGCCCAACGGCTGCTCCGCGTGCTCGCGGACGGGCTACCGGGGCCGGATGGCCATCCACGAGGTCATGTCGGTGTCCGAGACGATCGAGCGGCATGCCGTCGCGCACTCCTCGGCAGCGGACATCGGCCGGACGGCCCGTGAGGAGGGGATGATCACCCTCCGCGACGACGGCTGGACCAAGGTGCGCCTGGGTCAGACCTCCATGGAGGAGGTCCTGCGCGTAGTTGCGTGACCGGCTTTCTCAAGCCCGAGCCAGTGACAGTCGATAGACAGCCGAGGCGCCCGTTCGCCGAGTCCCCATGTGAGAGGTCCACCGTGAACCACAGCCAGCCAGCCCCCGGCGGTGAGCCGACTCATCGCAGCGCGCCCTTCCTCCCGCAGGCCCAGCCGGGTCAGGCTGCCCCGCCGCAGCCGGCGGCGCAGCCGCGGCAGTACCCCGGCACGGGCGCCCCCGGCGACGGTGGTGCGCCGACGCGCATCCTGGGCGCGCAGCAGGCGGGGGCGTGGCAGCAGCCCCCCGCGGCCCCGCCCGCTCCGCCGAGCAGGCCGGCCGGCCCCGCGGGACCCGGTGCGGGTGCGCCGGCCGCCGGGCAGACCCGGCCCCGAGGGGCGGCACGCGTCGGGCTCGCCCAGGGCGGGCAGGACGGCGACCTGGACCTGGACGCCGCACTGCGCGCCATGATCGAGTCGGGCGGCTCCGACCTGCACCTCACCTCCGGGGCGCAGCCGATGATCCGGCTCGACGGCGGGCTCCGCCCGCTCGAGGGTTATCCCGTGCTCTACGCCGAGGCCCTGCAGCGCACCCTGTACGCGGTGCTCAGCCAGAAGCAGCGGGAGGCCTTCGAGGAGCACCTCGAGCTGGACTTCGCCTACGCCGTACGCGGGGTCTCGCGGTTCCGCGTCAACCTGTACCGCCAGCGGGACTCGATCGGTGCGGCCTTCCGGATGATCCCCTACGAGATCAAGCCGCTGGAGGCACTCGGCGTGCCGCCCGTCGTGGCGAACTTCGCGGGGATGCCCCGCGGCCTCGTGCTCGTCACCGGTCCCACGGGGTCGGGGAAGTCGACGACCCTCGCGGCGATCATCGACCTGGCGAACCGCAGCCGGAACGACCACATCATGACGGTCGAGGACCCGATCGAGTTCCTGCACCGGCACAAGAAGTCGCTGATCAACCAGCGTGAGGTCGGTGCGGACACGCACTCCTTCGCCAACGCGCTCAAGCACGTGCTGCGCCAGGACCCGGACATCATCCTCGTCGGGGAGATGCGCGACCTGGAGACGATCTCGGTCGCCCTGACGGCAGCCGAGACCGGTCACCTGGTCTTCGCGACCCTGCACACCCAGGACGCCGCGCAGACGATCGACCGCATCATCGACGTGTTCCCGGCCCACCAGCAGGACCAGGTCCGCACCCAGCTCGCCTCCGCGCTGCAGGGAGTCGTCTGCCAGACACTGTGCAAGAAGGCCTCGGGCAAGGGCCGCGCCGTGGCGACCGAGGTCATGCTGGCGACTCCGGCCATCCGCAACCTCATCCGCGAGGGCAAGACGCACCAGATCTACTCGGCCATGCAGGCGGGCGCCCAGCTCGGCATGCACACCCTCGACCAGCACCTGGCCGAGCTCGTCAAGACCGGTGCCATCACCTACGAGGTCGGCGTGGAGAAGTGCCACCACGTCGCCGACTTCAACCGCCTGACCGGTCGACTCGGTCAGAAGGGCGGCGGCACGGGCATGGGGGCGATGAGCGGCGGTGACCCGCTCGGCTCGGTCACCTTGTCCGACGGTCTCGGTGGGGGACAGGGAGTGATGCGCTGATGGCGACGACAACCGCGACGGCGGGGAAGACCTTCGAGTACGCGGTCCGCGACCGCAGCGGAAAGGTCGTCAAGGGCAAGATCGAGGCGAGCAACCAGGCGGCGGTCGCCGGCCGCCTGCGGACGATGGGCCTCGCGCCCATCTCCATCTCCGAGGTGCAGAGCGGAGGCCTCCAGAAGGAGATCTCGATCCCGTTCCTCAAGGACAGGGTCGGACTCAAGGACGTGTCGGTGCTCGCGCGCCAGCTCGCGACGATGATCAACGCGGGGCTCTCGCTGATCCGGTCCCTGTCGATCCTCGCGGAGCAGACGGAGAACCCCGCCCTGGCACGCGTCGTCGGCCAGGTGCGCACCGACGTCGAGACCGGCGTCTCGCTGTCCGCCGCGCTCGGCAAGCACCCGCTGATCTTCCCCCCGCTGATGATCAACATGGTCAAGGCCGGCGAGGTCGGTGGATTCCTCGACACGGTGCTGGTGTCGATCGCCGAGAACTTCGAGGCCGAGGTCAAGCTCCGCGGCAAGATCAAGAGCGCGATGACCTACCCCGTGATGGTCTTCGTCATGGCCATCCTGGCGACCGTCGGCATGCTGCTGTTCATCGTTCCGGTCTTCGCGAGCATGTTCGACGGGCTCGGGGGAGAGCTCCCGCTGCCGACCCAGATCCTCGTGACCATGTCGGAGATGATGAAGTGGGCGGCCCCCGTCCTCCTGGTGGTCACCATCGCCTTCGCTGTGTGGTGGGGGAAGCACAAGAACGACCAGGCCGTGCGGGACAAGCTGGACCCGATCAAGCTCAAGATGCCCGTCTTCGGCCCGCTCTTCCAGAAGATCGCCGTGTCCCGATTCACGCGCAACTTCGGCACGATGGTGCATGCGGGCGTCCCGATCCTGCAGTCGCTCGACATCGTCGGCGCCACGAGCGGCAATGTCGTGCTCGAGCGGGCGGCGAGGGACATCGGCGACTCGGTGCGGTCCGGGCAGTCGCTCACCGGTCCGTTGAGCCAGCACAAGGTCTTCCCGCCGATGGTGGTGCAGATGATGGCCGTCGGTGAGGACACCGGGGCGCTGGACACCATGCTGGAGAAGATCTCGGAGTTCTACGACCAGGAGGTCGAGGCGACCACCGAGGCGCTGACCTCGCTCATCGAGCCGCTGATGATCGCGATCATCGGAGCCATCATCGGCAGCATGATCATCGCGATGTACATGCCCATCTTCAAGATCTTCGACCTGATCGGATGACCGGACCGTCCGGTCCGGCCATGAGGTCGGGAACGGGCGCGAGCACCTGGGGGAACAGCCATGACGGAACCGAGGCTCCGTGCACGAGCGGACGGCGAGAAGGGGTTCACCTTGATCGAACTCCTCGTGGTCATCATCATCATCGGCATCCTTGCCGCCATCGCCATCCCGGTGTTCCTGGCGCAGCGACAGAGGGCCTGGGACGCCGCTGTGACGTCCGACCTGAAGTACGCAGCGACAGCCCAGGAGGCCTATGCCACCGACGCGAGCGGCTACAGCTCTGCCCTCGCCGACCTCGCCGCCGAGGGCCTGCGCTTCTCGGCTGCGACCAACTACTCGGGCGGAGTCGCCCAGATCCGCGCCGCCATCGGTGCCGGGACCTTCTGCATCGAGGCGACCTCGGCATCGACGCGCGTGATCGTCTACGACAGCGGAAACGGCGGCCTGCAGAATCCGCACAAGCCGGGCGCGACGCTCGCCTGTGCCGGTGCTGTTGCGCTGACCTGAGGCCCGAGGTCCTGAGCACCTGAGGCGCACCGACCCGCGGGTGGGTGCGCCTTGTCCATGACGGGCCGGCGGGCCGCGCCGTAGCAGCGGGCCATCCACTTCGCCCCGTCGCCGGACATGGAAGCGGGATCTCACGAGAAGTCCGGTTCGTCCTGAGCCGAGCGGGTGAATCCGGCCGAGCCGACCGCCTCGAAGGTCAAGTCAGCAGGCAAGGGTCCCGAAGACCAAGGGGTACCACCGCACACCGGCGGGCAGCCGGGAACTGAGACCGACAACGAAGGGCAGTCACATGATCGCTCGCATCCGCAAGTCCATGGACGAGAAGGAGCAGGGCTTCACCCTGATCGAGCTCCTCGTCGTCATCATCATCATCGGCATCCTCGCCGCCATCGCCATCCCGGTGTTCCTCAACCAGCGCCAGAAGGGCTGGGACGCCGCGATCAAGTCCGACCTCAAGAACGCCGCGACGGCCGAGGAGACGTACCTGACCGACGAGGGTGTCTACACCGGGAACATCGCCGACCTGGAGGCGGTGGGCTTCAAGTACTCCGAGGGTGGCAACTACGACGGCGGCGTTGCCGACATCACCGCCGTGCCCAACGCCGGTGACGACTACACGCTGACGGCCGTCTCGGCCTCGGGCAAGACCTGGGTCTACGACAGCGCCAACGGCGGGATCCAGCCGCAGCCGTGACACGTGAGGCGACGGTGTAGTCGCACCGCCGCACCCCGCAGGCG
>NZ_JBFHHB010000101.1:0-10806 GCF_041597215.1 Actinotalea sp.
CGGGATGGGCCCCGTCGCCGCCTACCTCGCCGCGACCCTCGCCGAGGGCTCACCGGCCGTCGCCCACCTGGTCGACGAGATGGTGGCCGACGCCGAGGCCTACCTCGCGCGCGGGGTCGGCTCCGGGATGCTGCGGCCCAGCGCCGACCCGCACGGACGGGCCGTCGTGCTGACCCTGTGGGGGCTCGGCGCGCTCGCGTTGAACAGCCACCTGCACCGACTGCTCGGCGTCGACCTCACCGCCGACCGGCTGGGGACCCTGCCCTCGATCGCCGCGTACCTCGGCCCGGTGCACGAGCTGTACGCGCACGGACTGTTCACTCAGGACTTCGCCGAGCAGATGGCCAGGTCCTTGCACGCGGCGGCACCGGAGACGGCCCCGCCCACGACCACTCCCGCACCGAGTGAAGGAGAACCCTCATGACCCCGACGAGCGAGGCCACCAGTGCACTGCGCACCGAGGGCCTGACGAAGCACTACGGCGAGGTCCGCGCTCTCGTCGACCTCGACCTCGACGTGCGACCGGGTGAGGTCTTCGGGTTCCTCGGGCCCAACGGTGCAGGCAAGACGACGATGATCCGCACGGTCATGGACGAGATCCGTGCCACGGCCGGCACCGCGACGGTCCTCGGCATGGACTCGCACCGGGACAGCGTGGAGATCCGCCGGCACATCGGCTACCTGCCGAGCGACCTGGCGCTCTACCCCAACCTGACCGGGCGGGACACGCTGACCTACTTCGCGAACCTGCGCGGCGGGGTGGACCGCGACTACGTCCGCTCGCTCGCCGAGCGGCTCGACGCCGACCTGGACAAGAAGGTCGGCGACCTGTCCTCGGGGAACCGGCAGAAGGTGGGCATCATCCAGGCCCTGATGAGCCGGCCCGAGCTGGTCCTCATGGACGAGCCGAGCGCCGGGCTGGACCCGCTGGTCCAGCGCGAGCTGCAGACGATGATGCGTGAGCTCGCGAACGAGGGCCGCACGGTCTTCCTGTCGAGCCACACACTCTCGGAGGTCCAGCGCGTGGCGGACCGGGTCGGCATCATCCGGTCCGGTCGGCTCATCGCCCTGGAGAGCGTCGCCGGGCTGCGCACCAAGGCGACCCGGCGGGTGGAGCTCGACCTCGACGGGGTCGCCGATCCTGCGGTCCTGCTCGCCGTGCCGGGTACCGCCGACGTCACCGTCGACGGGCACCGCGTCGCGCTCTCCTACTCCGGCCGGATGGACACGCTCCTGGCCGCCGTCACGGCCCACCACCAGCTGCTCGACCTGTCCACCCAGGAGGCCGACCTCGAGGAGATCTTCCTGCGCTTCTACCGTGGTGCCGACGAGGCACGGGTGCTCTCATGAGCACCGCCACGGCCACCGCCGCCGTCACCGGCATGACGCTGCGCGACCGCTGGCGTGGCGCGACCATCGCCAGTGCCAGCCTCGCCGCCCTGCTGATCCTCGCGATGGCGGCGTACCGGTCGATGGACGTCGGCATCTACGACAGCCTCCCGCCGGCCCTACGAGCGATCATCGGCATCCCCGAGGGCGCCGACGTCGCGAGCCTCGCCTACTCCGCGGTGTTCAACGCCTACGGCGCACTGACCATGGGGGGCGTGGCGATCGCCGTCGGCACCTCGCTCATCGCGGGCGAGGAGGGCCGCGGGACGATGGGCGTGCTCCTGGCCAACCCGATCGGACGACGGCGCGTGCTCGCGGCGAAGGCGGCCGGCCTGGTGGCCATCGTCGCCGCGACGACGGCACTGCTGTGGGGTGCCGGTGTGCTCGCCCCGGTCGTCCTCGACGTGAACGTCACCGGGCTGCACGTCGGGGCGTTCAGCCTGCACTTCGGTGCCAGCGCCCTGTTCTACGGCGCCCTGGCCCTGGCGATCGGCGCGTGGACGGGGAGTCGCGGTGCCGCCGCCGGTGGCGCGACGGCGGTCATGGTGCTCGGCTTCTTCGGCACCGGCCTGCTCCCGCTGGTCAGCGGGGCGGAGGACGCGGCGCAGATCTTCCCCTGGTACTACCTGAGCGGGGACCAGCCCCTGCTCACCGGGGTCAGCTGGGCGCATGTGGCGGTGCTGCTGGGTGGCTGCGTCGCGCTCTACCTCCTCGCCGACCTCGGGCTGGCGCGACGCGACCTGCGCAACCGCTCCGTGGGCACGACGCTGCTGGACCGGCTGCGCACCCACCCGGTGACCAAGAGGCTCGCGGACCGGATCGCCGGATCGGCCCGGGTCTCACGGATCTGGGTCAAGACCGCCTCGGAGCACCAGGTGCTGCTGGTGATCGTCGTCACGGCCATGTTCTGGATGATGGGCGTGATGATGGGCCCGCTCTTCGCGGCGATCCGGAGCCTGCCGATCGACATCGAGAACGCCCTGCCGGAGAGCCTGCTGGTGTTCTTCGGCGGCGGCAACCTCAGCTCCCCCGAGGGGTACTACCAGGTCGAGACCTTCGGCATGATGACGCCGCTGGCGATCATCGTGGTCGCGGTCGCGGTGGGCGCCAAGGCCCTCGCCGGCGAGGAGGACGCCCGCACGATCGCCCTGCTCCTGGCCAACCCCGTGCCGCGCAGCCGCGTCGTGCTGGAGAAGATGCTCACCATGGTGCTGTACGCCGTGGTGGTCGGGGCGGCGACCTTCGCGGGAGTGAGTGTCGGGTCCCTCGTCGGCGGTCTGGGGATGAACCTGGCGAACATCGCGGCGACCTGCCTGCTGGCCACCCTGGTCAGCCTCGTGTTCGGTGCGCTCGCCCTGCTGCTCAGCGCCGCCACCGGTCTGGTGCGGATCGCGACGGCGGTCCCCGCGGGGGCCGCCGTGGGCTTCCACGTGCTCAACTCGCTCGGTCAGATCAACGGTGCGTGGTGGGGCGGGCTCTCGCCCTTCCACTACTACCTCAACAGCGACCCGCTGGTGAACGGTCTCGACGTCCCCGACGCCCTGCTGCTCGCGGCGATCACCGTCGTGCTGCTCGCGCTGTCCGTCCCGGCCTTCTCCCGGCGCGACCTCCGACAGCGGCAGTAGGCGCAGGAGGGCGCGCTGACCACGGTGCAGCTGGTCCCGGCCCCGGTCCCGTGGACTTCTCTAGGGTGTGGTCACGGCCCCCGACGAACGAGACCCGAGGTGTGGAATGAGCGAGCAGAGCAGCACGCGCGAGAGTGTCCGGCGCACGACCGTCCCCGACGCGAACGGCTTCTTCGGGGCGTACGGCGGCCAGTTCCTGCCGCCCCAGCTGGAGGGCCCCTTCGCGGAGATCACGCAGGCGTATCACGAGATCGAGAACGACGCCGCGTTCATCAACGAGCTGCGCTACATCCGCACGCACTTCCAGGGCCGCCCGACGCCCGTCTACCACGCCCGCACCCTCTCGCTGCAGAACGGCGGCGCGCAGATCTACCTCAAGCGCGAGGACCTCAACCACACCGGAGCCCACAAGCTCAACCACTGCATGGGTGAGGGCCTGCTCGCCAAGTACATGGGCAAGAAGAAGCTCATCGCCGAGACGGGAGCCGGGCAGCACGGGGTCGCCCTGGCCACCGCGGCTGCGCACTTCGGGCTCGAGTGCGAGATCCACATGGGCGAGGTCGACATCGCCAAGCAGGCGCCCAACGTCAGCCGCATGCAGCTGCTCGGAGCGACCGTCGTCCCGGTGAAGCACGGGCTGCGCACCCTCAAGGAGGCCGTGGACTCCGCGTTCGAGGCGTACCTCGCCGACTACGAGAACTCGATCTACTGCATCGGCTCCGTCGTCGGGCCGCACCCGTTCCCGATGATGGTCCGCGACTTCCAGAAGGTCGTCGGCATCGAGGCCCGCGAGCAGTTCCACGCGATGACCGGGAACCTGCCCGACGTCGTCGAGGCGTGCGTGGGCGGCGGCTCCAACGCGATCGGCATGTTCTCCGCCTTCCTCGACGACCCGGTCGAGCTGATCGGCGTGGAGCCGCTCGGCCGCGGCACGACGACCGGCGAGCACGCGGCGACGATGACCTACGGCACCCCCGGCGTCATCCACGGCTTCCAGTGCTACCTCCTCCAGGACGAGGAGGGGCAGCCCTCGCCCGTCTACTCCTGCGCGAGCGGTCTGGACTACCCGGGCGTCGGACCCGAGCACAGCCACCTCAAGGACACCGGTCGGGTGCGCTACGTCACCGCGACGGACGACGAGTGCCGCGACGCGTTCTTCGCCCTCAGCCGCAAGGAGGGGATCATCCCCGCCCTGGAGAGCGCGCACGCCGTGGCGCACGCCCTGGTCACCGCCCGCGAGATGGGCACCGGCACCGTGCTGGTCAACCTCAGCGGCCGCGGGGACAAGGACATGGACTACGTCATCGAGAACTGGGGAACCGGGCAGGACGACTGAGTGGTCGCAACCTCTGAGGACGGCGCCCTGGTCCTGGACCGGGGCGCCGTCGAGGTGACGGTGCTGCCGGAGGTCGGCGGCCGGCTCGCCCGCGTGCGCTTCGGCGGGGTGGATCTGCTGCTGCCTCCCGGGCTGCCGCACGGCTTCTTCGGGGACACCTTCTGGCCCAGCCCGCAGGCGCGGTGGGACTGGCCGCCGCCGCCCGTGCTCGACGCGGGGAGCTACGAGGTCACCGCGCTCTCCGCGCACGAGGTCACGCTGCGCAGCGCCCCGGACCCGAGCGTCGGCCTCGTCGCCGAGCGGCGGATCACGGTGACCCGGGACGGCCTCGATCTCGCGTTCCGCCTCACCAACGTCTGGACGACCGAGCAGTGGCTCGCTCCGTGGCAGGTCACCAGGGCCGCGCGGGAGGGACTGCTCGTCTGGGCCGAGGGCGAGGCCTTCACCGACGAGGACCGGGTGATCAAGCACCGTGAGGACCCGCCGTGCTGGTACCGGCACCGGGACCTGCCCGGGCAGTTCGCAGGGGTCAGCGTCGACGGCGCGCTCGCGAGCCTCGTCGTGCCGGAGGTCGGCACGACCTCGAAGTACTTCGCCGACGCCCGCGGCTGGCTCGCCCACCTGCACCGCGGCACCCTGGTGCTGCGCAGCTTCCCCGACCTGACCCCCGCCCAGGCGGCCCCCCGACAGGCCGAGCTCGAGATCTACGTCGACCTGGAGCGCGACTACATCGAGATGGAGAACCAGGGCGCGTACGGGGCGCTCGCCCCGGGCGCGAGCGTGGACTACGCGACGAGCTGGCGCTTCGCCGCTGCCGACCCGGACTGGCCGACGGATCGACTCAGCCCGGGCCTGGTCCAGGCGATCGAGGGCCTCAGGACCTGACCTCGCCGCCGAGCAGGTCCGGTGCCGTGGGTCCAGGGACGGCTCGACCGGCAGCGACGGCTGTGCGTCACGGGATCGGCGTCACCGTCGACCGACGAGGTCGACACGCCTCTCGGGGATAGCAGCGGGCACGGTGACCTGCTGCTCGCGCACGGACGGCTCGGCGCCGGCAGCGGACCGGGACGCCGGCGACAGGACGAAGCGGGCGACCGTCTGCGAGAGCTCGGCCGAGATCCGGTTCAGCTCGGAGGCCGAGGCGAGGCTGGCCTCGACCTCGTCGTTGGTGGCCGACGCGGCCACGGCGACCGCGTCGATGCTCTCCGCGATCTCCCCGGCCCCCAGGGCGGCCTCCGTCACGCTCCTGCTCATCTCGTTCGTCGTCGCCGTCTGCTCCTCGATCGCGGAGGCGATCGTCGTCTGGGTCTCGTCGATCCGCTCGATGATCGTCGAGATCACCGCGATGGCCGAGACCGCAGCACCCGCATCGCTCTGGATCGTGTCGATCCGCCTGCCGATGTCCTCCGTCGCCTTGGCCGTCTCGCGGGCGAGCTCCTTGACCTCGCCCGCCACGACGGCGAACCCCCGGCCCGCATCCCCGGCCCGCGCCGCCTCGATGGTCGCGTTGAGGGCGAGCAGATGCGTCTGCTCGGCGATCGAGGTGATCACCTTGACGACGTCGCCGATCTCCGCCGAGGAGGCGCCGAGACGGCTCACCGTGCTGGTCGCCGTGCCGACGGCGTCGACGGCGTCCGAGGCGATCCCGGCGGCGGCGCTGGTGTTGTGCGCGATCTCCCGGATCGATGCGCTCATCTCCTCGGTCGCCGAGGCCACGCTGCGGACGTTCGTGGAGACCTGCTCGGCGGAGGCAGCCACGGCCTCCGCACGCGCGGCCGAGTCCCCTGCCCGCCCGCGGATCTCCCCTGCGGAGACAGCGACGTCCTCCGCCGCTGCGGTGAGGCAACGGGCGTTGACGGAGACCAGGTCCAGGGTGGCGGAGAGCGCGTCGACCATGTCGTTGTAGCCACGGACCAGGTCGCCGAACTCGTCCCGCGCCGCCCAGGTCCCCCGCTTCGAGAGGTCACCGGCCGCGACGGACTCGCACAGCTCGTTGAGCTGACGGAGCGGCACCGAGGCCTGGCGCACGAGCCAGCGCGCACAGAAGACCGCGATCAGGCCACCGACGACGACGAGGAGCACGAGGACGCGGACCGCCCCGGCCGCCGCCTCGGCCGCGACCTCCCCCGACGCGGCGAGGACGGTCCGCACCCCGGAGATCCCCACCCCCGCGAGGACGATGATGAAGATCATGCACAGCACGTAGCTCGCGATGAGCCGTGTGCGGAAACCACCCATGACGCCGCCTCCCCTGCGGGACGGCTCGGTGCCGTCGACAGCATGATCGGCAGCTCGGGCCCGCGCGTGAGGGCTCCGGCCGGGCAGGCTGCCGATCGCCCCCGGGCGGCCCGGCCGCTCCGCCGCGATGGCACGATGGCCGGATGACGGAGCAGATCGTGGCGGCGTCGACGCCCGCCGAGTACGAGCAGTTCGCCGGCCTCATCCGGGAGTACTGGACGTGGCTCGAGGACCGCTACGCCGATCACCCGGGGCTCACCGACTCGGTGGCGGGTCACCAGGCCCTCGACGCCGAGCTCGCGCACCTGTCCACCGCCTACGGCCCACCGGAGGGGCTGACCCTGCTCGCCGTCCGGGCAGGGGCGGTCACCGGAGCGATCGCCTATCGCGACCTGCACGACGGCTCCTGCGAGATGAAGCGGCTCTTCGTCCCCACCCGCTTCCAGGGGCAGGGCACCGGAAGGCTGCTCTGCGAGGCCCTCATCTCCCGTGCGAGCGAGGCGGGGTTCGGCCTGATGCGGCTGGACACGGGCAGGCTCAACACCGAGGCCGTGGCGATGTACGGCTCGCTGGGCTTCACCGAGTGCGCGCCCTACCACCAGTACCCGCCGGACCTCATGGCTCAGGTGCTCTTCATGGAGCGGCCGCTGACCGCCGTGCGGCCCTGATCGGCAGCCGCGGCCCTCAGCCCACGGGATCCGCCGTCGGGGCGAACACCCCGCGCAGCTCCGCCCAGCGCCCGGCGCGGCAGTAGACCGGGACGACGTCGCGCGGGACCGGCCGCTCGACGGTCCGGCCACCCTCGTGGACCTCACCGGTCCACGCGTCGACCCAGCTGCCCGGCGGCAGGAAGGTGCGCCAGGTCGTCGCGCCCGGCTCCGTGACCGGGTGGACGAGCAGGTCGTCGCCGAGCAGGAACTGGCCCGGCGCCTGCCACACAGCGGGCTCCGTCGGCCAGTCGAAGAACAGCCCCCGCATCAGCGGCCGATCGGTCGCGATGGTCGCGCGCGCCTGCTCGGCGAGGTACGGGACGAGGCGCTCGCGCAGCTCGGCGTACCGACGGAACACCTCGACGACCGTCGGGTCGTCGTTCACCTCCGCCACGAACCACGGGGTGCGGTCGCGCAGCGGCCGGCGGTGGTGGTTGAACTCCGAGTGGTACTGCATGACCGGCATGAAGGCCGCGGCGGCCGCGGCCCTCAGGTACAGCTCGGCGTCGGGCACCGGCCCCGAGAACCCGGCGAGGTCCCAGCCCCAGTAGACGATCCCGCAGGCGGCGGCGGTGATACCGGCCGTCACCGAGTGCGCGAACGCCTCCCAGGTCGAGTCCTCGTCGCCCGCCCAGAAGACCCCGTGCGCCTGGGACCCGGTGAAGCCGGCCCGGGAGAACGTCACGGGGGCCTTGCCGGCCGAGCGCAGGAGGTCGCCGAAGGCTCGCGCGTAGTGCACGGGGTAGAGGTTGTTGCCCTCGTCGCCGCGGCGGCCGTCGCCGTGGCGCAGGTCGTGGCCCCAGGCGTGCTCGCCCCCGTCCGTCTTGAAACCGTCGACGTCGAGGTCCTCGACGAGGTAGCGCCGCTTGGCCGTCCACCAGTCCCGGGATCGCTGGGTCGACAGGTCCGCCATCAGCGACCGGGGGAACCACCAGCCCCTGTTGTGGTACGGCGAGCCGTCCGCCTCCAGCACCGCGTGCCCGCCGGCGACCATCGCCCTGCCGTCGACGAGCACCTGGCTGTCCTGCGGGACGTCGGGGCCGAGGTCGACCTCCGTCTTCTGCAGCGGGATCTGCCACAGGACGACCTTGATCCCGCGGGAGTGCAGGTCGTCGATCATGGCCTTCGGGTCGGGCCAGGCGCCGTCCGGCGGGTAGGTGAAGTCGCCGGCCTCGTGCGCTGAGCCGTCGGTCGTGACGCGGTACCGGGCGTCGCGGAAGATCGTGATGCCCTGCTCGTCGCTCCACGCCTCGATGACGACCACGCCGACCGGGATGCCGAGGTCGCGGTGGGTGTCCATCCGCTCCGTGACGATCGCCTGGGTGTTCCACTCGTTGCCGGAGGCCCACAGCCGGAAGACCCACGAGGGCAGCTCCTCCGCCCGCCCGACCTCGTCACCGAACGCCCGGAGCACCTGCTCGGGTTCGCCGCGGTAGATCCCCACGTCGAGCCGCTCGCGCTCGGCGCCGCCGAGGTCCGCCTCGACCACGAGCCGGTCCGGCTGCGAGCCCCCGACGTCCAACCAGGTACGGCGGGTGGTCCGCACGTGCAGACCCCACCCCTCGCCACCGATGACGTGCGCGAAGGGCATCGGCAGGTAGGTGCGCCCGTGGCGCCCCTGGGACTTGTACTGCTCGAAGACGACGGCATCGAGCCGGCGCCCGCGCTGGTCGACGGAGTCGAAGCGCTCGCCGAACCCGACGACGTGCTCCTGCGGCTCCAGGCGCAGGGCGAAACGCACCCGGGCCACCCCACCCGGGCCACGCAGCCAGCGCACGCTTCCCGGGACCAGGAGCGGGTGGTCCACCTCGCCGTCGAGGGTGAGGCTGCCCCCGTCGCTGTCCCAGACGGCAGCGGCGACCTCGAACCACGGCGTGGTGTGCTCGCCGCCCGAGGCCGACCGCGCGACGAAGCGGTACCGGTAGGTGACCCCGGCCACCAGCGGAGGTGTGCGGACGGACCAGGCGCCGTCGGCCTCGAGCTGGGCGGCCTGCGCCTCGGCCAGGTGCCCCTCGCCGCCCGCGAGCGCGGCCGCATCGGCGTCGGAGGTGCCGGCCGGTGCGAGCGGGAGGACGCTGCCGGGCCCCTCGGCCTCCTGCCACTCGCAGGAGATCGCCGAGACCTCGGGTGCGGCGACGACGCCGAGGACGACCTGCTCGCCCGCCAGGGGCAGGACGGGGACCCGCTGGTCGGCCGAGGTCGCGTAGGGGTGCTCGACCCCGTAGGGCGAGTGCCGGACCCAGGGGACGGCGACGGGGGCGGACGGTGCTGCGGTCATCGGAGGGGCCCTTCGGGGAGCAGGCCGAGCTCGTCGGCGAGGATGAGGAACATGCCGTGCGACCACAGCAGCGGCGAGGCGACCTCGCCCCACCGGTCGACCCACTCGGCCCTGGCCTCGGGGTGCAGCAGATGGCCGGGGACCTGTTCGGGCAGGTGCCCGTCCGGGTCGGCCTGGTCGGCGACCCAGAGCAGGTTCCGCAGCGCCCCCTCGCGGTCGCCGGCGGCGGCCCGGTTCCAGCCGAGCAGGCAGGCCAGGAGCAACCACTGGCCGCCCCCGTAGAACACGTCCGCCCGGAACCGGTGCACGCCGCCGTCGACCTCGAGGTCGACGGCGATGGCGTCGAGCGTCGCGGTGGCAAGGGCTGAACCCCGCTCGACGAGCCCGAAGGGGACGACGCAGGCGGCCAGCGAGGCGTCGACCTGCGCCGAGCCGAACCACTTCGCCAGGTGCGGGGCGCCGTGGTCGCTCGCGCGGCCCGTCGTGGTGCCCTCCGCCAGGACGCGCTCCCGGACCTGGTCGGCGGCCCGGCCGGCGGCCGCCCTGCGCGACTCGTCGAGGAGGGGCACCCGCGCGACGGCCGTCAGGCCGGCGTGGATCGCCCCGAGGGTCGAGACGTGGCGTTCCTCGACGTGCTCCTCCCACCAGTCGTAGCAGGGGCGCGACCAGAAGGTCGTGAGGTAGTCGACGGCCACCTCGATCCCGGCGCGCCACCGCTCGAGGTCGAGTCCATGGCGACCGGCGTGCTCGACGAGGGACCACAGCCAGGTCCCGTAGCCGTCCGTCTGGAAGTCCCACCACGGGTCGGAACCGGCCCCGCCGTCGAAGGTGAAGCGCGTCGGCAGCATCCGGTCGAGCGGGATCTCGCGACCATCGGCGGCGTCCCGGCAGAGCGTGGCGACGACCTCGGCACGATCGGCCAGGACCCCGGCCACCCAGTCGTGGAACCGGGAGGCGGACGTCACGTCGCCGTACCGGGAGATCCCCTCGGCCGTGAACGCCCCGTCCCGGAGCCACGCGTAGCCGCGGTAGGCCGAGAACGTCGGGGACGCGGGGTAGGCGCCACCGGGGTGCTGGAGCGCGGTGATCACTCGGTGGCTCTGCCGAGCGAGCTCGGCAACGCGGCCGCCGTCGGGCGCGGTGGTCATGTCTGTCTCGCAGTCGTCGGAGGTCGGTCAGGCAGGGGTGCGTCCGGCCGGCGGGACCGGTGGTGCTGCCGGTCCCGCCGGC
>NZ_JBFHHB010000102.1:0-10780 GCF_041597215.1 Actinotalea sp.
GACCGACTCCCGCGGCCGGGGCGAGCCCGTCGACGGCCGCGACGGACGGGCTCCCGGTCCATCGCGAGCCGGATCGTGACAGGCTGGCCGGACGATCCCGGGCGGAGGACGGTCAGACATGACGCATCAGTTCGAGCTGAGTCAGCAGGTGGCCGCTCCGGCCGGCGCGATCTGGGCCGTGCTGACCGACATCGACGGAGCGGCGCAGACCCTCTCGGGCGTCAGCCGGATCGAGGTGCTCACCCCCGGTGAGTACGCCCCGGGGTTCCGGTGGCGCGAGACCCGGACGATGCTGGGCAAGGAGAGCACCGAGGAGATGTGGGTGACGGAAGCCGACGCCGCCCGGTCCACGACGGTCGAGGCGGTGTCCGACGGGGTCACCTACACGACCAGGTTCACCCTCACGCCGTCGGGCACCGGCACGGAGCTACGGATGGTCTTCGGAGCCGAGCTCGTCCGTCCGTCCGTGGGCTCGCGGGTGATGATGGCGGTGCTCGGCCGCCTGGGGCTGCTCGTCACGCGTCGCGCGATGCGTCGGGACCTGGCCGAGATCGCCGCACGAGCGGAAGCCCTCGCCGCGGCGGGCTGAGCCCGGATCCGGTCACCCCGCCGGGAGGTCTCTGGCACGCGCGGTTCCCCGCGTCTGCGGGACGGGCGGAGGTGCGACGATCGACCCATGACCGAGAGACCAGGGCCTCCGACCACCGAGGCACGGCTCGCCGCCGTGCGGCATGCCGTCACGGCCGTCGAGCGCGCCGAGGGCGAGCTGCAGCGCGCCGTGGACGAGGCGCGTGCCGCAGCGGATCCCGAGGAGGAGATCCTCGCGGCGCTGGCCGTGCGGGACGCGGCGGTGCGCAGCGGGGTGGTCGAGCTCCTCGACGCCCTCGGCCCGGCCTCCGTCGCGGCACTGGCCGGGGCCAGGACCAAGGAGCACGCCGTCGACTGGGCGACACCTCGCGGTTCGCTCCCCGGTCCGGATGCGGCGAGACGGCTGAGGGCGGCCCACCAGGCCTGGGGGCGGATCGCCCGGGTCCAGGGGGAGGAGGCCGCCCGAGCCTGGATCCTGCGACCGAACCCGGAGCTGGGTGGAGACTCGCCGCTCGTCGCCATCAAGCGCGACCGGGTGCGCGACCTCACGCCCGCGGTGGACGCGCTCCTCTGCGGCTGAGCTCAACCGATCCCGAGGATCCACCAGCCGCCGAGCACCAGCGCTCCCGCGCACACGAGCCAGAACATCCCGACCCACAGGACCGCGGGGAGATGGGTCAGCCGGGCGAGCACGTCGGCGTCGGACGACCCGCCGCCTCGGCCCGACCTGCGCCGCGAGGTCTGGAGCTCGACCACGGCCCGCGGGGCGCCCAGCAACAGGAACCAGGTGACCGTGTAGGCCACCCCGACCTGCCACGCGAGGGGAGCGGACCAGCTCACCGCGGCCAGCGCGACACCCGCAACGAGCACGACCCACAGCCCGTAGAGGTTGCGGATCTGCAGGAGCAGGAGGGCAAGGGCGACCAGCAGCAGCCAGAGCAGCCCGATGGCGTACCCGCTGCGCAGGAGCGCCGCGGCGCCGAGGCCCAGCACCGCAGGGCCGACGTATCCCGCGAAGGCGGTCGCGACCATCCCCGGGCCGCGTGGCCGGCCGACCGAGACCGTCAGGCCGGAGGTGTCCGAGTGCAGCCGCACCCCGGCCAGCCTCCTGCCGGAGAGCACGGCGACCAGGGCGTGGGAGCCCTCGTGCACCACCGTCAGCGCATGCCGGGTGATGCTCCACGCGGTGGGCAGCACGACCGCGGCGAGTGCCACCGCAGCGGTCACGAGCACCACGTCGCGCTCGGGCGCCGCCTGGACGGTCGTCGCCCTCGCCCAGAGCTCGGCGAGGGCGCTCGTCACGGCGTCGACGAGGACTCCGGCGCCAGCACCACGAGCGGGATCTCCCGTGCGGTGCGCTCCTGGTACCCGGCGTAGTTGCGGTACCGCGCGGTGATCCGCGGCCAGGCCTCCGCACGCTCGGCGGGGGTCAGGACGCGCGCGACCATGGGCTCAGGCGCTGCGCCGCCGGCGGCGACCTGCACGTGCGGGTCGGCCTGCAGGTTGAGGAACCATGCCGGGTGCTGGTGGTCCCCGCCCCGCGAGGCGACGACGACCATGCCCTCGTCGAGGGTCAGGGGAGCCGTGAGCATCGTCGAGCGCTGCCGGCCGGACCTGCGGCCCGTCGTGGTGAGCTCGAGGACGGGCATCCCGCCCATGGACCAGCCCGCCTTCCCCCGGGAGACGGCGATCAGGCCTCGGTGCACGGCGTTCATCAGGGTCAGGGTCACTCTGCTCGGCATGGGGCCATCCTCGCAGGGCGGGCTGTGCTCCGAGACGAGGCACCGACCAGCGGGTGTCGAACCTCCGGTGCGCAGCGACCGGTCGGAGTACGTTCGGAAGACGGACCCGATCACGGACCCCGCCGCTGGTCGGGCAGCGTAGGGAGGTCTGCGATGAGAAGACGCACACAGGTCCTGGCGCTCACCGGAGCGGTGGCCGCGGTTCTCGCCTTCCCGGCGTCGGCCTCGGCGGCCGAGGCCGACGGGTGCTCCGGCTCCTTCACCTCGAAGGACGCCTCGGGAGCCATCCTCGACACCGCCGAGGCGCCCGGTGAGGGGGCGACGCAGGACGACCCGTTCCAGATCGACCCGGACGGCACCGTGGAATGGGGTGGCAGCACCGACGCGGTGATCCAGGACGGCTCGTGGTCGGTGACCATCGCCGGGCTGCCGTTGAGCAGCGGCTCGGTCGACAACGCGGCAGGCGAGACGACGCGGGACGGCGTGCAGAGCCTCGCTGACCTCCCGGGCCCCGCCACCTGGGCGCTGCAGGGCGCCATGGTCATCCCGGTCACCGGCACGATCACCGGGACCGGCGGTTCCTGCGAGGCGAGCGGATTCGTCACGGGTACCGGGTCGCCGACGTCGTCACCGATCTTCTTCATCGGGGCGGGGCTCGGTCTGGTCGGGCTCCTCATGGGCTCGGCGGTGTTCGCCGGTACGAAGGTCGTTCCTGGCGGGGCGGCACGGGCCACGGCAGGAGGCATGTCATGAGCACCCACGTCCAGCGTCGTCCGATCCTCGGCTTCTTCGCGGGCCTCTTCCTCGGACTGGGCGTCGCCCTCGTCCTCTTCGTCTTCGGGGTGCTGCCGACGACGGTGGTCTGGCTGGCGATCCTCAGCGGGGTCGGCGTCGTCCTCGGTGTGGTGGCCGCCTCCACGGCGCCGGCCCGGGGCCGCTGACCACCCGGAGGTCACGGCTGAAGGAATCGACGAGCTCCCGACACAAGAGGGGTAGCGGAAGGGATTCCGGGGCGCCCCGATCGACGCCCATGACCCGGCCCTCCCGTGCCCGAGCACCAGGGGAGGATGCGATGACCATCTCAGCCGACCAGAGGGTCGCACGATCACGGCGGACACCTCTGCTCGTCGCAGCAGCGGGGCTCGCCGTCCTCGGCGGGGCCGGGCTCGTCGCGGCGGACCTCCTCGCGGGGAGCAGCTCCGCGGAGAGCATCGAGCTGATGCTCCCCGCCGACGGCGGTGCGGCATCGATCTGCCTCGCCTTCACCGTCGAGGACCTCGCGCGCATGTCGCCCGCCTTCGCCGGCACCGTCACGGACCTGACGGACGAGGGCGCCGTGCTCCGGGTGGACCGCTGGTACGCGGGGCCTGAGGCGTCCGAGGTGACGGTGAGCGTCCCGGACGGCGCGCAGATCGCTCTCAACGGCACGATCGACTTCCAGGTGGGCAGGGCGTACCTGATCACCGGGGAGGGCGGGTTAGTCAACCTCTGCGGGTACAGCGGAGAGCTGACCCCGGAGCTGCAGGCCGCCTTCGAGGCCGCCTTCTGAAGGGACCGGGCAGTCGCGCGCCGAGTATCGACAAAAAGACGTGACGCGCGTCACACTTGATCGCTCAGGCCCAGACGGGCCAGACGTCCGTTCTCGAGGAGCAGGACATGAGGCGATCACTTGTCGGTACCACCGTCGCGGCTGCCCTGGCCGCGACCCTTGCTGCGGCTGCGGCCGTCCCCGCCGCCGCGGACCAGGGGAGCAGGGCCGGGGGCCCCGGCCACCACGCGAGCGACCCGGTCGTGGTCGCCGAGCACCTCGCCGGCCCGCTGACCTTCGACGTCGTCGGACGCACGCTGTATGTCGGCCAGGCCTTCAGCGGGACGCTGTCCCGCGTCGGCCCCTCGGGGGCGAGCACCGACCTCGTCGGGCCCACCGGGGGAGAAGTGGTCGCCGTCTCGGTCTCCGACGGCACGCTGACCTGGGGTGAACGTACCGGGGACTTCGTCGTGGCGACCAGCGCCGTCCTGCGGCGGATGGACCGTCGCGGGACGGTCACCACGGTGGACATCCTCGCGCACGAGACCGCGGTCAACCCCGACGGGGTCGTGGAGTACGGCTTCAGGGGCCTGACGCCGGAGTGTGCGGCGACCCTGCCGCCGGAGCTCCAGCCGTACACCGGAGGAATCGACTCCCACCCGTACGGCTCGGTCACGAGCCGCGGAGTCACCTACGTCGCGGACGCCGGTGCGAACGCCCTCCTCGCTGTCGACCGTCGCGGCGCCATCCGGACCGTCGCCGTCCTGCCCCCGGTCCTCGTCGCGATCGATGCGGACACGGCAGCCGGCTTCGGCCTCGATCCGTGCGTCGTCGGGCACGAGTTCGCGCTCGAGTCGGTCCCGACCGACGTGGAGGTCGACGGCCGCGGTCACCTCGTGGTCTCGGTGCTGCCCGGCGGCCCTGAGGACGGCAGCCTCGGGGCGAACGGCGCCGTGTACCGGGTGGACCCGCGCACGGGTGGGGCGACGCTCCTCGCCTCGGGATTCGCCGGCGCGACGAACGTCGCCGTGGCACCCGACGGGACCGTCTACGTCGCCGAGCTCTTCGGCAACCGGATCTCGGCCATCGCTCCGCGCAGCCACGGGGTGTCGACGGTGAAGGAGCTGAACCAGCCCTCCGGCCTGGAGTGGTCCGGCGGTCGCCTCTTCGCCTCGATCGACACCTTCGGTGACGGTTCGGTGGTGAGCTTCCGGCCGTGACCCACGGGTCGGCGCCGCCCCCGGCGAGACCCTCGCGGTGGCCGCACCGCTCCGACGCGAGGAGGATGGGGGTGCGGGAGGACGAGCGATGATCTTCGCCGATCGGGTCGACGCCGGCCGTGCCCTTGCCGGTCGCGTGGGGCATCTGCGCGGCCAGGACGTGGTCGTCCTCGGCCTCCCCAGGGGTGGGGTCCCGGTCGCCTTCGAGGTCGCCGAGGCGCTGGGGGCGCCGCTCGACGTCATCGTGGTCCGCAAGCTCGGCGTCCCGTACCAGCCGGAGCTCGCGATGGGTGCCATCGGTGAGGGCGGGGCCCGGGTGCTCGATGCGCGCGTGCAGGCGGCCATGCGGGTCTCCGACGACGAGCTCGCCGAGGTCGAGCGCCAGGAACGGGCAGCGCTCGACGCGCGCGTCGCCCTGCTGCGCGCCGGTCGGGGCCGGATCGACCTGACCGACCGCGTGGCGGTCGTGGTCGACGACGGCATCGCGACCGGCTCGACGATGCGGGTGGCATGCCGCGTCGCCCGTCAGCTCGGCGCCTCCCGGGTCGTCGTCGCGGTGCCCGTCGCCCCTCCGGAGATCGCCGCGGGGCTTCCCGGTGCTGACGAGGTCGTCTGCGTGTCCAGCCCGCGGCGCTCCCGGTCCGTCGGTGAGCACTACCGGGACTTCAGCGCCACGAGCGACGACGAGGTCGTCGCCCTGCTCGACGAGGCCGCGTCACGCCACGCCGCCGACCGCGGCCACGCCACCGAGCCAGGGCTCGAGGACGAGGTCGCCATCCCCGTCGCAGGGATCACGCTGCGGGGGTCCCTCGCGCTCCCCGGAGCCGCCCGCGGGGTCGTGGTCTTCGCGCACGGGAGTGGCAGCAGCCGGCACAGCCCGCGCAACCGGGCCGTCGCCGAGGTCCTGCAGCGGGCCGGACTGGGCACGCTGCTCCTGGACCTGCTGAGCACGGACGAGGAGAAGGACCGCGCGCAGGTCTTCGACATCGACCTGCTCGCCGGACGGCTCACCGGCGCGACGCGATGGCTGCTCGAGCGACCCGACTGCGCATCCGTCCGGGTCGGCTACTTCGGGGCGAGCACGGGGGCCGGAGCCGCACTCGTCGCGGCAGCCGACCAGGGCTCGCGGATCTCGGCGGTGGTCTCCCGCGGGGGACGCCCCGACCTCGCAGGGGCGCGACTCGGGGAGGTCGAGGCACCGACGTTGCTCGTCGTGGGTGGCGCGGACCGGACCGTGCTCGAGCTCAACCGCCGGGCGGGAGAGCTGATGCACTGCGCGTACGAGCTCGTCGTCGTCCCCGGGGCGACCCACCTCTTCGAGGAGCCCGGCACCCTGACCGAGGTGGCCCTGCTGGCCCGCGACTGGTTCGTCGAGCACCTGCTCCTCGAGCCCGACCGCCGCGGGACCGTGCCCTCGTGAGCGACCTCGTCGATTGCCTGCCACGGCCGGTCGCCTTCGTGCTGGGCGGAGGCGCGAGCCTCGGCGCGGTCCAGGTCGGCATGCTCGAGGCCCTCGAGGAGATCGGGCTGCGCCCGGACCTGGTCGTGGGGACCTCCGTGGGCGCGCTCAACGGGGCGGTGCTGGCGGAGCGACCGGACGGAGCAGTGACGCGCCTGCGCACGGTGTGGGGAGAGCTCGAGCGCAGGGACATCCTCCCGCGGAACCTGCTCGGTCTGGCGTGGCGGCTCACCCAGCCGACGAACTCCCTGCTCGGGACCGAGGGCATCGAGCAGGTAGCGGAGGACATGCTGCGAGCGGAGACCTTCGAGGAGCTCGAGATCCCGTTCGTCGCCGTGACCCTCGACCTCGACACCGGGGGCGCGCGGATCCTCGACGGCGGACCCCTGGTGCCTGCGCTGCTGGCGAGCGCAGCCATCCCCGGTGTCTTCCCCCCGGTCACCGTCGACGGGCACCTGCTCGTCGACGGCGGACCGGTGGCCACCGTGCCGGTTCGCGAGGCCCTCGACCGGGGGGCGCGGTCGATGGTGGTCCTCGACTGCACCGTGCCGGGCCCCCGGGGCACCTACCGCACCGTGACCGACGTGCTCACGCGGGTGGCCGCGATCCAGCTGCGCAACCAGCTGGAGTCCGCCCTGGTCACCGTCGCCGCCGCGGTGCCGGTCGTGGTGCTCGACGCCCCGCCCGCGCGATGGGTCTCCATGGTCGACTTCGACCAGAGCATGGCGCTGATGACCGATGCGCACGTGGCGGCGCGCAGCCAGCTGGCCGCCCTGGAGGTCCACGGGCCAGGGCTCTACGGGGAGCCGTTCGCCCGGTACGACGGATCGCGGCGGGTCGGGCCGTGGCGTGGCCGGCCCTCGGTGGGGCCCCTTCCCGCGCTGCCCATCGGCCCGAAGCGGACCAGGGCCTGATCGGCACGCGCCGGTCGCTCGGCCGTCGGGGGGCGGCGACCGTCCGCAGGCCTGCCCTCGGGGTCGTCCCGAGCACGTAGGGTCGGGGGCATGCGATGGCACGTGCGGGACCTGGCGCACCGTGTCATCGGCACCGCGCCCCTGCACCCGGTCGCCTCACGTGCGCGCACGGCAGGGCTGGCACCCGAGACCGTCCACGGGGTGCTGGAGCTCGGGCTGCGGATCGGCGAGGCGATGCTCTCCCTCGGTGCCGCTGCCGCCGACGTGACCGGGACGATCCAGCGGGTCCTGGGCGCCTTCGGTCTGGCGGACTGCCAGGTGGACCTCACCTTCACCTCGATCACCGCGTCGTACGACCCCGGTGTGACCGACGTACCCATGACGGTCATGCGCGTGGCCCGCAACCGGACGACCGACTACCACCGGCTCGCGGAGGTCCACGCCCTGGCGCGCGAGCTCACGGGCCGCTCGATCCCGCACGAGGAGGCGGCAGAGGTCCTCGAGACGGCGCACGCGCGGCTCGACGACATCCTGGCCGCGCCGCACTCCTACCGGGCCGCCGTGGTGACCGCTGTGCTCTCGCTCATGGCGGCGGCGGTGGCCGTGCTGCTCGGCGGGACGGTGTGGGTGGCCCTCGTGGCGGGGTTCTCGACGGCGATGATCGACCGGGTCGTGCGCTCCCTCGGCCGACGGGGGATCCCGCCCTTCTTCCTGCAGGCCGCCGGAGCGGGGGTGGCCACGGCCGTCGCCGTCCTGCTCTTCGTGCTCGTCCCGCGGCTTCCCATCGAGCTCGCCACGATCCCCCCGTCGCTCGTCGTGGCCTCCGGGATCGTCGTGCTGCTGGCAGGCCTGTCCCTCGTCGGCGCGGCGGACGACGCGATCAGCGGATTCCCCGTCACGGCGAACGGACGGGTCTTCGAGGTGCTCGTGCTCACGGTCGGGATCGTCGTCGGCATCGGTGGTGTGCTCGACGTCGCACGGCGGCTGGGGGTCACGCTCGACGTCGTCGAGAACGCGGGCGACGCGGTGAGCCCCGTCGTGCAGGTCCTGGCTTCCGGGGTGGTGGCGGGTGCGTGGGCCGTCGCGTCCTACGCCCGGCCGCGCGCGGCACTGGTGGCGGCTGTCGCGGGGATGCTCTCCTGGTCGACCTTCGCCGCGTTGCGCGAGCTGAACGTCGGCCCTGCGGTCGCGAGCGCGGGCGCGGCCCTGCTCGTCGGGTTCGTCGCGGAGTCCCTCGCCGTCCGGCTCAAGGTGCCCTCCCTGGTGGCCTCCGCCTGCGGGATCGTCCCGCTCCTGCCCGGTCTGGCGATCTACCGTGGGCTCTTCCTCATCGTGGACGACACGGGCAGCCTCGGCGACGGAGCCGAGGTGCTGCTCGGGGCCGCCACGGTCGGTCTCGGGCTCGCGGCGGGTGTCACCCTCGGCGAGCTGCTCGCCGCACCCGTGCGCCTCGCCTCCCAGCGTGCCCGTAGCCGCTGGGCCTAGGACGGGCCCACCGCGGGAGTCCCCGGCACAATGGGCGCAGCGGGAGCCGATCGCGCACCGAGCGTGCGGCGGCCCTGACCGCACGACGGAAGGTTCGACCGGATGACAGCCGAGCGGGACCGTTTCGAGGCCACCGAGGGTGCCCGGCTGATGCGAGCCGTCGTCACCACCGGGAACGGGGGCTACGAACGGCTCGAGCTCCGCGACGTGCCGGTGCCCGTACCCGGCCCGGGTGAGGTGCTGCTGCGGGTCCTCGCGGCGGGCGTCAACAACACCGAGATCAACACCCGGCTCGGCTGGTACTCCGCCGCCGTCACCTCCGACACGGCCGGGACATCGGTGACGCAGGACGACCAGCGGCCCGACGGGGGCTGGAACGCTCCCACGCCCTTCCCGTTCATCCAGGGCGCCGACTGCTGCGGGCGGGTGGTGGAGGTGGGGCCCGGCGTGGACCCGGAGCGGGTCGGAGACCGGGTCCTGGTGCGTTCCTGCATGCGACAAGCGGACGCGGCCGAGCAGGCGGGCGTCTGGTTGGGGGTGGACGTCGACGGGGCCTTCGCGGAGTACCTCGCCGTCCCCGCCGACGAGGCCTTCACCGTGGAGAGCGACTGGTCGGACGCCGAGCTGGCCACCGTGCCGTGCGCCTACGGCACCGCGGAGAACATGCTCCAGCGTGCGGGGGTGAGCGCGGGGGAGCGGGTCCTGGTGACGGGGGCCTCCGGCGGGGTCGGATCGGCGTTGGTGCAGCTGGCGCGGCGGCGTGGTGCGCACGTGACGGCGATCGCCGGCCGCGCCAAGCTCGAGCCGCTGCGCGCCCTCGGTGCCGAGCGCACCCTTCCTCGCGGCGAGGACCCGGTCGCGGCGCTCGGTGAGCAGAGCGTCGACGTCGTCCTGGACACCGTCGGGGGACCGGAGGTCCCTGCCCTGCTCGCGGTGCTGCGGCGCGGGGGCCGGTACGCGACCTGCGGCGCGATCGCCGGACCGATCGTGAGCCTCGACCTGCGCACGCTGTACCTCAAGGACCTCACGATGTTCGGGTCCACGACGTGGGACGAGGGCGTGTTCGGCGACCTCGTCTCCTACGTCGAGCGCGGGGAGATCCGTCCCGTGCTGGCGCAGACCTTCCCGTTGGACCGGATCGTCGAGGCCCAGGAGGCCTTCCTGGCCAAGCGCCATGTCGGCAAGCTCGTGCTGCTCCCGCCGGCGGAGGACGACCACACGACCCGGGGGAGCTGAGCGGTGCGCCGGAGTGCAGCCCGTGGAGCGGTGCGTGCCGGAAGGCGGCCGGCGGCGCTCCCCGCGTGTCGCGCCGCGGTGCTCGCGCTCCTCCTCTCCGTCGGTGCGGCAGGCTGCTCGGGTGCCGCACCCGGCGAGTCCACCCTCCGGTCGGGTGCGAGCGGCCGGGGCGACCCCGGGACGACCGCGTCCGCGGGGCCGACCACTCCGGCGGATCAGCCCTTCCCCGAGGTCCTTGCCGTGGAGCTGCGGCCCACCGCCGACGGCTACGACGTCGTCGTGACGATCTCCTCGCCCTACGACACGCCCGAGCGCTACGCCGACGGCTGGCGGGTGCTCGGCCCCGACGGCACGACGCTGGGGGAGCACGAGCTGGGGCATGACCACGCGACCGAGCAGCCCTTCACCCGCACCCAGCGCTCCGTGGTCATCCCGGACGGCGTCACCGAGGTCACCGTCGAGGGCAGGGACCTCGTCAACGGCTACGGCGGGGTCACCGTCACCGTTGCCGTGCCCTGACCTTCCCGGCGAGGGAGCCCGCGGCCCATACTGGGCACGACGACCGGAAGGGGCGACGTGGCCACGATCGCGGAGCACGAGTTCATCTC
>NZ_JBFHHB010000103.1:0-10703 GCF_041597215.1 Actinotalea sp.
GCGCGCGAGGCGGTCCACCGCGGCGCCGAAGACGACGGGCGCAGCGGCGGCGACCGGGACGACGGCGCCGCGCAGGGGGCTCGTCGCCCAGGTCACCAGTGCCCGGGTCAGGAGCCGGTGGTCCCGGCCCTCGGCCCGCCAGGCGCGTTCGTAGTCCGATGCGGAGTCGAGGGTCGCGACGGCGGCGCGCGCCTGAGCGAACCCGAGCCGCAGCCCTTCGCCGGTGAGCGCGTCGACGTAGCCCGAGGCGTCCCCGACGAGGCGGACCGGCCCGAGGCTGCGGCGCCTGCTGTCCTGGCGCAGCGGTCCGGCCCCGCGGACCTCACCCAGCGGTGCGCCCTCGATCCTCGCGGCCAGCTCGGGGAAGCCCGAGAGCGCGTCGTCGAAGACGGTCCCGCGGGGGCCGAGCAGGGCGATCCCCACCAGGTCCTCCGCCACGGGGGTGACATAGGCCTCGGCGCGTTCCCCCCAGTGCACCTCGACCAGGTCGGACCACGGCGCGATCTGTACGTGCCGTCGCAGCCCGTACCGCCGTGGCGCTCGGGCAGGGGCGGGCCGCTCGAGCCCGAGGAGGCGCCGAACGGTGGAGTGCAGCCCGTCGCAGGCGAGCAGCCATCGGGCGGAGACCTGCAGCGGGGCGCCGTGCTGCGCGCCGGCGATGCGCAGCGTGACGGTGGTCCGGTCGCCGACGATCTCGACCGCGTCCACCCGGGCCGTGCGCTGCTCGACCCCCACGGCCGCGCACCGGTCGAGGAGGGCGGCGTGCAGCGTCGTGCGGCGGACCCCTCGCCCCGGGCCGTTGCCGAAGGAGTGGTCGACCGCCCGCCCGGGCGCGCGGTAGCCGATCCCGCGCAGCGGATGCCCGTCCGGGTCGACGTCGAGGCGCTGGAGCGCCGCGAGCGTCCCCGGCATGAGGCCCTCTCCGCAGGCCTTGTCGATCGGCCCCGACCGCGGCTCGACCACGAGCACGTCGTGGCCGACCATGCGTGCCTCGATCGCGGCGGCGAGGCCCACCGGTCCGCCCCCGACGACCAGGACGTCCACCTGCGGGACCCTGCCGTGCGCGGTCATCGTCCGCCGAGCGCCTCGGCGAGGGCGCGCTCCTCGCTCGGTATCCGGTACCGCAGCAGCAGCACGGCGTTGAGCACCGTGAACGCGAGGGCGGTCACCCAGGCCGTGTGCACGAGCGGAAGGGCGAGGCCCTCGACGACGACGGCGACGTAGTTCGGGTGCCGGAACCAGCGATAGGGACCCCGGGTGACGAGCGGGAGGCCCGGCACGACGACGACCCGGGTGTTCCACCGGTGCCCGAGCGACGTGATGCACCACCAGCGCAGCCCCTGGCTCGCGAGCACGAGGACCAGCGCCGTCCATCCGAGCGCCGGGATGAAGGGGCGCTCCGCCAGGTGCGCCTACGCCACACAGGCCACGAGCAGCCCGGTGTGCAGGGCGACCATCGCCCCGAAGTGCGCTCGCCCGCGCTCCACCCCACCCCTGGCCATCGCCCACCGGGCGTTCCGCGCGGAGACCACGAGCTCGGCGAGCCGTTCCAGTGCGGTCGCGGCGACCACCAGGTCGAAGAGCAGCAGCATCGCTCAGTCCTCCTCCGGCCCGCGCAGCAGGACGAGCTCGCAGGCCACCCCCGGGCCGAAGGCCATGAGCACCGCGACGTCACCCGGTCCCAGCGGCTCCTGGCCGAGGGTGAGGTCCAGGACGTGCAGCACCGAGGCGGAGGACAGGTTGCCGACGGCGGCGAGCGAGTCGCGGCTGCGGTCCAGTGCCTCGGGGCGGAGGCCGAGGGCCTGGGTCGCGGAGTCGAGCACCTTCGGTCCGCCGGCGTGGACGACCCATCGGTCGACGTCGCCGGAGGAGAGCCCGTGGGGAGCGAGCAGGGCCTCGACCTCCTGCGCGAGATGCGCCTCGAGCACCGTCGGAAGGCCGGCGGAGAGCACGATCCGGAACCCTGACTCGCCGACCTGCCAGCCGAGGGCGTCACCGGTCCCGGAGAAGAGCCGGCTCCTGCTGTCGACGACGACGGCCTCCCTGGGGTGTCGGGCGCCGGCCGGGTGCGCGGACCCCACGAGCACGGCAGCGGCGGCCCCGTCACCGAAGATCGCGCTGGAGACGAGGTTCGCCGTGGACCCGTCGCCGTGCTGGAGGGTCAAGGAGCACAGCTCCAGGCAGACCAGCACCCCGACGTCCCCGGGGTGGCCGACGAGGTAGTCGTGCACGCGGGCCAGTCCTGCCGCGCCGCCCGCGCAGCCGAAGCCGAACGACGGCATGCGACGGACGTCGGGCCGGAGCCCGAGCCGCTCCACGAGCAGGGCGTCGATGGACGGGGCGGCGATCCCGGTCACGGTCGTGAAGAGCAGGAAGTCGACCTCGGAGGGTCGCAGCCCCGCGGCGTCCAGCGCCTCCTCCAAGGCGCGGGCGGCCAGCTCGGTCCCGTGGTGGATGAACAGGTCGTTCGCCCGGCTGAAGGAGCCGAGGTCCGCGTAGGCCTCGAGCGGGAGCGTCATGTGCCGGGTCAGCACCCCGCTGGCCCCGTGGAGCCGCTCGAGCAGGGCGCGGCGTGCCGGGTCGGGCGCGAGGATCGGTCCGAGCATCCCGGTGATCTCGGCCTGAGGGTGCACGTGCGGCGGCAGCGCCGACGTCACGGCCAGGAGGCGCGACATCTGGGCATCGTGCCACGCGCCCACCCGTACGGCGCGGGGAGGGCGCACCCGGCACCCTCGCGTGGGCCCTGCCTTCGTCCGTCCGATCGTCGCGGGCAGTAGCCTCGGGCCGATCGACCGTTTCGCGGGGCGAACGGCTCCGCCGAGCGCGGCCGGCAGGACCAGGGGGCGCGGATGTCGACAGGGGCCACGGTGCGCGGGCTCGTCTCGGCCTGCCATCCCGGGCCGACCGCCGTCGTCACCGCGCTCTCGGCGGCTCTGCTCCTCGGCACCGGCGCGACCGCGCGCACCGCGCTCCTCGCCACCGCGGCCGTGCTCACCGGCCAGCTCTCCATCGGGTGGTCGAACGACTGGCTCGACGCCGGCCGGGACGCGACAGCGGTCCGGCGGGACAAGCCGAGCGTCAGGGGAGTCGTCTCGGTGGCGCTGCTGCGCGCCGTCGCCGTGGTCGCCGCCGTCCTGTGCGTCGCGCTCTCGCTGGCGACGGGTGTGCGTCCGGGGCTCGTGCACCTCGTCGCCGTGGCGGTCGCATGGGCCTACAACCTGCGGCTCAAGGACTCGGTGTGGTCCTGGGCCCCCTACGCGGTGTCCTTCGGGCTGCTCCCCGTCTTCCTCGTCATGACGCTGCCGGGTCAGCCGCTCGCCGCCGCCTGGGCCGTGGGCTGCGCGGCGTTCCTCGGGACCGGCGCCCACGTGGCGAACGTCCTTCCCGACCTGGAGGACGACGCGGCCACGGGGGTGCGCGGGCTGCCGCACCGGATCGGCCGCCGCCGTTCGGGGCAGCTCGCTCCCGCGCTGCTCGTCGTCGGGGTCGCCTTCGGCGTGCTCGGGACCCTTCACGCGCCCGGCGGTCTTCCCGCCCTCGGGGTCATCGGGGTCGGGGCCGTCGCCGCGGTGCTCGCCGTCGATGCCGGGGTGCTCGCCGTCACCAGACCGCGCAGCCGCGCACCCTTCGGGCTCAGCATGACCGTCGCGGGGCTCTGCGTGCTGCTCCTCGTCTTCTCCGGCAGCTCCCTCGTGAGCGCCTGACCGGTTCCGGACGGGTCCCGCACCGGTGCGGGAGAGCGCCCGCGGGGCGACCGGCGGTGGGAATGGGCGGTCGGACCTGTGGGTTGAGTGTGTATGACTCAACTTCGGCGCGGGAAACTTGCGCTCGATGGGCCATCGGCGCAGACTTGAGCGCGGCAGGCTCAACACGGCCTGGAACAGCAGGTAGACCAGCATCGCTCGCGGCCCCGGCCGGCGAGCAGAACCGCGAAGGAAGGCATCACTCATGGCACGAGCCGTCGGGATCGACCTCGGCACCACCAACTCGGTCGTCTCCGTCCTGGAGGGCGGCGAGCCGACCGTCATCGCGAACGCGGAGGGCATGCGCACGACGCCGTCCGTCGTCGCCTTCTCCAAGACCGGCGAGGTCCTGGTCGGCGAGGTCGCCAAGCGCCAGGCCGTCACCAACGTCGACCGCACCATCACCTCGGTCAAGCGCCACATGGGCACCGACTGGTCCGTCGCGATCGACGACAAGAAGTACAACGCGCAGGAGATCTCCGCCCGCGTGCTCGGCAAGCTCAAGCGGGACGCCGAGGAGTACCTCGGCGAGTCCGTGACCGACGCGGTCATCACCGTCCCCGCCTACTTCAACGACGCCCAGCGTCAGGCCACGAAGGACGCGGGTCAGATCGCCGGCCTCAACGTCCTGCGGATCGTCAACGAGCCGACCGCGGCCGCGCTGGCCTACGGGCTGGAGCGCGGCAAGGAGGACGAGCTCATCCTCGTCTTCGACCTCGGTGGCGGCACCTTCGACGTCTCCCTGCTCGAGGTGGGCAAGGACGAGGACGCCTTCTCGACCATCCAGGTGCGCGCGACCTCCGGTGACAACCACCTCGGTGGCGACGACTGGGACAACCGCATCGTCGAGCACCTGATCAAGGAGGTGAAGAACTCCTCCGGCGTCGACCTGTCCAAGGACAAGATCGCCCTGCAGCGTCTGCGCGAGGCGGCCGAGCAGGCCAAGAAGGAGCTCTCCTCCACGACGAGCACCACCATCTCCATGCAGTACCTCTCGATGAGCGAGAACGGCCCCATCCACCTGGACTCCAAGCTCACGCGCTCGCAGTTCGAGCAGATGACGGCCGACCTCCTGGAGCGGACCAAGGCGCCGTTCAACGCCGTCATCCGTGACGCCGGGATCAAGCTCGCCGACATCGACCACATCGTTCTCGTCGGTGGCTCCACCCGGATGCCCGCCGTCTCCGAGGTCGTCAAGCAGCTCTCGGGCGGCAAGGAGCCCAACAAGGGCGTCAACCCGGACGAGGTCGTGGCCGTCGGTGCCGCGCTCCAGGCCGGTGTCATCAAGGGCGAGCGCAAGGACGTCCTGCTCATCGACGTCACGCCGCTGAGCCTCGGCATCGAGACCAAGGGCGGGGTGATGACCAAGCTCATCGAGCGCAACACGGCCATCCCGACCAAGCGCAGCGAGATCTTCTCGACCGCGGACGACAACCAGCCGTCCGTGCTCATCCAGGTGTTCCAGGGCGAGCGCGAGTTCGCCCGGGACAACAAGCCGCTCGGCACCTTCGAGCTCACCGGCATCGCGCCGGCGCCCCGCGGCGTCCCGCAGATCGAGGTCACCTTCGACATCGACGCCAACGGCATCGTGCACGTGTCCGCCAAGGACCGCGGCACCAACAAGGAGCAGTCGATGACCATCACCGGTGGCTCCGCGCTGCCGAAGGAGGACATCGAGCGCATGGTGCGCGAGGCCGAGGAGCACGCCGCTGAGGACAAGGCCCGCCGCGAGGAGGCCGAGACCCGCAACCAGGCCGAGAACCTGGCCTACTCGACCGAGAAGGTCCTGGCCGACAACGGCGACAAGGTCCCCGACGAGGTGAAGACCGAGGTCACCACCGCGATCGGCGAGCTCCGCACCGCTCTCGAGGGCACCGACATCGAGGAGGTCAAGGCCAAGCAGGCGGCCCTGACGACGGTCGCGCAGAAGATCGGCGAGGCCATCTACGCCGCCGACGCCGCTGCCGAGGGCGCTGCCGCCGCCGAGGAGGCGCCGGAGGGCGCCACCGCCGCGGACGACGACGTCGTCGACGCCGAGATCGTGGACGAGGACGAGGCCAAGTGACGGACGCCACCACCGGACCGGGTGGGGACGAGGAGCTCGACCCCACCCGGCCGCGGTTCACAGACAAGCGACGGATCGACCCGGAGACGGGCGCCGTGCGGGAGTCGTCCGGTACGGCTCCCGCCGGGGCCCCGGCCTCGGCTGATGCCCTCGAGCTCGAGACGGCGCAGGCCGTGGCTGCCGAGCACCTCGCCGACCTGCAGCGACTCCAGGCCGAGTACGTGAACTACCGCAAGCGGGTCGAACGTGACCGGCTCGTGGCCCGTGACCAGACGGTCGTGGCGATGATCGAGGCCCTCCTCGGGGTCCTCGACGACGTCGAGCTGGCCCGGCAGCACGGCGAGCTGGCCGAGGGCCCGTTCGCCGCCATCGCCGAGAAGCTCGAGGTCGCGCTCGGCCGGTTCGGCTGGGAGCGCTACGGTGCGGCGGGCGAGCCGTTCGACCCGACCGTGCACGAGGCGCTCATGCACGCGCACTCGGACGAGGTGTCCGAGCCGACCGTCGTCCAGGTGCTCCAGCCGGGGCACAAGGTCGGCGAGCGGATCGTGCGGGCCGCACGGGTGGCCGTCGCCGAGCCGGGCGAGGGCTGAGCAGAATGACGTGGGGCACGCCGAGGGGAGGGTCAGGACGATGACCGGTCAGGACTGGTTCGAGAAGGACTTCTACGCGACCCTCGGCGTGCCCAAGAATGCTGACGCCGCTGCGATCAAGAAGGCGTACCGCAAGCTCGCGCGGACGCTGCACCCGGACCACAACCCGGGTGACGCCGCCGCCGAGGCCAAGTTCAAGGACGTCGGCGAGGCGTACGCCGTGCTGTCCGACCCCGAGCAGCGGCAGCAGTACGACGCCGTGCGCGCGATGGCCGGTGGCGGGGCGCGCTTCTCCGCCGGTGGCCGGCAGAGCGCCGGTGGCGCCGGGTTCGAGGACGTCTTCGGGGGGCTCTTCGGGGCCGGAGCCGGCGGCGGCGGTCAGCGCGTGCGGTACTCCTCCCAGGGCGGCGCCGGCTTCGAGGACATCCTCGGCGGCCTCTTCGGCGGTGCAGCGGGTGGGGCCGCGGGGTCGGCGGGGAACTTCGGTCGTCGCCCACGCGCAGGCGTCGACCTCGAGGCGACCACCACGCTGCCCTTCCGGCAGGCCGTTGCGGGGTCCACCGTCACGCTCTCGGTCGACGGCCGGAGCGTGACCGCGCGGATCCCCCCCGGTGTGCGCGACGGGCAGAAGATCCGGCTGCGCGGCAAGGGCCGGCCGGGTGAGGCCGGTGCCCCGCCCGGCGACCTGGTGATCGCGGTCAAGGTCGAGCCGCACCCGGTCTTCAGCCTCGACGGTCGTGACCTGCGGGTCACCCTCCCGGTGACCTTCGCCGAGGCGGCCCTGGGGGCCCAGGTGGACGTCCCGACGCTGGACGGCAGCTCCGTGCGGGTCCGCGTACCGGCCGGGACGCCCTCGGGTCGCACCCTGCGCGTCCGCGGCCGCGGTGTCGCGGCGCACGGGACGGGGGCGGCCGGCGACCTGCTGGTGGTCGTGCAGGTCGTCGTCCCGCAGCGGCTCTCGGACGAGGCGAAGGCCGCGGTCGAGCAGTTCGCTGCGGCGACAGCGGATGCAGACGTCCGTGAGGACCTGCGGGCCCGCGCCACCACCTGAGCACGGGCCGACCGGCCCGGATCGACCGACACAGGAGGAGCTGATGACGTACGACGCACCCGTGCTCGCCATCTCCGTCGCGGCCGAGCTCGCCGGGATGCACCCTCAGACGTTGCGGCAGTACGACCGTCTGGGGCTCGTCTCGCCCAGCCGGACGCACGGTCGTGGGCGGCGATACTCCCTGCGCGATGTCGCCACCTTGCGCGAGGTGCAGCGACTGTCCCAGGACGAAGGCATCAACCTCGCAGGGATCAAGCGGATCCTCGCGCTGGAGAGCGAGGTGGAGCGCCTCGGCGAGCAGGTCGAGCTGCTGCGCACGATGGTCGATCCGGGGCGCCGGGTGTTCGCCGCGGGGGCCAAGGGTGAGGTCGTCGCCGTTCCCCGTGGCCACCGCCCGGCCCGCGTCACGAGCAGCGGGGCGCTCGTGGTCTGGCGACCGGCGCAGCACGACCGCTGAGACCGGCGGGCCCCCCGCCCCGGACCGCGCCAGCACGACGGAACGGCCTGCCCTCCCCTCCAGGTGGCAGGCCGTTCCGTCGTGCGCGGCCGGTCAGGGGTTCACCGGCGCAGGTGCTGGAGCAGGTCGACGGCGCGTTGGTGCGTCTCGGGAAGCGGCTCGATCCAGATGCGGGGCGGCTGCCGGAGCAGATCGCTGATCTGGAGCGTGTGCGCGTGGTCGTTGACCTGGTCACGCACGCGGCGCACGGTCTCGCCGAGGTCGTAGTCGCGCTCGACGAGCACGGCGAACGCCCCGCCCCCGAGGGAGGCCATCGGGTGGCCGGTGCCGAGTGCGGCGCTCAGCGCCCGCCCCATCGCGGCCGAGCGCGCCATCCGGCGCCACGGTGCGAGGTCGCCGGTGGCGACGTCGACCAGGACGAGGCAGTGGGTCGAGAACGCGTGGTGCGCGTGACGGTGCGCTGTTCCGTAGGTCTCGCTGAGCCGGACACCGAGGTACTCGATCGTGGGCAGTCCCGACTCGGGGTCGAGGCACGAACCGGCGACGGGCGTCGCGTCGATCGCCTCGGCCCAGCCCTCGCACAGGGCGCGGATGGCGTCGAGGCCCGGCTCGCGGTCCAGCAGACCGAACAGCACGGCGATGTCGTCGAGGCTCTCGGCGATGCCGACGCCGGCCGCGCCGCGGACGGTGCCGAGGCGATGGGCGGCCCCTGTCACGTCGAGGCCATGGGTCAGCGCCTCGGTGAGGGCGTCGACGGCCGGGTGGTACCAGTCTCCGGGACGCAGCCAGACGGACTCGACCGTCTGCGCCTGCCACCGTTCGCGCAGCGAGGGGGCCGTCTGCTCGGTTGCCTGGTTCGTCTGCATGCCGGATGAGACGGCGTGCGGGCCGGGTCATGACGCGGTTTCGCCCGACTCGGCGCCGTTTCACCCGGTCGGGTGCACGGGTCACGTCGTCGGGTCGGCTCACCACCCGGTCCGGATCGTGGTTCTCGTGCAACTCGTCCCGGTCGTTCTGCGGCATTTCTCACCCGTTGGGCGGGTCCGCCCTGGTGACGGCCATGAGACTCTTTCCAGTGGAGACGTGTCATCGGTGACCGAGCACAGGTGCTCGGCGGGGGCCGGGGTCGTTCGCGGGCAGTGAGGGGAGGTCGGCATGAGCGTCGGGAGCGCCTGGGACGTGTCCAGCGACGCCGAGCTCATCACGGCTGTCCGCAGCGGCGAGAACGCCGCCTTCGGTGTCCTCTACGAGCGCCACGTCGCCGCCGCCCGCGCCGTGGCCCGGCAGTACTCGAACTCCGCAGCCGACACCGAGGACGCCGTCTCCGAGGCCTTCAGCCGGGTGTTCGCCGCGGTCCAGGAGGGTGGCGGCCCGGACGTCGCCTTCCGCGCCTACCTCTTCACCGTGCTGCGGCGCGTGGCGCTGGACCGGGTCGAGGCCGCGCGTCGCGCCCGCCCGACCGACGACACCGCGACCTTCGAGAACGCGTCGATCGCCGTGGAGTCCTCCGACGAGGAGGCGATGGCCGGCTTCGAGCGCGGTGTCGTGTCCCAGGCCTACCAGAGCCTGCCCGAGCGGTGGCGTGCTGTGCTCTGGTACACGGAGGTCGAGGGCCTCTCGGCCGCCGAGATCGCTCCGGTTCTCGGGCTGACCGCCAACGGGGTGGCCGCCCTGGCGTACCGCGCACGGGAGGGTCTGCGTCAGGCGTACCTCCAGCAGCACCTGGCCGCTCCCGAGAGCGAGGCCTGCACGCTGGTCAACTCCAAGCTCGGCTCCTACGTGCGCGGCGGTCTCGCCACCCGGGAGACGGCGCTCGTGGAGTCGCACCTCGACGAGTGCGGTCGCTGCCGCGCCCTCGTGCTCGAGCTCGGTGACGTCAATCACGGGATGCGTGCCTTCATCGCGCCTCTTGTCCTCGGGGCGATCAGCATCGGCGTCCTGCACGGGATCGGTTTCGGCGGTGCGGTGGGCTCCGGCGCGGGTGCCGCGGCGGCCGGTGCGGCAGGGACCGGAGCAGCGGGCGGTTCGGGAGCGGCCGGTGCAGGCGGGGCCTCGCCCGGCGGGGAGTCGGCGACGGCCGGCGGTTCCGCAGCGGGGTCGGGCGGCGCCGTGGCCGGTGGCGTGGCGGCGGCGAGTGCGGCGGCGGTGGCCGTCGGTGCAGCGGTCGCTGGCCTCAACGGTGGTGAAGCGGCCGCGGCCGGCGGTGGCGCGGCCGGTGGCGCAGGGGCGGCGGGCGCGCCAGGTGGCGGTGCTGCCGGTACGGGTACCGCCGCGGCAGGTGCTGCCGCTGCCGGTTCTGCTGCTGGTTCTGCCGCGGGTGCCGGCGGTATCGCGGCACTCCTGGCCGCTGCCCCGGTCGGCGTGTTCGGCGCAGCCGCCGCCGTCCTCGTCGTGGCAGCGGGACTCGGCGTCGCGGGTGCGCTCGGACTGTTCTCCGGCGGTGCTGGCGACGGCACGCCAGGCGCGGCACCGACGTCCGTCGTCTCCGCCGACCCAGGTCCTGGCACCGACGGAGACGGGTCGACGGTTCCCTCGACGGGGGACGGCGCGACGGACGGCGACACGACGGACGGTGGTGCCACGGACGGTGGTGCCACGGACGGTGGCGTCACGGACGGTGGTGCGACCGGCGACGGCGCGGCCGCCGGCACCGGTGGCGGCACGGGAACCGGGACCGGCACGGGAACCGGGACCGGCACGGGAACCGGAACCGGCACGGGCACCCCGACCCCCACTCCGACGTCGACCCCCACCCCCACCCCGACTCCGACCTCGACTCCCACACCGACGTCGACCC
>NZ_JBFHHB010000104.1:0-10689 GCF_041597215.1 Actinotalea sp.
CCCGCGGACTGGCTACTGTGCGACGACAAGGAGGTCCGATGACCGGAACGGTCCGGCACGACCCGCACGAACCCGCGTCCGGACCCGTCCCCGGCTCGGCCGACGGCTCATCGCCCGCAGACCTCGCCCCGTCGAGCACCGCTGCCGGACCGCGCCCACGGGTGCCGGTCACGGTCGGGGTCCTGGGCTACTGCCTCGCCTGGCTCGCCGCCGCGCTCGGGGTCGGAGCCGCCGTCGGTTTCATGGTCGGCGCAGCGGAACGCGCCCTCGCCGGACCGACGGACACCTGGGCCGACCTGGCCGCCGTCGTCCTCGGGCTGCTCGCGGGGGTCCTCGCCGCGATGATCGCCTGGCTCCTCGCGATGGTGCACGCCGCACGGAGGTTCCTTCCGCCCGGGCGTCGACTCGCTGTCCTGGGGTGGTCGGCCTTGGCCGTCGTCGCTGCGCCCGTGCTCGTCTACGCGGTGTTCGCCCTGGTCGGCTCGCCTGCCGCGCCGCGAGGCTCCGTCGTCGTCGCAGCGCTGCTCGCGATGGCGATCGTCCCGCCCGTCCTGATCGCCGCGCGCCTACCGGCGGCCGAGCGCCAGGGCTGATCCGGAGCGGCCTCAGACGGCCCACAGCCGCGCCGGGGTGATCGCGTCGACCTGCGCGAGGATCGCGTCCAGCACCGCGCCGCGGTCGAACTGCCTCGCGTGCTGCCTCGCCCGGTGCTCCGCCCGGCGTCGCTCCTCCGGCGACATCTCGACGACCGCGCGGTCCAGCGCCGCGGCGATCGCGTCCGGGTCCTCGACCGGGACGATGATCGCGCAGTCGCCGACCGCCTCGCCGATCCCCCCGGTGTCGGTGGTGATCACCGGTCCGCCGCCGGCGAGCATCTTCTCGACCAGGGCGATCCCGAAGGTCTCGACGAACTCGGGCATCGGCTTGCTCGGCAGCGCGTAGGCGGCGCAGCCGGCCATGAGATGAGGCTTCTCGACGTCGTCGACGTCGTCGAGGAAACGGATCCGTGCGGCGTACGGGGAGGCCGCTGCCCGCTCCCGGAACGCCGTGGCCCCCGGCCCGTTCCCGGCGATCACCAGGTCGACCGATCCGGCGGCCGCACTGCGCTCGTACCCGGCGATGAGGTCCTCGACCCCCTTCGCCGGGCTGAGCCGGGAGAGGAACAGCACGTAGCCGTCGCGGCTCAGCCCGCGGTGGGCCAGGGCGGCGTCGGTCTCCGCGTCGTCGCGGGCGAGGTACTCCTCGACGTCGATCGCCGGGTAGGAGATCTCGACACGGTCGCGCAGCTGCGCGGCGAAGCGGGTGCCGTGCCGGGAGTCGATCGACTCGGCCTCGGAGACGACGAGGTCCTTGGTGTAGCGCGAGACCGCGAGGCAGATGTCGGAGTCGAGGTAGGTGGTGAGCACCTGTGCGGCGGCGCCGAGGCGGTCCTCCTCGACGCTGGCGCGCACGACGTTCGTCACGTCGGACCCGACGGCCTCCGCGATCGTCGTCACGTCGACCGGCAGGCCGGTGGAGCGGGCGATGCGCGCCGCGTCCGAGACGGCCTGGGCGTGGGGCGAGAGGTACAGGGACATGGCGACGGTGGGCACCCCGTCGGTGAAGAGCTCGACGAGGCGACCGGTGATCCCGGCGAGGTAGCGGCCGTCGGGCACCTTGTAGTCGCCCACCGGCTCGGGGCGCTCCACCGTGATCCCGCGGCTGTACGGCGAGACCCGGTCGAGGGGCTTGAGCGGCAGACCCGTCTCGACGAGGCGCTCGATGGGCCAGGTGACGATGCGCACGTCGGTGAAGCCGCGTTCCAGGGCGGCCTCGGCGAGGTTGCGGGCCTCGCCGGAGTGCCCGCAGATGACGGGGTCGGCGCGGACGACGAGGACGAGGCGGCGGTCGTTGTTCATGGTCGTTCTCCGATCGGTGGTCCTCAGCGAGTGGGGAGCGGGTCGGGGACGGCGGTCTCGGTCGGGTCAGGGGGTGGGTCAGGTCGGTTCGGACATCGGCCAGGAGGGTGGGCGGACGTGGACACCCCAGTCGGAGGGCGTCGGCCCGAGCTCGATGAGCAGGCGACCGCCGCGGTGCAGCTCCGCTCCGGTCAGCCAGGGTCGCTCGAGCGGGACCCCGTCGAGCCGGACGGACCGGACGTACTGGGGCCGGCCGTCCGGGGTGGGCTCGACGAATCCGGAGGTCGCGATCGTCAGCGCGCCTCCGGCGACGGTGATCCGGGACTCGCGCCAGGCCGGCGCGGAGATGAGGGCGAGGTTCTGCCCTGCGACGGGGAACAGGCCGAGGGTCGCCCAGACGAACCAGGAGCTCAGCCCCCCGGAGTCGTCGTTCCCTGGCAGCCCGCCGCGGCCGGTCCCGAACTGGTGCTGCACGATGGCGTGCACGACCTCTGCCGTGCGATCGGGCCGACCCGCGTAGTGGTAGGACCAGGGCGCCTCCATGTCGGGCTCGTTGTTGAGCCCCTCGAAGCGGTCGAGGGCGTAGCCGGCGGCCATCTCCGCCGCGGACGGACGCACTCCCGGCTGGCTCACCGGATCGGCGCCGAAGCCGAAGAAGCGGTCGAGCAGGGCGACGAAGGCCTCGTCCCCACCGGCGAGGGCGATCCGGGCTGCCATGTCGTGCACGAGGCGGAAGGAGTAGTTCCACCGCCCGCCCTCGTAGAACGTGGAGTCCACGAGCAGGCCGGTCCCCGAGTCGAAGGCGTTGGCCCACTGCGCGGCGAGCGGGGCGAACTGCCGGACGAGAGCGGCGTCCCCCAGGTGCTCGGCGACCTTCGCCGTGCACCAGTAGCCGAAGGCGAGGTCGAGGGTGTGGCTGATCGGGTGGGCCACACCGCGCAGCAGGAAGTCCTCGCCGTAGGTGCGCCGCAGGTCGTTGTGCATGTGTACCAGGGCCCAGTCCCAGTCCATCCCCGGCAGGCCCAGCTGGCACAGGTCGGCGAAGAAGGTGTGCGCGAGGGCGCTGCCCTGCCGGGAGAACTGATCGGCGCCGAAGCCGAAGAAGCGGTCGAGCAGGGCGACGAAGGCCTCGTCCCCACCGGCGAGGGCGATCCGGGCGGCCATGTCGTGCACGAGGCGGAAGGAGTAGTTCCACCGCCCGCCCTCGTAGAACGTGGAGTCCACGAGCAGGCCGGTCCCCGCGTCGAAGGCGTTGGCCCACTGCGCGGCGAGCGGAGCGAACTGCCGCACGAGAGCGGCGTCCCCCAGGTGCTCGGCGACCTTCGCCGTGCACCAGTAGCCGAAGGCGAGATCGAGGGTGTGGCTGATCGGGTGGGCCACGCCGCGCAGCAGGAAGTCCTCGCCGTAGGTGCGCCGCAGGTCGTTGTGCATGTGCACCAGGGCCCAGTCCCAGTCCATCCCCGGCAGGCCCAGCTGGCACAGGTCGGCGAAGAAGGTGTGCGCGAGGGCGCTGCCCTGCCGGGAGAACTGATCGGCGCCGCGCGCCATCCGGTAGCCGATGGGCAGGTTGCCCTCCTGCTCGCAGATGTACAGCAGCGCCTGGGCCAGCTCGACGGCGCGCTCGGGCCGCAGGAGCGTCAGCAGCGGCAGCTGGGTGCGATAGATGTCCCACATCGTCGAGATGTCGAAGGCGAAGGCTCCGTCGGCCGGCCAGAACGGGCTCTCGTCCTCGGCGAGGCACGGCTTGATCAGCGCGTGGTAGAGCGCGGTCGAGAAGATCTGCTTGCGCTCGGCGGACGGGGTGTCGACGACGATCGCCTCGAGGTGCTCGCGCCAGGTCTCGTGGGTCGCGGCGCGGCGAGCGGTGAACCCGGAGGGCTCCGTCCCGCAGTCCCGCTCCAGGTTGGCCCGCGCCTGCTCGACCCCGCGCAGGGAGAAGCCCATCCGGATCTCGACGACCTGACCGGGCGTCGTCGGCCCGGCCCACATCAGGCCGAAGGGGCGCAGCGTCGTCGGGCGGATGTAGTCGAAGTCCAGGCGGGTGCCACCCGGCATGAGGCGGCGGTCGTACCAGAGGAGCTGACGCCAGTCGGGGGTGTCGCACTCCAGGTGGACCGCCAGGGGTGCCCCCTCGACGACGATCTCGCCCTGCGCGACGCCGGGCGCGACGCTGTGCAGGTGGGCGCGGAGCGGGACGGTGCGACCGTGCGGGATGGCGAGCCCGCCGAGGGAGAAGTCGAGGACCACCCGGGCGTCCTTGTGCGCCGGGAAGGTGTACCGGTGGACGACGCTCTTGGGCCCGACGGTGAGCTCGCAGCGGATCCCGGAGGAGAGGGTCGTGGCGTACCAGCCGGGCTCGGCGCGCTCGTCGCTCAGCTCCCACTGCTCACCGAGGGCGTCGAGCGGCTCGAGCATCGGGGTGACCCGGACGTAGTTGTAGTACTTGCGGATCGCACCGGTCCCGGACTGCTGGAAGTGCGTGAAGCCCGAGGCGACCTGCCGGTCGAACAGCTCGGGAGGCACTCCTTCGGTGCTCAGCTCGTAGCGGCCGTAGCCGGTGGGGTACGCACCCGAGTACGCGCAGGCGGAGACCATGCCCAAGGGGTAGGTCGCGCCGGGATGGGTGTTGCCGACCAGCGGCTTGGGCCACCACCAGGTCGCCGCAAGGCCCGCGGGCGTCGGCAGGTCGGTCGCCTCGGTCCCGATGAACGGGTCGACGTGCTCGATCACGTGCACCTCCCGGGCATGCGGCGCTCGACGACGGTGTCCATCGGGTGACGCTAGGCGCGCCACGTGTCCGGGGGGTTGCGGGCGGGTCACCGTTGGATCAGCGATCGGGGAACTCGGGTGGCAGCATGGCCCCGTGACCACCCCGACCGATCGCTCGACCGAGCGGACCTCCGTCCGTCAGGTCGCGCGCGGTCGCGCCGACCTCACCGCCGCCGGCGCGGACGCGCTCGCCGTCCTCGTCTTCGTGCTGGTCGGGAGGCGCTCGCACGACGAGGGCCCTGTCGTCCTCGGAACACTGACCACAGCCTGGCCGTTCCTTGCCGGAGCCGGTCTCGGCTGGCTCGCGGTGCTGGGGCTACGGGCGAGCGGTCGCGACTGGAGCGCCTCGTCGATCCCCGCCGGCGCCACGGTGCTCGGCGGGAGCGTCGTCGGCGGGATGCTGCTGCGGCGTCTGTCCGGGACGGGTGGCACCCCGCTGTCGTTCGTCGTGGTGGTGACGACCTTCCTCACGCTCGTGCTGCTCGGGTGGCGGCTCGTCGTGCTGCGGCGTAGGCCGCGCGCCTGAGGAGCAGGGCGACCGCGCCCCTGCACGCGGCCGCCCTGCTCCGGTTCGCGGGCGAGCTCACCCGAGGTCGACGCTCACCCCGCCGGAGAACATCGAGTCGTGCAGCGTGATGCTCGCGAGCTGCGCGTCGACAGGGATGTCGAAGACGACGACGCCGTCCACCTGGTTGCCCGGGTTGATCTGGTTGAGGAAGCTGTTGGCGTCGCCGAGGTAGATGGCCGCTCCGGAGTCCGCCGAGTGGCGCCTCCCCTCGGTGTCCACGAGCTCCTGGCTCGAGCCGTCGAAGTACTGGGCCTCGTCGCCGACGTTCTTCACGGTCATGCGCACCAGGACGAACTGTCCCTGCGCGTCCTGGTGCAGGTAGTCGTCGCCGACCCTCGCGACTCCCGTCTCGACGGAGGTGACGGTGAACTCGAACTTCCCGTCCGCGACGACGGCGCCGATGCCCGGTGCGGCCGGCTCGGGTTCAGGCTCGGGCTCCTCGGCCGGCTCCTCGGCCGGCTCTGCTGCTGCCTGTTCCTGGTCCGTCTCGGAGGTCGTGCCGCCCGCCACCGCATCCGGCACGGCGGAGGAGGCGGAGCCTGCCGTCCCCTGCTCGTCCGGTTCCGTCGAACCGCCTGCCGACGCGAAGGCGATGAGGAGCACGACGGCGATCCCGATGCCGGTCAGGACCTTGTGCCGGGCGAAGAAGCCGCGCCGCGGTGCGGGCGGCTGCGGGCCGGAGGCACCGGGCGGGACGGGCCCGGCGGGGTAGGGGTGGCCGGGCTGAGGCTGTCCGGGGTACGGCTGGGCGGGGTAGGGCTGCGGCGCAGGGGCCGGGGGCTGAGTCATGGGTCCTCCTCATCCGGGAGCTCGGGGAGCGTGCCGCTCATGCGGTGCGGCACGCTCCGACGTGCTCGGTGCGATCGGGGAGAGCCTGGCGATCCGGCCGGCCTCCTGGCGTCCGTCGATCGGCCGGCTCTCCTGTCCGATCGGATGAGTCGGCTGTCGGTGCTCGGTCCTACGCTTCCCAGCCATGACCCTCCCGACGGCGACGCTGCCCCCGCCAGGGGCTGTCGTGCGTCCCGACGGACGGGTCGTCGGCGGGACGTCGTCGTGGGCGCCGGCGGCCTTCGTGCTCGGGTCGCTCGGGGCGGTCGGGGTCGCGCAGTTCTCCTCGACGGCCGCCATGGCCTTCGCCGCCCAGGCCGACCCGGCTGCGGACGGGGTGTCCCTCGCACAGGTCGGGGCCTGGGTGATCGGCCTCGGGCTGGGCGCCTCGCTGCTGCTCCGCACCCGGTTCCCGTTCCAGGTCGGGCTCGCGACGGCGATCGGTGCCGTCCTGCTCCCGCTGGACTCCGTCGCGGCACTCATCGCCCTACCCTGGGTCATCGCCCGGCGCAGTGCGCGCGAGGCCTGGTGGTGCGGTGGGCTCACGGCGCTCGGCACCGCCCTGGCACTCGCGCGGGACCGGGCCCGGCCGCCCGGCGCCGTCCTCCTCGCCGGTGGTGACGCGGGCTCCGTGCTGTCCCCGCTCGGCTACGGGGTGGTGGGTGTGCTGTGCCTCGCGGTCGCCGTGGGAGCAGGACTCGCTCGACGGTGGCACGGTCGAGCCAGGGACGCGATCGGCCGGCAGCATGCGCAGGAGCGCGTCAGCGCGGACCTGCGCACCGAGATGACCCGGCAGGAGGAACGCGAGCTCATCGCCAGGGAGGTCCACGACACGGTGGCCCATCACCTCTCCCTCGTCTCGCTCAGCGCCTCGGCCCTGGAGGTCGGCGGGGCGGCGAGCGACGGGGACGTGCGCGAGTCGGCACGGACGATGCGGGCCTCGGCCCACCAGGCACTCGAGGAGCTCCGCGACCTGGTCGCGCTGGTGCGCGACCCCGCGGCCCTCGCGCGAGCCGGTGGTGCGCCCTTGCCGAGCCTGAGCCTCGCCGAGCTCCCCGAGCTCCTCGACCACGCCCGCGACGCCGGGGCGGACGTGCGCGCGACCGTCGTCATCCAGGACGGGGCCACAGCGCCGGCGGTGCTGACCCGCGCCGTCTACCGGATCGTCCAGGAGTCGCTCACCAACGTCCTCAAGCACGCCCCCGGCGCCCCGGTGCAGGTCGACCTGCGTGCGGCGCCGGGCGCGGGAGTCCGCCTGCGCGTGACGAACCCGATGGCGCTCTCGGCACGGGACCCCCGATGGGCGGCCGGTCCCGCGGACGCAGGGCCGGGCGGCGGCGCCGGGATCGTCGGGATGCGCGAGCGTGCGGGGCTGGCCGGGGGAACCCTCACGGCGGAGCCCGCCGGCACGCAGTTCGTGGTGAGCGCGACGCTGCCCTGGCCCGCGCCGGCCAAGGCCCGTGTCGGTGCCTCGACCTAGCATCGCGGAGTGATCAGAGTCCTCCTCGTCGACGACGACGCCCTCGTCCGCCGCCTGCTCCGCCAGATCCTCACCGCCCAGGGGCTCGAGGTCGTCGGGGAGGCCACGGACGGCGACGAGGCCGTCCCCGCCGTCCAGCGGCACCGCCCCGACGTGGTCCTGATGGACCTGCGCATGGCCCGGATGGGTGGTGTCCCGGCCACGGTCGCGGTCCGGGCCCTGCCGAACCCGACCAGCGTCCTCGCCCTCACCTCGTTCGACACGAGGGAGCTGGTGCACGCGGCGCTGAACGCGGGAGCACAGGGCTTCCTCGCCAAGGACGCAGCCCCCAGCGAGATCGTCGCAGCGGTGCAGAACGTCGCAGGCGGGCTGAGTGCCCTGGGTCCACGTGCGGCGCGCTATGTCGTCGACGCGATGACCGCCGATCCGGCTGCCGCACAACGCGATCGCGCCCGTCAGGCGCTCGAGGTGCTCACCGACCGGGAGCTGGAGATCGCGGCCGCCGTGGCCTCGGGACGGACCAACGCCGAGGTCGCTGCGTCGACCTACTGCAGCGAGGCGACCGTCAAGACGCACCTCTCGCGGGCGATGGACAAGATCGGGGTCGCGAACCGGGTCCAGCTCGCCCTCGTCGTCGACCGCGCCGGCCTCGCACCCGCCTGAGGGCCTCGGTCAGGCGACCACGAGCCACAGGCCGGCGACCGAGGTCGCGACCAGCGCGACCGTGGCGAAGACCTCAGGGCTCATCGCCGCGGCGAGCCGGCGGCCGAGCAGGGAACCCAGCACGATCCCCGGGACCAGCGCCGCACTGATCACGAGCGATGCCGGGGTGATGAGCCCGAGCCCGACGCTCAACGGCACCTTGAGCACGTTGATCACGAAGAAGAACCAGGCGACGGTGCCGAGGAAGGCCCGCTGGGTGATCCCCAGGCGCAGCAGGTAGAGCGTCATCATCGGCCCGCCGGCGTTCGCGACCATCGTGGAGAACCCCGCCCCGGCTCCGAGCGCGACCGAGACCGGATTTCGATCGCCCACGGGGGCAGGGGCTCCTGCCACCCGCGCGGCACGTCGCCGCAGCAGCTCACCGAGACCGCTGATCAGCAGCATCGCCCCGATCACCCGGGCGGAGGCCTCCGAGCCGGCCGAGCGGACGGTCCAGTAGCCGAGGACCAGCCCGACCGTCACCGCGGGGAGCAGGCGCAGCAGGACCCGGATCTCGACGTGCCGGGAGTACATCCCCAGCGCGATGAGGTCGCCGACGATGAGCACCGGCAGCACCACTCCCGTCGAGGCGAGCGGCGGCAGGACGGTGGCGAGCAGCGCGGCGCCGAAGGAGCCGACGGCGGGGACAGCCGTCTTGGAGATCCCGAAGATCGCGGTGGCGAGGGTGCCGAGGACGACGACCGTCAGGGTCAGGTGCACCCCGCGACGCTAGCGGAGCGGAGGGCTCGGCCGTGACCGACGACCGACGACCGGCCCGGCGTCCCGTGCCGCTGCCCGGACAGCACCACGCCCGGCCGGCCACAGGGCCGACCGGGCGTTCGCCTCGAGGAGGAGACGCAGATGCGTCAGCGGGGCATCGGCGTCAACGCGACGTACTCGTCGATGCTGCCGTCCCGCATGCAGATCTCGATGATCTGGCGGCCGAGCGGGTCGAGCTCGTCGGTCAGGTACTGCTGGAGCTCGTGCTTGAAGAAGTCCGTGAGGATCTTCGCGCCGACGTCGTACGCCTCCTCGCCCACCTGGGACTGGAAGGCGGGACGCAGCAGGGTCGGCCGGATCTGCTGACCGTCGAGCTTGATCTCCTTCGGGGTGTACCCGAACAACGGGAGACGCGCGGGGCTGAAGTTGTCCATCGAGAACCGGCCACCGCCACGGCGCGCCATGTACTCGCGGGTCAACCACTCGGCGGAGAACCCGACCTTGTAGGCACCGATGTGCTGGTTGGGGGTCAGGACGTAGCGCGTCCGGTCGGCTGCCACGAGCTGGCGCAGCAGTAGGTTGGCGGCGGCGACCTTCGTGCCGGTCGAGAAGGGCCAGTAGGAGCCGACTCCCTCGGAGACCATTCCGCCGTGCTTGATGGTCTTCTTGTCGGACTTGCTCTCGCCGATCGAGGGGTTCTTGTCACCACGCGGGGCGATGAGCCGCCACAGCCACGCCACCGACGGCGGGACGAGGTGCATCATGCCCATGATCCCGTAGCTCGGTGCGTTGCGCGTGCACGCCGGCATCCGGACCCCGAAGGTACGGACGTCGACCTGCTGCGGCTCGTCCACGAGGTTGTCGAACTCCTTGCGGGAGATGACCACGCGCGGGTTGGGGCAGGGCTTCCCGTTGGAGTCGATCGTGTGCTCCCAGGGCAGCACCGTCGCTCCGGGCGCGCCCTGCAGGCTGAGGAAGAGCAGCGGCTCCTTGGGGTGGATGAAGGCCCGCTCCAGGTGGGAGTCCTCGCCGTACTTGGTGAGGTTGTCGACCCGGACGAACCAGCCGGCCTCGGCGTCGGCGACCGTGAGGTACCCGTCCCCGTGCTGGAAGGCGGGGTGGCACAGCGTCATGTCGTCGGTCACCGGGGAGAGGGTGCTCGTCTCACCGAGGGTGATGAGGTACGGCTCGTCGGTGACGACGTTGGTCCCGACGAGGATGCGGCCGTCCTCCTCGCGCCGGATCTCCTGGCACATCTCGGACTTGCCGCCTCCGGATGCACCCTCGTGCATCACGACGACCTCGTTCTCGTACGGGGTGCGCACCTTGACGGAGGACGCGTGCGCCGTGAGCCAGCCCTCGTGCTCACCCACGTCGAGCAGGACGGAGAAGACGCCCTTCTTGGCGCTCGGTCCCGGGTACAGGTTGTAGGCGAAGACCTCGTGCAGCGTGTCGCTGCGGTCGTGCACGACGACCTGCTTCCCGCCGAAGTGCGTGTGCCGGAAGGGCGGGGCGACGTAGAGGATCGACCGCGGGGTGAAGGTGCCGAGCTCGTCGAACGTCACCCAGCCCTGCAGGTCGACCAGGGCGAGCGCGAAGAACGCCGCGTTGGCCGGGATGATCCCGATCGAGGGGTACCCGTAGTGCAGGCCGCCGGCCTTGAAGGGCACGACGATGAGCGACTGCTCGCTCAGCCAGGTGAGCGTCTCGGCCTTGGTCGGCGC
>NZ_JBFHHB010000105.1:0-10624 GCF_041597215.1 Actinotalea sp.
GGCTCTGGCGGCCGCCGAGGCCGCCGAGGCCAAGGCCCGCGCCCTCAAGGCCGCCGTGGCGGCCGGCGCGACGCCCGGCGTGCCCGAGCCGGCGGCCGGCCCCACCGGGACCCCCGAGCCGGCGCCCGCGGCGCCCGAGCCTGCGGCGCCGCAGTCCGCGTGGGCCCAGGAGGTCAGCACGGCGTACACCTTCGGGGCAGGCCTTCCGCTCGGGGCCCTCGTCGAGGACGGGACCGCTGCGCCCGGGGCCCAGGTCGCCCTCCCCCTGGCGATGATGAACCGTCATGGGCTCGTCGCGGGCGCCACGGGAACCGGGAAGACGAAGACCCTCCAGGTGATGGCCGAGGGACTGTCCGCAGCCGGTGTCCCCGTGTTCGTCGCGGACATCAAGGGCGACCTCTCCGGCCTCATGGTCCCTGGCACCTCGAGCGAGAAGCTCCTCGAGCGCACGACGAGCATCGGCCAGGACTGGACCGCGCGGGGGTTCCCCGTCGAGCTCTACAGGCTCGGCGACCAGGGCACCGGCACCCCGATCCGCACCACCGTCACCGACTTCGGCCCGCTGCTCCTGTCCAAGGTGCTGGGCCTGAACGCGACCCAGGAGTCGAGCCTCGGCCTCATCTTCCACTGGGCCGACACCCAGGGTCTCGCCCTGCTCGACCTCAAGGACCTGCGCGCGACGATCACCTACCTCGTCTCCGACGAGGGCAAGGCGGAGCTCAAGGGCATCGGCGGTCTCTCGGCCGCCACCGCCGGCGTGATCCTCCGGGAGATCGTCGGGCTCCAGGCGCAGGGAGCCGACGTCTTCTTCGGAGAGCCGGCCTTCGAGACCGGCGACCTGCTGCGCACGGCTCCCGACGGACGCGGGGTGATCTCCGCCCTGGAGCTGCCGAGCGTGCAGGACCGCCCTGCGCTCTTCTCGACCTTCCTCATGTGGCTCCTCGCCGACCTGTTCTCCGAGCTGCCGGAGGTCGGCGACGCGGCCGAGCCGAAGCTCGTCTTCTTCTTCGACGAGGCGCACCTGCTGTTCACCGACGCCTCGAAGGACTTCCTCACCGAGGTGACCCAGACGGTCCGGCTGATCCGGTCCAAGGGCGTCGGCGTCTTCTTCGTCACCCAGACGCCCAAGGACGTCCCCGCCGACGTGCTCGCCCAGCTCGGCAACCGGGTCCAGCACGCCCTGCGTGCCTACACGCCGGACGACGCGACGGCGCTCCGGGCCACGGCGCGCACCTTCCCGAACTCCGACTACGACCTCGAGGAGCTGCTCACCACTCTCGGCACCGGCGAGGCGCTGGTGACCGTCCTCTCCGAGAAGGGCGCACCCACGCCCGTGGCGTGGACCCGCCTGCGAGCCCCGGAGTCCGCGATGGCACCGGCCGGGGCCGAGGCGATGACGGCCCTGGTCGCCGCCTCCCCGCAGGGCGCCAGGTACGCGACGGCCGTGGACCGCGAGTCCGCCTACGAGCTCCTCACCGCCCGTGCGGCGCGCGCCGAGGCCGACGCGACCGCTGCTGCCGCGGCCGAGACGGCACTGAAGGAGGCCGAGGCGGCAGCGGCGGCGGCGAAGAAGGAGGCCGCCGCGCGGGCGAAGGAGCTCGAGCGCATCGAGAAGGAGATGCAGCGCGACGCCTCGAGCGGACGCAGCTCCTCGCGCCGGTCGACGAACCCGCTCGACTCGTTCCTGCGCTCGGCCGGCACCCAGCTGGGTCGGGAGATCACCAGGACGATCTTCGGCACGCGTCGGCGCTGAGGCGCGAGGGCTCAGCGCGTCAGGTCGAGCCGGAACTCCACCGAACCGAGATCGTCCACCGTGACGAAGGTGCCGGTCGGCACGGTGATGCCGAGCTCGGTCAGCCCGATGCCGATCTCGCCGACCGCCTCGAGACCGTCCGTCGTCCGCTGGACCTGGATCGACGCGGTCACCTCGAGCGAGGTGTCCCGGATCGTGAGCGTGCCGGGGACCTCGACCGCGACCGGCTCGGTCGCCGTCGAGAGCGCTGCCACGTCGACGCTGCCGGTGAACACGAACCGCGCCTCGGGATAGGTCGTCGTGTCCAGCGCCCGGCGGAAGAACGCGTCGCGCGAGGCCTGGTCCGTCGTGATCGTCGCCGTCTGCACGACGACCGTCGTCGCGGTGAGGTCCGTGCCGGTGATCGTCACCGAACCCGAGACGTCCTCCGTCCGGCCGACGACCTGGGCCGACTGGTCACGCGTCTCCCCGACCCGGTAACCGGCCTGCGAGCCCTCGGCGACCTGCCAGACGCCGTCCAGGACGAGCGGGACGTCCGGGTCGTTGCTCGGTGCGCTCGTCGGGGTGGTGAGGGCGAGGGGCTCGGGTGCAGGAGCGGACCGGACCTTCGCGAAGACCCACGAACCGCCCGTCACCACGACCACGACGAGGACGACGGCGGCGAGGGTGAGGGTGATCCACCGGCGCCGGTGCTCCGCGGGGACATGTCGGGTCTCGACCGTGGAGATCGACCCGGTGGCCGTCGTGATCGTCTCGACCGTGAGGATCGAACCGGAGTCGGTCGTCGTGGTCTCGACGGTGGATCTCGGCCCGCCGGCGGGAGTCAGCTCCTCGTCGGTCTCCGGGACCACGCCGTTCTCCCCCGTGGTGGTCGGGAGGTCGTCGGCCTGGGGTCGTCGGAGGTCGCGTCGGCGCGGCACCGGGACCTCGCCGTCGACCACTCGCCCACCTCTCGTCCGTGTCCGGCCCGGGACGGACCGACCCACAAGGGTACCCGCTGGCCACGGGTACCCGTCCGGACCCTCAGACAGGATCACCCCATCGGGGTGCACTCACCGGGCGGACCGGCCAGCCCACGGCGGGGCCCACCGCGACGGTCCCGTCGGGGCGGACCTGGACCACACGACTGTCGGAGATTGCCCCGCTCGCCCTGTCGAAGCGCAGGATCGTCAGCTCCGCCGTCCCGTTCAGCGGGCCGACGGTCGGTTCGTTGAGGATCGCTCCCGCCGTGCTGCTGCTCACGTACCGCACCCCTTCACCGGTCCACAGCGGGCCGATCCTGCGGTGCCAGTGCCCGGAGACCTGTGCGGGCACGCACCCGCGTTCCAGGGCCTCGGTGCCGACGTCCGGGTCGTGCACGAGCAGCAGGTCGACGTCACCGTCCGTGCACGCGACGTCCGCCAGCCGGTTGCCGACCTCGGCGACCCCCTCCTCGCCGACCCGCGAGGTCCCCGAGCCCACCCGGGTCTCGTGCGGGTCGCTGTCGCCCAGGATGCGCAGACCCGCGACCTCGATCACCTGCCCGTCCAGCACGCGTGCGCCGGCGGCCCGCTCCTGCGCTGCGGTCTCGGCGCTGTCGTGGTTCCCGTCGGCGATGACATAGGCCGTCCCTGCCGGCACGGCGGCGGCGAAGGCGTCCACGCAGTAGGACTCGACGGAGGTCCCGTCCATCGTGCTGTCCCCGGCGTTGAGCACGAGGTCGGCGTCGGACACGGTCGCGAGCCGGCCGATCACCCGGGCCATGCCCACGTTGCAGTGCAGGTCGCTGACGACGACGGCGACGATCGGGTCCTCCGACGTCGCCGCGTCGGCGTCCGTCGTCGCCGAGGGACTGATCAGCGCAGTCCGCTCGGCAGCAGCGGCCTCGACCTCCGCCCGGTCCGTCCACGCCTCGTCGAGGGCCGTCGCGGCACCGTCGTAGAAGGCCTCGTTCTCCCGGTAGGCGGTCACCGCGTACCCGCCGTAGGTGTCGATCAGCCCGGCGAGCCGGCCGGTCAGACGAGCGCCCTCGAGCGGTGTGCCGTCGAAGACGGCGGAGGCCTGACGGTCCTCGCCCGTCGCGGCGGTCCGGGGAACGCTGGCGCTGAGCGTCCCACCCGCGACGAGGACGAGGACGACTCCTGCGCTCACGGTGCGGCTGTGCCTGCCCCACGTGGCTGCGAGCTCGACCCGGCGCGAGGGCCCCAGCAGCCAGCGCAGCGCCGCCAGCGAGAGAAGGAGCGCAGCGGCGAGCAGCCCGGCGCGGGTGAGCGCGTCCAGGACGAGGGCCTCGATCGCGGCGCCGAGCGCCTCCTGCGGGGCGGAGAAGAGCTCGAGGTACTCCTGGAGGTCGCTGCTGAGGTTCTCCAGCGTGGTGGCGAGGTCGACCGTGGTCAGGGAGGCGGGGATCTCCTGCACCGTGACGCGCGCGCCGAGCACCGGGACGGGCGAGTCGATCACGAGCGTGCCGAGCGGGCCGAGGTCGACGGTCGCGGCCCCGTCGACGGTCACGGCGTAGCGCGCGAGGTGCGGCCCGAAGGTTCCCTCGGCTGTCGCCGTCGCGACACCCCAGGTCAGCGAACCGAAGACGATGAGCGCGACGAGAGCAGCGACCCGCCATCGACGTCGACGCCGCGAGGGGACGAGGTCGAGGTGCGAGTCCATGGCGTCGGTGGGGAGGGGCGAGGCGTCGGACATCGTGTGCCAAGGATCGTCCATCCCGAGCGCCTCGGCCACCGAGGCCGGACGGCGTGTTCGCTCACGGCGAACACGCCGTTCTCAGGGGGTGCGCAGGAGGTGCTCGAAGGCCGCCGCGTAGGCCGGCACCCGGGGGTACCCGCCGTGGGTGCCGATCTGCGGCAGGTACCCGCTCGTGTCGATCTCCTCAGCCGACCGGTCCAACGGCCCGCCGACGAAGCTGCTGACAGGGAACCCGAGGTAGTCGGTCCGCCGCCACAGGGAGAGCCATCGCACCTCGCCGTCGGGCGAGGTGAGCAGACCGGTCAGTGCACCCTCACCAGGCTGCCGAGCCGCCACGTGACCCGCGTCGTGCACGAGCGCGTCGCGCCACGGGTCCGCCGTGAGGAGCCCGGCACCCACGCTCGGCGGAGTGCCCAGGACCTCGGGTCCGAGCAGCTCAGGGAACATCCGGCCGAAGTAGGCCCGCAGCTGGCAGCCGTGGGTGAGCAGGCTGAGCCGGGCGGTGACCCGCGGTCCGTGCTCGACGCGCGTCGCGAAGATGCTCGCGACCGCCAGCACTGCTCCGAGGCTGTGCGCACTGATCACGACCCGTGCCGACGACGGGGCCCGCCTGCTCCCGGCAGGAATCGGGCCGATCCAGGTGGCGTACCGCCGGACGAGCTCCGGTACCACCCGTTCCGCGTAGCACGGCGGCCCGAAGGGGTGCCCGGTGCGGGGCAGGAAGCACATGAGGTCCCAGACCAGCCCCAACGGCCGCGAGCGCCCGACGGCCGCTCCCCCGACGAGGCCGATCAGCACCAGCAGGCCCACGCCTCCCGCACCCCAGGCCGCCCCACCGGCGATCGCGGCGTACAGCTGCTCGGCCCACCCCGCCGGGACGCTCCCGTCGACCTGGGGTGGGCCCAGATCGGGCCGCAGCGCCACCAGGACCGTCACGCCGAGTGCCAGCACCACGCTCACGGCGGAGGCGACCGCGAGGACTCCCGTCAGCGGCTCGGCACGGTGGGCGACCGCTGCCGCCCACCGGCTGCGCAGGACGGCGTCGCCCGCGCCGGGACGGTCCTGGACGCCGGGCCCGAGGTGGTCGGGCCCGGCCGACGGCGTGCTGCCGGTGCTGGCGGCGCGCGGGAGGCTGCGTGAGGTCCGCAGCGCTGCGACGGCGCCGACGAGGAGGACCAGGAGCACCGCGATCCCGATCGCCGCCCCGAACCAGACGTAGACGCCGGGGATGGTCAGCGCAGGCTCGACGACGGGGCACGCGGCGTCGCAGCCCGTGCGGTCGGGTGCCGGCACCGTCCCCGGGACGGTCAGGGGCGCGTGCAGGAGCTCGCCCGCCGAGCGCGAGCCGTTGAGCCAGTCCCCCACGCCCACCACGACCATGCTCGAGAGCGTCAACGCCGCCCCCAGGGCCAGGACGAGGAAGACGGCCGGCGCGCGGCCACCCCACGCCTCGTACCGCCGGTCGGCCCCGCGGCGCCACCACAGGGCCGTGGCGGTCAGCACGAGCAGGAGCAGCGTCATGACCGTCGGGGCGACGACGAGACCCGCGGCCCGGGCCCGGACCCCCGGAACGGTCGCGAGCAGCACCAGGTGCACCGTGAACAGCAGGACCGAGGCGACCGTGACCCGGGTGACCGTCCTGGCCAGTCGTCGCCCGCCGGGAGTACCCGGCTGGGCCGCGACGGCACACCGGCGCGAGGCGAGCCAGAGCGTGATCGCCAGGAGGCCGGCGCCGCCGCCGGCGAGGGTCACCGTGAACACCACCGCACCCCCGTCACCGACCTGCGGGGCTGCCGTGATGACGACGAGGAAGCACAGGCCGGCAGCGATGTGCACCCGGCCGAGCAGCGCGGTGAGCCGGGCGTTCGACCAGAACCCCGGCGTCGCCAGGGCAGGGGCGTCGGCCGGCGCCGCCCGCACGCCGTAACCCTCGGGAAGTGCCGCGAGCTGCTCGTAGCGGCTGCGCGTCGCTCCCGCCAGCGCGGCGAGCAGGACGAGCACGGCGACCGGCGCGAGCGCACCGATCACGAGGCGCTGCCCTGCCCCCAGTCCGGCGAGCCCGTCGAGGACCGAGGGCAGGCGGGCGCACCAGCGCGCGCCCCCCGCGAAGCACTGCGCCATCACGAGGTCGAGGCTGACCACGGACGTCGTTCCCAGCAGCAGGAGCGTGAGGGTGAGGGAGAAGACCCGGAGCGCTGCGGCACTCGCGTCGTCCTGCCAGCCCCCGGCCCACGCCCGACCGCCGGCGAGCCGCCTGCTCCAGAAGGCGAGGTTGACCAGGCCGAACGGGACGAGCAAGGCCCAGCCGACGCGCGAGGCGGCCCCGACGACGGCCCCGAGGCCCCCGTGACCTCCGACCGAGGTACGCGCCAGGCCGCCCCAGGAGTAGGCCTCGCGCACGACGCCGTCCGGCACGTGCCCGCGCTCCCCCGGCACCATCCGCTCCCGAGCGGCGGCGCTCGGCCGCCAGAAGCTGCCGAGGGCATCGCCCGCCACTCGCTCGACATCCGCCGGAGCGAGGTCGAGGGCCTCGGGTGGCGCCGTGTTGTTGACGCCGTGGACCCGCAGCTCCAGCACGGGAGCGGGATCGGGCGCGGGCGAGCGTCGCCACCGTGAACGATGCGCTGCCGTCATCCTTGCCCCCTCGCGGGTGGGACGCCTGGTGCCACGGTAGCCCGCCCCGCTGCGCCGTCGGAAGGACGGCAGCCGCACCGCGATTCACCCGGATGCGCGGCCTCCCGCACGCCCCGGCACGGATCTCACCGCAGGCGGGTCGCCCATCGGGCAGTCTGGTGCACGGACCGACGCCACCGACGCAGAAACGGGGACCCACGATGTCGACCTACGCCTTCGACAGCACGGCCACCGACGCGGGCAGCGTGATCCTCTTCATCGTGTTCGCCGTGTTCTACCTCGCGCTGATCGCCTTCGGCTTCTACATGTACTGGCGGCTCGTGGCCAAGGCGGGTTGGCCGGGGTGGTACTCCCTCGCCCTGCTCATCCCACTGGCGAACATCGTCTTCATGGTGATGTTCGTCTTCAAGGAGTGGCCGATCGAGGCGGAGAACCGGATGCTGCGCCAGCAGCTGGCCTACGGGGGCTACGGCTCCGGCGTGACGGAGTCCTCGCGATTCGGCTACCCGGCCGCCCAGCCGGGCTACCCCACACAGCCCGGCTACCCCACACAGCCCGGCTACCCGACGCAGCAGGGGTACCCGACGCAGCCCGGCTACCCGACGCAGCCCGGGTACCCGACGCAGCCCGGCTCCCGGGAGCAGGGTGGCGGCTTCGCCGGGCCGACGGCCTGAGCCGGGGGCCGCACCTGCGGCCGGAACGCGAGAAGGGCGCCCAACCAGTGGTCGGACGCCCTTCTCGTACCGCAGGGTGGAGCTGAGGGGACTCGAACCCCTGACCCCCTGCATGCCATGCAGGTGCGCTACCAGCTGCGCCACAGCCCCGTTTCGCTCCGAGGAGCGGGTTGGAGTCTAAGCGATCCGACGGGCCGAAGGCCAATCGGCCACCGGCCCACCGCCGCGGTCCCCTGGCCCGACGCCGAGCGCTCAGGTGCGCAGCGCGTCGGCGGTGCTGGACGGCAGGCTCTCCGGAGGCATCCCGGCGTTCCACTCGTCGACCGCGACAGCCGGCCCGAGGTTGTGCGCCTCGAGGAACCACGAGCCCGGGGATCGACCGCTCGGACGCACCAGCGACCAGTGCGCGTTGTGCAGGCCCGCGACGAGGCGCCGGTTCGCGTCGAGGCCCAGCAGGGCGCCGATCCCGAGCCCGATCGCAGCCCCGTGCGCGACGACCACGAGCGTCTGGTCGGCGTCGAGCGACTCGGCGTGCCGCACGACGGCGGCCCCGAAGCGCTGCGCCACCGCCGCTCGGGTCTCCGCACCGGTGCGGTGCGGGTCGCCGCCCGCGCGCCAGACCGCGAACTGCTCGGGCCATCGGGCGTCGATCTCCTCGGCCGTGAGACCTTCCCAGTCACCGAAGGACCGCTCGCGCAGCTGGGGGTCGGTCTCGACCGGGACACCGCTCAGCCCGGCCAACGCCTCGGCCGTGCTCACGGCGCGTCCGAGGTCGGAGGAGACGATCCGGTCCGGAAAGAGACGCTGGGCGAGGTGCTGGGCCCCTTGGACCGCCTGCCAGCGGCCCACGTCGTCCAGGGGGATGTCGATCTGCCCCTGCATGCGACCGGCGGCGTTGTAGGCCGTGCGGCCGTGCCGCCAGAGCACCACCGCCCGGGCGGTCATGCCGTCGGCCCGCCGTCACCACCGCGCGCATCGGCGGGCAGCTCGATCACCGGGCAGTCCGACCAGAGCCGCTCGAGGGAGTAGTACTGGCGGTCCTCGGCGTGCTGGACGTGGACGATCACGTCGCCGAAGTCGAGCAGGGCCCACCGGGCCTCACGCACGCCCTCGCGGCGCAGGGCCTTGATCCCTCGCGCGTGCAGGACCTCCTCCACGGCGTCGACGATCGCGGCGACCTGTCGCTCGTTGGTCCCCGATGCAAGCAGGAAGACGTCGGTCAGGACGAGCCGTTCGCTGACGTCGAGGGCGATGATCTCCTCGGCCTTGCGGTCGGACGCGGCGCGTGCCGCCGTGAGGGCGACGTCGAGGGCATGGTCGGTAGCGGGCACTAGATCCCTGTCGATAGGAGGTGGAGGACCCCGAGGGAACCAGGATCCACCAGGGTGGCCCGCACCGCCTCGGAGGTCGCCGGAACGGACTGGCTGTTGTCCTGCAGGAGCACCATGACGATGAGCATCCCGAGCACGAAGGCCACCACGGCGAGCGCGATGATGTGCATCCAGGTGTAGACCCGGGCCGGCTGCTCGCCCGGCTCGTCGTCGGACTCATCGGCGCCCGATTCCTGGCGCCCCGTGCTGCCGGCCGCTCCCTGGGGGGTGCTGCCCTCGCCCGGTACCGGCCAGGCGGGCGAGACGTCCGTCCCTGCCCGCGAACCGACCGACGGCACCCAGCGAGGAGCCGGGGCAGGGGTGGAACCCGCCGCGGACGGCACGGGCACCGGGCCGGACTGCTCGTCCGCGGGCACCGCCCGGGCGGGCGGTTCTGCCTCACCCGTCCCCACGACGGAGCTCCACCGCGGGATCGGGACCGGAGCGCTCTCCGCTGCGCTCGCCGCCGCAGCGGCGCGTGCCTCGGGCCCGGTCCCCGGCGCGCCGGGTCCCTCCTGCGGATCGGCGATCGCGGCCTGTCCCGCGACGGACTCCGACACCGATCCCCATCGCGGGGCAGGCACGGGCTGCTCGGCCGACACGGCGCCCCCGACGGCGGCGCCCGCCCGTGCACCGGGACGTGCGGCGCCGCGCTCCCGCTCGGCACGCAGGATGTTCTCCCGGGCCTGTCGCTCGAGCTCGACCTGCGCTGCCCGCTGCTGCGCCACGGCGGCGTCACGTGCCCTGGCGATCTCGTCCGCGCGCTCCCGCGCCTCTCGCTCCGCCTCCGAGGCCGAGGGAACGGAACCGCCGGCCGCCGTCGGCGCCTCGCTCCTGGTGCTCACCAGCGGCGTCGCGGTGCCGGGCCCGGAGTCCTCGACCTCAGCGACCGGGAGGGCGGCAGGCGACTGCGCCTGCGCGGCCACCTGCTCGGCGAACCGTTGCGCGCGTTCCTGGGCCGCCCGCTCGGCGTCGGCCCGCTGGATGGCGGCGCGCTGGGCCTGACCGCGTTCGACCCCCCGTCGGGCGGCCTCCTCGCGCTCGGCCTGAGCCCGAAGGGCCTGGGCCCGAAGAGCCGCGGCGCGCGCCTCGGCCGCCCGGACCTCGCTCGAGGCAGGCTCGACCCTGCCGAGCGTCCCGTCCGCGTTGATGCGTCGGATACCGCCGGTCATCGTCGGCGGGACGACGTCGGGGACGGCACCCGTCTCCGAGGTCGCCGCGCGCAGCTCGCGACGGGAGCGGGGACGTCCCGCGGCAGCCGATGGCGTCTCGGGACGCACCGTCGGCCCGGCGTTCGCCGCGGGACGTGTCGGCGTCGTCGGCCGAGCAGGCACCGCCGGGGCAGGCGTCGACGGCCTCGCGGACGCGGCCGGAGCAGGCGCGGCCGGCCTCGCGGGCGCCTCGGAGCTGGGCGTGGTGCTCGGAGCCTGCTCGCGCGCCGCCGCTGCGGCGCTCTGCTCCCTCAGCTCCCTGCGCGAGCGGGGGCGCGTGCTCGGCGCCGGCGCTGCGTCGAC
>NZ_JBFHHB010000106.1:0-10542 GCF_041597215.1 Actinotalea sp.
GGTGGATACCTTGCTTGGCTGCCGACCACGCAGAGGATTGAAAACGCAGTGAGACCAAGAGCGCAGCGGACGCCGAGAAGCGGGCCGCTGGTCGTTTGGTCTCGGCTGCTCGCCGCGCTTTAATCGGAGCGGTCGGTGCGCGTGTGGTCGGCCGTCGGCCGCCGGATCCCCGCGGTGACCACGGCGCTCGGCCGGGCGTTGCTCGCCTACCGGGGCACCACTCGCACGGCGCTGTCGGCCTACGTGGGCGCGGCGGTCGCTCCCGCGGGACCGACGGACGCCTCGCGGCCGCCGGTGGACGCCGAGCAGGTCTGGTCCGTCATCGAGCGCGCACGGGTGATCGGGTACGCGACGGAGGACGAGGAGAACGAGCCGGGGATCAGCTGCCTCGCGGTCCCGTTGCTGCGCTCCGGAACGGCGGTCGCCGCCGTGAGCATCACGGCCCCCGCCGAGCGCATGTCGGCCGCACGGGTCGCCCGGCTGCACGCCCAGCTGCGAGAGGTGCTGCCGCCGCTGCTGCCGGGCGGTCTCACGCTGCCCGCGCTCTGAGGCCCTCGGCGTACTCGGTCGGGGGAGGGGCTCCGGGCATCCGGCCCGTCCGATCTCCGCGAAGGGGTTGAGTCCCCGCGATCGCTGTGGCATCCTGGTTTCGCACAGCGATAAGTGCATTCCGCCTAGTGAAACGGTGAGTCCGATGACGGACACCCTCTCGGCACTCGGTGCCGCCCGCCTCGTCCCGGTCGTCGTCCTCGACGACGCCGCAGACGCCGACCCCTTGGCCGCAGCTCTCGTCGCGGGCGGACTGCCCGTCGCCGAGGTCACCTTCCGCACCGCCGCCGCCGAGGACTCGATCCGTGCGATGAGCGCCCGCGGCGACATGCTCGTCGGTGCCGGCACGGTGCTCACCCCCCAGCAGGTCGACCTCGCGGTCGCCGCCGGTGCGAGCTACATCGTGTCCCCGGGGCTGAGCAAGGCCGTCGTCGAGCGCTGCCAGGAGCACGGCGTCCTCGCGCTGCCCGGTGCGGTGACCGCGACCGAGGTCCAGGCCGCGCTCGAGCTGGGGCTGACCACGGTGAAGTTCTTCCCGGCCGGCACCTCCGGCGGTGCGCCGGCGATCGCCGCGCTCGCTGCTCCGTTCGGCGGGGTGCGCTTCGTGCCCACCGGCGGGATCGGCCCGAAGAACCTGCACGAGTACCTCGCCATCCCGGCCGTCGCTGCCGTGGGCGGCTCGTGGATGGTCCCCCGCGCGAGCGTGAAGGCCGGCGACTTCGCCGAGATCACCCGCCTGACGGCCGAGGCCGTCGCCCTGCTCCAGGCCTGACCGGCCACCTGCCCGTTCTCCACCCCGACCGTTCACCGAGGAATCGTCATGAGCCTGTCCATCCGCCCCGCCTCCGAGTGCCGCTACGACGCCGTGTCCCTGGGTGAGGTGATGCTCCGCCTGGATCCGGGTGAGGGGCGGATCCGCACCGCGCGTTCCTTCCGGGCATGGGAGGGCGGCGGGGAGTACAACGTGACCCGCGGCCTGCGCCGGGCGTTCGGCCTGCGTGGTGCGGTCGTCACGGCTCTGGCCGACAACGAGATCGGTCGCCTGGTGGAGGACTTCATCCTGCAGGGCGGGGTCGACACCCAGTTCATCCAGTGGGTGCCCTACGACGGGATCGGGCGTGAGGTCCGCAACGGCCTCAACTTCACCGAGCGCGGCTTCGGGGTGCGCGGAGCGGTCGGCGTCTCCGACCGTGGCCTGACCGCCGCGTCCCAGCTCAAGCCGGGTGACGTGGACTGGGACCACCTCTTCGGTGAGCTCGGGGTCCGCTGGCTGCACACCGGCGGGATCTTCGCCGCCCTGAGCGAGACCTCCGCAGAGACGGTCATCGAGGCGGTCACCACCGCGAAGAAGTACGGCACCGTGGTCTCCTACGACCTGAACTACCGGCCCTCCCTGTGGCGCTCGATCGGCGGGCAGGCCAAGGCGCAGGAGGTCAACCGCGCGATCGCCCCGTTCATCGACGTGATGATCGGCAACGAGGAGGACTTCACCGCGAGCCTGGGCTTCGAGGTCGCAGGCGTCGACGAGGACCTCGCCGAGCTGGACACCGCCGGGTTCGCCGGGATGATCGCCACCGCGGCCGCCGCGTTCCCGAACTTCCAGGTCATCGCCACCACCCTGCGCACCGTGCGCTCGGCCACCATCAACGACTGGGGCGCACTGGCCTGGTCGCCCGAGTCCGGACTGGTCGAGGCCACCCACCGCGAGCGGCTGGAGATCATGGACCGCGTCGGCGGCGGGGACTCCTTCGCCTCGGGACTGATCTACGGGCTGCTCGACGGGCAGCCGCTGGCCACCGCCGTCCAGTACGGCGCAGCCCACGGCGCCCTGGCCATGACCACCCCCGGCGACACGACCATGGTCACCAAGGCCGAGGTCCTCAAGCTCGCCGACGGCGGTGGCGCCCGCGTCGACCGCTGACGCCGGATCCCCACCAGGTGACCCGCCCCACTTCTCGGAGGTTTCGATGACGCAGGACCTGACCGGCCGCCGTGCCCTGGTGACGGGCGGGGGGACCGGCATCGGCCGGGCCATCGCCCTCACCCTGGCGCGGGCCGGGGCCGATGTGGCCCTGACCTATCGCTCGCACGACGGCGGCCCGGTGGCCGCGGAGATCGAGGCCCTCGGGCGTCGCTCCGGGGCCTTCGCCCTCGACGCCACCGACCAGGCCCAGGTGGACTCGGTGCTCGCTGCCGCGGCCGAGGCGCTCGGCGGCCCGATCGACCTGCTGGTGAACAACGCCGGCGGCCTGGTCGGTCGGCAGAGCCTCGCCGAGATGAGCGACGAGCACTGGTTCGCCGTCATCGACGTCAACCTCACGAGCACCTTCCGGGTCACCAGGGCGACGCTGCAGCAGATGCCCGAGGGCGGCCGCATCATCTCGATCGGCTCGCAGGCGGGGGAGAACGGCGGCGGGAACGGCGCGGTGGCCTACGCCACGTCGAAGTCCGCCCTCGACGGCTTCACGCGGGCGCTCGCGAAGGAGCTCGGTCCGCGCGGGATCACCGTCAACTCCATCGCCCCCGGGTTCATCGGCGGCACGCCGTTCCACACGACCTTCACGCCGGAGGCCGGCCAGAAGGCCGCCGTCGCCGGCACCCCCGTCGGCCGCGCAGGCGAGCCGGACGACATCGCGGGGGCGGTGGCGTACCTCGCCTCCCCGGGGGCGTCGTTCGTCACCGGCATCGTGCTCGACGTCAACGGCGGCACCTGGTTCCGCTGACCACGATCCGCGGTCGTCGGCCGGGCCGGGGTGGATCCGGCCGGCGACCGCGCACTCAGCCCACGTGGTCGCGCCACGAGTGGGTCGAGGCCTCGTGCGCCCGGCAGTTCGCCCAGCAGCCGCGGCAGGTCACCGGGTAGGCGGGACCACCGAGTCCCGCTCGACGATCCGGAAGCCGTCCTCGATGCGCAGGTCGCGCACCTGGCCGCTCGCGAGCTGCTCGACCAGGAGGTCCACGGCCGTGGCCCCGAGCTCGGCCAGGGGCATCGCCACCGTCGTGAGTCGGGGCTCGAGGTAGTCGGCCATCGGCGAGTCGTCGTAGGTGATGATCGACAGGTCGTGAGGAAGTCGTCGACCGAGGCTGCGAGCCGCCTGCATCGCACCGATCGCCTGGACGAAGGTGCTCGTGTACAGGGCCGTCGTGCTGGGCCAGCGGGTCAGGATCTCGCGGGCCGCGGTGTAGCCCCCCGCCTCGCTGAAGTCACCCGAGGCGATCGCCTCCGGTGACAGGCCGTGGTGCTCCAGCCGTGCGCGGAACCCGCCGAGTCTGGCCTGGGCCGGCGTGAGCTCCGGCGGGCCGGGCGTCATGGCGATATGGCGATGCCCGTGCGCCACGAGGTGGTCCACCGCCGCGGCCGAGGCTCCCGCCATGTCCAGGCCGACGTTGCGGTGGGAGCCGGGGACCTCGCGGTTGACGAAGACGTGGGCGATCGCGTCCGGTTCCCGCAGGAGGCGGTCGACCAGGGGGTGGTCGGCCCGTGCGGAGGCGACGAGCAGGCCGTCGACGCGTCCGCTGATGACCAGCTCGGCGTAGTCGTCCCCGCCGCCCACGTCGGCGGTGTCCTCCGCCAGCAGGACGGCGTAGCCCAGCTCGCGCGCCTGGCGATACGCCCCCCGCGTGACCGCGGCGTACACCGAGTTCGACAGGTCGGGGATGAGCAGGGCGAGCACGCCGGTCCGGGACAGGGACAGGGCACGCGCGCCGGCGTGCGGGCGGTAGCCGAGGTCGTCGGCGATGCGCAGGATGCGCGTCCTGGTCTCCGGCCGGATCCGCAGGGTGGTGTCCCCGTTGATGACCCGGGACACGATCGACTTGGTCACACCGCTGCGCTCGGCCACGTCGACGAGCCGCGCGCGTCCCCGCGGCTCCTGTGACGAGATCGTGACCATCGTGCTCCTCCGCGGGGTCTTGCGCCCTGGACGGGACTCAGGGTACCGTCTGGAAAACCGGTTCTCCACGGGGTTCCTGGAACGACACGGACGTCGTCCCGGGCACAGGCCCCCGGACCCGGCTCGTTCGCAGGTGGTAGCCCGACGCAGTGCGCACCCGTTGTGAGAAGAGGAACCATGAGCACCCAGTCCCTGTTCGGTGAGAGCTCCCTGCTCGGCACCGCGCCGTCGAGCGTGATCGGCGGCGAGTGGTCCAGCGCGGGTTCCCCGAGCTCCACCGCGGTGGTCGACCCGGCCACGGGTGTCGTCCTGGCCGAGGTCCCCACCCTCACCCCCGAGGACGTCGCCCGTGCCGTGGAGGTCGCCACGGCGGCACAGAAGCAGTGGCGTCGTCAGAGCCACACCGCCAGGGCAGCGGTGCTCGAGCGCGTCCGTCTCGCGATCGGGGAGCACGCGAGCGAGCTCGCCGCCATCGTCACCGCGGAGCAGGGCAAGTCGCCGGCGGACGCCTTGGGCGAGATCGCCGGGGCGCAGGCCTTCTTCGACTTCGCGATCAGCCAGAAGTACCGCACCGTCGGCGAGGTCGTCGCGGCCGAGCACGGGGAGCGGATCGAGACCCGCGAGGAGCCGATCGGCGTCATCGCCGCGATCCTTCCGTGGAACTTCCCTGCTGCGATCTTCGCCCGCAAGGTCGCCCCGGCGCTCATGGCCGGCAACGCGATCATCGTCAAGCCCAGCGAGCTCACTCCGCTGTCCGCTCTCGCGCTCGCCCGCGTCGCTCAGCTCGCCGGCCTGCCGGACGGGCTGCTCAACGTGGTGTGCGGAGCGGGTCGGGTGGTCGGCAAGGCGCTCGTGACGCACCCGGGCATCGGCATGGTCACGATGACCGGTTCCACCCGCGGCGGTCGCGAGATCCTCGCCTCCACGGCGGACTCGATCATCCCCGTCTCGCTCGAGCTCGGCGGCAAGGCCCCGATGATCGTCTTCGCCGACGCCGACCTGAAGGCGGCCGCCGCTGCTGCCGTCGAGGCCCGGTTGTGGAACGCCGGGCAGGTCTGCACGTGCAACGAGGTCACCTACGTCCACGAGAGCGTCGCTGCCGAGTTCCGCGCCCTCGTCGTCGAGGCCTTCCGCGCGACCGTCCCCGGCCGGCCCTCGCCGACCGGGCACGTGATGGGCCCGCTCGTGGCCGAACGCGAGTGGGTCAAGGTCAAGGAGATGGTCGACCTCGCCGTGGCGCAGGGGGCCACGGTGGAGGTCGGTGGTGGCCGACCGGAGGGCGCGGAGTTCGCCGCGGGCAACTGGTTCGCCCCGACGGTGCTCTCCGGGGTCACCGTCGACATGGACATCGCCCGCGAGGAGGTCTTCGGGCCCGTCCTTCCCCTCGTCGAGTTCTCCACCGACGAGGAGGCCATCGCCAACGCGAACTCTTCCGCCTACGGCCTGACCGCCTACGTCTACACGCAGGACCTCAACCGCGCGATGCGCGCCGTCGACGACCTGGAGTTCGGCGAGGTCTACCTCAACAAGATCGGCCCCGAGCAGGTCCAGGGCTTCCACACCGGGTGGAAGGCCTCCGGCCTCGGGGGCGACGACGGCGCGCACGGCTACGCCAAGTACGTGCGGCACAAGACGACGTACCTCGGCTACGGCCGCGGTGCGTGACCGGTTCCGACCCTGGCTCAACCTCCCGCCCCACCCCAAAGAAAGGCTGTTCAATGAGGAGCACCATCCACGGCGGCGCGTCCGCCCAGATCACCCGACGGCTGCGGCGGCCGTCCGTCGTCGCCGCCGGGGCCCTCAGCCTCGGTCTTGCGCTGACCGCCTGCTCGGGCTCGACCGCCGCGGACGACGCGAGCGGCTCGGCCGGCGGTGACGAGCAGACCGTCCTCAAGGTCTACGGCTGGAAGGGCTCGGACACCGAGCCTGCGAACATCGCGGGGATCAACGAGGCGTTCTCGGCAGCACACCCCGAGATCGATCTGCAGTACGAGTTCGTCCCGGCCAACGACGCCTACATCCAGCGGGTCCAGCCGGAGCTCCTTGCGGGCGAGAGCGCGGACGTCCTCATGACGGACCCCACGAAGGTCGCCGACTGGGCCACCGCCGGGTACCTCATGGACCTGTCCGACAGCGCATGGGTCGACACCTTGCAGGACGAGGTCGTGCCGTTCGTGAGCCAGGGCGAGATGGTCTACGCGGCCCCCACCGAGCTCATCTCCATCGGGCTCTTCGCGAACATGGACCTGCTCGCCGAGGTCGGCCTCGCCGAGGTGCCGACGACCTTCCCGGAGTTCGAGGAGGCGATGACGGCGCTGGAGGCCGCGGGGATCACTCCGCTCGCCCTGCCGAACAAGGCGGGCAACACGGGGAGCTGGGTGCTCCAGGCCATCGCGGCGACCCGCCTCTACCAGGACAACCCCGACTGGGACCAGCAGTTCCTCGACGGTGAGGTCAGCTTCGAGGACTGGCGTTCCTCGGTCGACCAGATGATGGCCCTCGAGGAGGGCGGGTTCATCGACTACAAGACCGAGCTCGGGGTCGACGAGTGGGCAAACGCCGCCTTCGACTTCGCGGCAGGCAAGACCGCGTTCTTCGTCCAGGGGGCCTGGAGCGCCGCCGGGATCCTCGACGCCGGCCTGGAGAACTTCCAGATCGCCCCGTGGCCCGGTGGCGACGCGGGCAGCGACCCGAGCAACAACTACTTCGTCGGCGTCATGTGGTCGGTCAACGCGAACACCAAGGTCGCCGACGCGGCCAAGGCCTACGTGGACTTCTGGGCCGACCCGGAGAACGCGCTGCCGTTCCTCGAGAGCGAGCGCGCCCAGTCGCCGTGGCAGGGCGGGGTCAACCCGGACGACGCGACGACGGCACCGACGCTCGCGGCGTTCGAGGCGGGCCGCAACCGGTTCCTGCCCAACACGACGTGGATGACGTGGGACGCAGGGAAGAGCCTCGAGTCGGGGATCCAGTCGCTGCAGCTCGGCCAGATCGACGAGGACGAGTTCATCTCGACCATGGACGCGCAGCTGCGCCCGTAGTACGCACCTGCCCCTCCGCCGGTGGGAGGGGGCCGGACACCGGCACCCCTCCCACCTCGCGGTAACCAGACAGAAGAGGTCCCCATGATCAGCCGCCGCCCTGTCACCGCGATCGCCTTCATGGCGCCCGCCGTGGCGATCTACCTGCTGGTGGTCATCTACCCCCTGGTGAACAGCGCACTGCTGAGCCTCACCGACAGCCCGGCCGGCAACCCCGGCAACTTCATCGGCCTGGAGAACTTCGCGACCCTGGCCGGGGACTCCCAGGTCACCTCGGCGCTGTACCGGACGATCGCCTACGCGGTCGTGGTCGTCGTGCTGCAGAACGCGATCGGCCTCGCCCTCGCCAGGGCCTTCTTCCGGCGGATGCGGGCCCAGCGGGGGCTGAGCGTCGCGTTCCTGCTCCCGATGCTCATCTCCCCGCTCATGGCGGCCTTCATCTGGTCCGCGCTCTACGCCCCGAACGGAGCGATCAACACCGTGCTCGAGGCCGTCGGGCTGGACTCGCTCACCCGGATCTGGCTCGGCGACCCGTCCACGGCACTGTGGTCCATCGCGGCGGTCAACGTGTGGATGTTCGCCGGCTACTCCGCGGCGATCTTCCTCGCCGGGTACATGAACCTGCCGAGCGAGACCCTCGACGCGGCCCGGGTGGACGGGGCCGACGGCTGGCGCCGCTTCCGGTGGATCGAGTGGCCCCTGCTGGCACCCTCGCTGACGGTCAACGTGACGCTCTCCCTGATCGGTTCGCTCAAGGTGTTCGAGTTCCCGCTGGTCATGACGAACGGCGGGCCGGCCGGGTCGACAACCACCCTGACGCTCGTCATCTACCAGAAGGTCTTCGGCGGGCGCGGGTCCTTCGCCTACGGGATCACGGTCGCCCTGCTCCTGCTCGTGGTCGTCGTCGTTCTCACCAGCATCGTCAGCGCCGTCCTGCGCCGCCGCGAGGAAAGGATCTGAGGCCATGAGCCTGCCTCCCGCACCGCCGTCCATGCCTCGCGCGCTCCGCGGCTCCGCCCTGACCCGATCGTCGGCGAGCGGACGCCCGAGCCTCCTGAGCAACATCGTGCTCGGGGTCGTCGTGCTCCTGTTCATGTTCCCGCTCGTGCTGACGGTCTTCACCTCGCTCCGCACGCCCGTCGAGGTGGCGCTCAACCCCCTCGGGCTGCCGATCCCGGCGACGACGGAGAACTTCGTCAACGCCTTCAATCAGATGGACTACCTGATCAGCGTGCGCAACACGGTGATCATCATGGTGTTCTCCGTGTTCTTCGTGGTGTCCATCGGGGCACTGGCGGCCTACCCGCTCTCCCGTCTGACGCGACGGTGGACGGCGTGGGTGTACCGGCTGTTCATCGCCGGGATGACCCTGCCGGTGTTCGTCATCATCGCCCCGCTCTACCTCCTGCAGCGCGACCTCGGGCTCCTCAACACCTGGGCCGGGGTGATCCTGACCTACGTCGGGCTCAACCTGCCGATCGCGATCTTCTTCTACACGAGCTTCCTGCGGCAGGTGCCGATCGAGGTCGAGGAGGCGGCAGAGCTCGACGGTGCAGGCACCCTGCGCATCTTCCGAGTGGTGGTCTTCCCCCTCCTGCAGCCGATCACCGCCACGTTGATGATCTTCATCGCGCTGCAGATCTGGAACGACCTCATCATCCCCCTCGTGTTCCTGCGCGACGCGGACAAGCGCACCGTGATGGTCAACGCCTACTCGTTCATCGACCCCAACTCGGTCGACCCGACGACGCTCTTCCCCGCCGCCCTGCTCGGTGTGCTGCCGCTGATCCTCATCTTCATGTTCATGCAGCGTCGTGTGATCCAGGGCCTCACGCTGGGAGCCGGCAAGTGAGCGCCACCGAGGGCATGGACGCCCGGCCGATCAGCGCCGCGACGAGGCGAGCCCGGCAGTACACCGGCACTCCCGAGTGGTTCTGCGAGTTCACGACGACCGAGGTCGTCGGCCTCGGGCCCGAGGTGGGCGTGCACCGGCGCGACCCGAGCTCGGTCCTCCTGGTCGACGGCGTCTTCCACACCTGGTACTCGCGCTCGACGGGGGAGACCGTTGGGTTCGGGTCGGGCGACCCGGGGGCGAAGGTCTTCCCGTGGGACCTCTCGGAGATCTGGCACGCCACGTCGACCGACGGGCAGGTCTGGGTCGAGCAGGGCCGAGCGGTCGGCGCCGGCGCGCCCGGAGCCTACGACGACCGCAGCGTCTTCACCCCGGAGGTCCTCGAGCACGAGGGGCGATTCCACCTCGTCTACCAGGTGATCTCCTCGCCGTACCGGCTGCGCTCCTACGAGTCGATCGCCATGGCCACGGCCTCCTCACCCGAGGGGCCCTGGGTCAAGAGCCCAGCCCCGTTGCTCGAGCCCTCCCGGACGGGGGAGTGGCTCGGGGACGAGGACAACCGGCTCGCCGTCCTGTCCCAGGGGGACTTCGACAGCCTCAAGGTGCACGACCCGATCCTGCTGCCCTACGACGGGCGCTTCTTCCTCTACTACAAGGGGGAGCAGAAGGGCGAGGCCTACACCATGGGCGGCCGATCGACCCGCTGGGGCGTGGCGATCGCCGAGTCGGTCGACGGGCCGTACGAGCGGTCCCCGCTCAACCCGGTCACGAACAGCGGTCACGAGACGTGCCTGTGGCTGCACGACGACGGGGTGGCCGCGCTCCTGACCACCGACGGGCCGGAGCGCAACACGATGCAGTTCGCGCCGGACGGCCTGAACTTCGAGATCACCGCCTATCTGCCGAACCCGCCGATCGCGGCAGGGCCGCTGCGCAGGCGAACGCCGACGACGACGCCGCTCGACGGCGTGCGCTGGGGGCTCAGCCACGACGTCTCGGGACCGTGGCACTTCATCACGGGGTTCCGAGCCGACGAGCGGATGAAGGACCTGTACGCCGCCGGGATCTCGCCAGAGACCGCGCCGGCCGCCGGGTCCTGGACCAGCACCCCGACCGACTGACGACCGTCCCTGCGTGGCACTGCCGCGCCGGGATCCTCGAGAGAGATGTGGAGACGATGGCCAAGATCGAACGGGTGCGGACCGAC
>NZ_JBFHHB010000107.1:0-10447 GCF_041597215.1 Actinotalea sp.
GGTGGCCCGGACGCGCAGCGGTGGATCAGCGGTGGCGGGTGCCGACGACGTCCACGACGAAGACGAGGGTGTCCGTGCCGCCGATGCCCGCCTGAGGCATCCCGCGCTCGCCGTAGCCGAGGTGCGGCGGGATCGACAGCAGGAGGCGGGAGCCGACCTGCGTGCCGACGATGCCGTCGTCCCAGCCGCCGATGACGGCGCCGACGCCGATCGGGAAGGAGATCGAGGAGCCGCGGTCGTAGGAGTTGTCGAACATCCGGCCGCCCCAGATCTGGCCGAAGTAGTTCACCTCGAGGTCGTCACCGGCCTCGACGGTGTCGCCGGAGCCCTGGACGAGGACCTCGACAGCGAGCTCGGCAGGAGCCGGGCTCTCGGGGAAGGTCAGGACGGGCTTGTCGCCGAAGCCGCCGGAGGCGGTGGGCAAGGACATGGGTCGGACCTCTCTGGTCGGAAGCGGTGCTCGTGCACCGGGGACCATCGTGCCCGATCCCTCGCCCCGACGCCGCACCGGACGGGCCCACCTCGTGCGTGAGGCGGCCGGACATGCCCGGCGCGGGGACCGTTGACAGAGTCGGCTAATAGCATTAGCTTCTCTGCTCATGGACCTTCACCACCTCCCGCGACCCGAGGGTCGCATCGCGTGGACGAGCCAGGGCAGCGGCCCGCTCGTCCTGCTCATCCCCGGGATGGGCGACATCCGCGCCACCTGGCGCGAGCTCGTGGGCCCGCTCTCGACGACCCACCGTGTCCTGACCATGGACCTGCGCGGCCACGGCGACTCCGACACCACCTTCACCCGGCACGGGGACGAGGTGACGGCCGAGGACGTCCTCGCCCTGATCGAGCACGTCGACGCCGGCCCCGCGGTGCTGATCGGCAACTCGATGGGTGCCAGCGCTGCGGTCTGGGCCGCGGCCGAGCGGCCGGACCTCGTCAGCGGCCTGGTCCTCGTGTCGCCGTTCCTGTCCGAGCCGAACCCTTCGCGCGCCCTGCGTGCCGTGATGCACGCCGCCTACCGGCTGCTCTTCGCCCGCCCCTGGGGCGCTGCCGCGTGGACGCGCTACTACGCGGGCCCGCTGAACCGGGGCCGCACAGCCGCGTGGCTCCCGGAGCACACCGCCGGGATCCGGTCGTGGCTCGCGCGGCCCGGCGCCCTGCGCTCCCTGCGCGACCTCATGCTCCAGCTCGATCACAGCGGCGTGGCCCAGCGTGCCGAGCGGGTGGCTGCTGCGGGGACGCCGAGCCTCGTCGTCATCGGCGAGCGCGACCCCGACTACCGCGACCCGGCAGCGGAGCTCGAGCGCGCCACGGCGACCCTTCAGGGCGAGGGCCTCCTCGTCGCCGAGTCGGCCCACTACCCCCAGCACCAGGCTCCCGAGACCGTCCTGCCCAGGATCGAGACCTTCCTCGGCCGGCTGAGGTCCCCGGGCTCCGGATGGCTCGCCGCCCATGCCTAGGGCCGGACTGAGCCGTGCGGCGGTGGTCACCCTCGCCCTGGAGGTGGTCGACACCGAGGGCTTCGCCGGACTGACGCTCGCCGCGGTCGCCGCCCGGGCTGGTGTCGCCGTCCCGAGCCTGTACAAGCATGTCGGCGGGCTGCCCGACCTGCGCCGTGCCGTGGCCCTGCGCTGCGTCGAGGAGTTCACCGCACAGCTGCGCACGGTCGCCACCACCGAGAGGACGGGCCCGCCGGACGAACGTGCCGCGCAGTCCGTGCGCGCACTGGCCCGCGCCGTTCGCGCGTTCGCCCTTGCCCACCCGGGCCGCTATGCCGCCGTGCAGGGCGGCGCCTGGGCCCACGACCCCGGCGCGAGCGAGATCCACGAGGCGGCCGGTCGCTCGGTCGCCGTCATCGCCAAGGCCCTGGAACCTCTCGGCCTGGCGCCCCGCTCAGGCGCCGGAGCCACGGCTCCGCTCAGCGAGGTCGACGCGGTCCGCACGGTGCGTGCGCTCGTCCACGGTTTCGTCATGCTCGAGCTCGACGGCGGGTTCGGGCTCCCCGACGACGTCGAGCGCAGCTTCGAGCGTGCGCTGGACCTGATGATCGCCGGGTTCCTCGCCCTGCGGGCGGAGGGCTGAGTCAGGGGCCGGGCACGGGAGAGCCCCCACGACGCATCGTCGTGGGGGCTCGTCCGCCCGTGCTCAGTCGTTCCGCAGGATCGCGAGGATCCGCAGGATCTCCAGGTACAGCCAGACCAGGGTGACGATCAGACCGAAGGCGGCCGACCACGCGTACCTGACCGGAACGCCCTGCTGCACCCCTCGCTTGATCGAGTCGAAGTCGACGATCAGGGACATCGTCGCGAGACCGACGGCGAAGAGGCCGACGGCGATACCGATCCAGCCGTTGCGCAGCGGACCGAACCCGGCGCTCGCCACGAAGAAGGACAGCCCGAAGTTCAGCAGCGAGAAGAGCAGGTACCCGACCATCGAGATCATCAGGAATCGCGTGAACTTGGGGGTGACGCGCACCTTGCCGGAGGCGTAGAGCGCCAGCGCCGCACCGAAGGTCGCGAAGGTGGCCAGGACGGCCTGGAGGACGATCGGCTCCGCCGTCCCGGTCGCGGTCCCGTCGACGGTCAAGTTCTGGAACAGGTAGCTGATCCCGCCGAGGAAGACGCCCTGGGCGATCGTGTAGGCGACGATCAGGACGGGGCTCGGCTCCTTCTTGAAGGCGTTGATCAGGCCGAGCACGAGCCCGACGATCATGCCGACGAAGAAGAGTCCCGGCGCGACGTACCAGGTCACCGCGGCGACGGCGACGAGAAGGGCCAGCAGGCCCGCCGTCTTGATGATGACGTCGTCGTAGGTCATGCGCATGGTGTCGCGCGTGGTCGCCGTCGGGGCGCCGTACATCTGCTCGAGTGAGGCGGCGTCCATCCCTGCGGAGGCGGCCGTCCCGGTGCCGGCAGCCTGGTACGGGCTGGGCTGGATGGTCGTCGTGCGGCCTCGGCGAGGCTCGCCGAAGATCGCGCTGTTGCTGAAGACGGGGTTGCTCACTGTTCCTCCTGGTCGCTGCGGCGCCGGTGGCACTGCGGGGTAGCGGCCTCTGTCGTGGTGTCAACGTCCAGCCCAGGCCCCGTGTTCCCATCCTCTCGGAGAAGGCTGGACGTCCCCTGGGAGGACGCGCCGGACCGGCCTGCGCGGTGCCCCCGGCAGGGCTCGAACCTGCACTGGACCGGGTTTAAGCCGGTTGCCTCTGCCGTTTGGGCTACGGGGGCTCGCCGCGCTCATCCTGCCAGCCCGCCCCCGGCCGCTGCCCGCTACGTCGCGCTGCTGTCGCCCTCGGCGGCCGCGACCGAGCCGGCGATCTCCGGGTCCGCCGGCGCGGCGGGCTCCGGACGGGGCGCCCCGGGGACGGAGGCCGCCCGGAACTCCGCGCGCGGGTCGTGCAGCGCACCGAGCGCGACGACCTCCCGCCGGAAGAACATCGTCGCGGTCCACCCGGCGGCGATCTTGACCTTCCGGTTCACCATCGGCATCGCGTACACGTGGTAGGTCCGGTGCAGGATCCACGCGAGCAGCCCGCGGACCTTGTAGCGCCCGAGCATCTGCGCCACGCCCTTGTGCATGCCCAGCGAGGCGACGGCCCCGACGTTCGCGTGCTTGTAGGGCGTCGGCTCGTGGCCCTGGAGCACGCGCACGAGGTTCTCCCCGAGGTGGCTCCCCTCACGGAGGGCGTGCTGGGCGTTCGGCGGGCAGAACGCCCCGGGGTTCGCCAGGTCGGGGACGGCCGCGCAGTCGCCCGCGGCCCATGCTCCGTCCACCACGCTGCCGTCCGGGCGCACGACCTGCAGGTCGGCGGAGCAGGTGACGCGGCCCATCTCGTCCAGCGGGAGGTCGGAGTTGACCAGCACGGGGTTCGCGCGCACGCCGGCCGTCCACACGATCGTCTCGCTGTCGAACTCGATCCCGCTGGAGAGCACGACGTGCCGGTCGACGCAGGAGGTGAGGAAGGTGTTGAGGTGGATGGTGATGTTGCGGGTGCGGAGCTGCTCGAGGGTGTAGCCGCCGAGCTCCTCGCCGACCTCCGGCAGGATGCGCCCGCTCCCCTCGACGAGGACGAAGTGCAGGTCCTCCTCGTTGACCGAGGGATAGGCCTTGATCGCGTCCCGGGCGAGGTCCTCGAGCTCGGCGATCGCCTCGATCCCCGCGAAGCCGCCTCCGACGAAGGTGAAGGTGAGCATCCGGCGACGCAGCTCGACGTCCCAGGTGCTCGCCGCGAGGTCGATCCGGCCCAGCACGTGGTTGCGCAGCGCGATGGCCTCCTCGACGTTCTTGAAGCCGATCGCCTCGTCCGCGAGGCCAGGGATGGGCAGCGTGCGGGCGATCGAGCCGAGGCCCACGACGAGGTGGTCGTAGGTGACCCAGTACGGCTCCCCCTCCTCGGGCGCGATCTGCACGCGGCGCTCGGCATGCCGGATCTCGGTGACCTTCCCCTGGAGCACGTCGGCCCCTGGCAGCGCCCGGCGCAGCGGTGCGACGGCGTGCCGCGGATCGATCGACCCGGCGGCGACCTCCGGCATGAACGGGTAGTAGGTCATGTAGGACCGTGGGTCCACGACGACGATCGCGGCCTCGTGCTTGCCCAGCCGCTTGAGGAGCCGACGCGCGCTGTACAGCCCGACCGTCCCTCCGCCGAGGATGAGAACACGAGGGATCTTGCGAGGGCGTGCGGGAGCGTCCATGGAGCAACGGTAGATGCCTGGCACAGACCCGACAACACGACGGCACGAGCGCCACCCCGGCCCCGGTCGCTCAGGCCAGGCCAGCCGCCCCGGCTGCCAGCCGCACGGCATCGTCGAGCATGGCGAGCGTGAGCCGGCCCGTCGAGGTGTTCTGCTGGGAGACGTGATAGCTGCCCACGAGCCGCACGACGACGCCGTCGGGCCGGGTGAGCGCTGCGACGGCACCGTGGCCGAAGCGCGGAGCCGGGCGGGGCACCTGCCAGCCTGCGTCCCGCGCCGCGTCGAGCGAGGCGGCCCATCCGACGGCGCCCAGGGCGAGGACGGCCCGCACGTCGGGGAGCAGCGCGAGCTCGCGGCGCAACCACGGGGCGCAGGCGTGGCGCTCCTCGGTCGTGGGCGCGTTGCCCGGGGGGACGCAGCGCACCGGCGCGATCATCCGGGTGCCGATCAGGCGCAGGCCGTCCCCCGCGTCCAGGCTCGTGGCCTGGTTCGCCAGTCCCGCGCCGTGCAGCGCCCGCACGATCCACTCCCCGGACCGGTCGCCCGTGAAGAGCCGACCGGTGCGGTTGGCCCCGTGCGCCCCCGGAGCGAGCCCGACGACGAGCAGTCGAGGGTCCTCGTCGCCGAAGCCCGGTACCGGGCGACCCCAGTACGGCTCGCCCGCGTACGCCCTGCGCTTGGTGACCGCCACCTCCTCGCGCCAGGCCACCAGACGTGGGCAGGCGCGACAGACCGACGAGAGGGCGTCGATCTCGCCCACCGTCCCGCAGCGGGCGGCGAGGCGGAGCACCTCACGAGGATGTCTCGCGACGGGTGTCGCAGCCGTTGCCGGGTCGCCCGGCCAGCCGGTGCCAGGCGTCACGGGCGAGTCGAACCCCGCGCGCACGCGCGGGTGGGGAAGGGAGCTCATCCCCCGATCCTGCCCCCGCGCCGCTCAGCCGCGCTCGGCCGCGCTCCAGGCGATGCCGTCGAGGATGTCGTGCTCCGAGGTCACGACCGTGCGCAGGTCCCCCCCGGCCCGGCCGACCTCCGCCCGCACCCTGCTCACCACGCCGGACCACACCAGGGCACCGGCGCCGATGACGTCGACCCGCCCCGGGTGCATGAACGGCAGGGCGGCGCGCCGCTTGACCGTCATCCCCAGGAGCGTCCGGCAGGAGGCCAGGACGGTGTCGACGGGCAGCACCGAGCCGTCGATGAGCGCGGGGTCGTACTCCTCGAGGTCGAGGGCATGGGCCGTGACCGTCGTGACCGTGCCGGCCAGCCCGACGAGCGTCGCCGTCCGGCCGAGCGGGACGGCCTTGCCCGCCCTGTCGAGCGCCGCCTCGACATCGGCGCTCGCGGCGGAGACCTCCTCGGCGGACGGTGGGTTCCCGGCCAGGTGGCGCTCCGTCATCCGCACGCAGCCGACGTCCATCGACCACGAGGCGACCGGAGAGGTGGTGCCGAGGACGAGCTCCGTCGAGCCGCCACCGAGGTCGACTACGAGGAAGGGCCCGGGGAAGCGCCCGGCGAGGGCCCCGGTGGCCCCGCGGAACGCGAGCGCGGCCTCCTCGGTGCCGCTGACGACCTCCGGCTCGACCCCGAAGGCCTCCCGGACGCCGTCGACGAACTCCTGGCGGTTCTCCGCGTCACGGGAGGCGGAGGTCGCGACGAAGCGCACCGGGCCCGCACCGAGCTCACGGGCCTCCGCCGCGTAGCGCCGGCAGGCGTCCAGGGTGCGCTCCATCGCCTCCGGGGCGATCCGCCCGGTGCGGTCCACGCCCTGACCGAGCCGGACGACCTCCATCCGGCGGACGACGTCGGTCAGCGTTCCGGCCGCGAGGTCGACGTCGGCGACGAGCAGACGGATGGAGTTGGTCCCGCAGTCGATGGCTGCCACACGAGTCATGGGCCAAGCCTGCCAGGTCGGCGAGGCCCCGCCGACCGCGGGATCGACGGACCGTAGGGCCCTCGGGGGACGTGCCCTCAGGGACAGGTGCAGGTCTCGGGGCGCCAGGTCGGCGCGATCAGGGCGAGCGCCTCGTCGCCGAGCGGGGAGACCCCCGGGCCCACGGCGAGCGCGTGCCCGACGAGCACGTGCAGGCACTTGACCCGGGTCGGCATGCCGCCTGCGGAGATGCCGGCGATCTCCTCGACCTCGCCCAGCTCGGCCCGGCGAGCGAGGTAGTCCTCGTGGGCACGACGGTGACCGGCGGCGAGCTCCTCGTCCTGCTCGAGGCGCTCGGACATCTCCTTCATGACCCCGCTCGCCTCAAGGGTGGAGACGGCGGCGACGGCACGGGGGTGGGTGAGGTAGAAGGTCGTCGGGAACGGGGTGCCGTCGGGAAGCCGGGGCGCCGTCCGCACGACGGTCGGACGCCCGCAGACGCACCGCGCCGCGATACCGACCACGCCACGCGGGACACGGCCCAGCTGCTCCTGGAGGGTGGCCAGGTCGGCCTCGGTGACATCGCCCGGCCCGGGCTGGGGGTTCACCTGCGTCACTCGCCTGCTCCGTCGTCCGTGCCGTCGGCGTCCGCGACGCCGCTGGCGCCGGCGAGCTCGACGGAGTCCCAGATCGTGCTGTACCAGGGGGCGGTCGAGCCGCCGATGGGCAGGGCCGCGCCGGAGGTGGCCTCGGGGTCGGTGCTCTGCACGGCGGGTGCCTCGACGACGACCTCCGGGTCGATGACCCGGTAGGCCGTCTCCCCCGGCATGACGTACCCGAGCCGTTCCCGGGCCTGGGCGACGACGTAGGCGTCGGTGCCCCACCGGTCGAGCTCGCTCTGCAGGTCCGTCTCGCGCTGCTCCGCTGCCGCCACGTCCGCGGCGAGCGCTCCGAGGAGCTCCTGCTGGCCGAGGTAGCTCTGCACCGTCGGGAAGACGATGATGAAGCCGAACAGCAGCGTCACACCGAGCACGATCGACCGGATCGAGAAGATCCGCGCGCGGCTCGGCAGGTCCTCGCCCGAGCCGCGCTCGCTGCGGGCGGTGTCGCGACGCCGGGCGCCCGCCGAGGGCGCCGAGACCGGACGATGCGATGCCGGCCGCCCCGCGTGCCCGGACGCGCCCGTCGCTGCGCGGGCGCGCGGGGACGCAGGGCGGCGGGACATGACTCGATCCTGCCATCTGGTGGACCGGCATCTCGGCAGACACCCGGAGCCGACCGCGATCCTGGCCGTTGACGGTACCTTGCCACGCCGGTATCTTGCGACGCATGGCACCTGAGCCGACGACCGTCGCTCGTACCGAGCTCCTCAGCCACCTGCGGCGAGGCACGCTCGAGTACTGCATCCTCGCGCGCCTGCGGGATGCGCCGTCCTACGGCCAGGAGCTCGCCCGGGCTCTCGGCGCCGAGCGCACCCTGGTGGACTCCGAGGGCACCCTCTACCCCCTGCTGGCACGTCTGCGCCGACGCGGCTGGGTCGAGACCCTCTGGCAGGACTCGCCCAACGGTCCACCACGCCGCTACTACACGCTCACCCCGGACGGACGTGAGGCCCTCGCCGGCTTCACCGAGGTCTGGGCACCGTTCGCCTCTGCCGTGTCCCGATGCCTGGAAGGAGAAGCGTCATGATCGACTCACGACCGGGGAGCGGCCTCCTCGACGCCTACCTGGCGGACCTCGAACGCCGACTGGCCGCGGCGGACCCCGGCGAGCGGGCGGACATCGTCGCCTCCGTGCGCGAGCACGTCGAGGCCGACCTCTCCGCACTCGGCAGGCCGGCGACCTCGGCGGACGTCCAGGCGTCGCTCGCGACGCTCGGCTCGGTCGACACCGTCGTCGCAGCCTGGGCTCCGGACGGAGTGGCATCCAGCGCCCTGACCCAGGTCGGGACGGGCGCGGTCGGCGGTCCCGATCTGGGGCCCGCTCCCGGCTGGTCCCCGGCCGGAGGCTGGGCCGCTCCCCCACCGGCGGCCGCACCCCGGCCCACCGAACCCTTCTCCCGGCGCGAGGTCCTGCTGCTCACCCTCGCCCTCGTGGCCGTCGTCGCTCTCGCCCTCGCCTACCCGCTCGCGTGGCTGCTCCTGCCGCCTGCTCTCCTCGTCTTCGGCGTGGTCGGCGCCAGGCGTCACCCGGGGCGGCGTGCGCCCTACGTGGTGACCGCCGTCGTCGCCGGTGTCCTGCTCTCGCTCTCGCTCCTGGTCGCCCCGCTGCTCAGCCTCGTCATCGTGGGCTCCGGCTCCGTCGAGGAAGGCCCGACGATGCAGGTCGAGCCGGCCGACCCGACGGACTGATCCGCTCGCCCCCCGGACGACCGAAGGGCCCGGCACCTGGGTGCCGGGCCCTTCAGTCGTTCAGAACAGCTGGTCGTTCACGAGCGGGAGGGCTCAGGCCTTCCAGCGCGGGAACGCGCTCGCACCGGCGTAGCGGGCGGCGTCGTCCAGCTCCTCCTCGATGCGGAGCAGCTGGTTGTACTTGTTGATGCGCTCGCCACGGGCGGGAGCACCCGTCTTGATCTGGCCCGAGTTGGTCGCGACGGCCAGGTCGGCGATCGTGACGTCCTCGGTCTCCCCGGAACGGTGCGAGACCATCGCGGTGAAGCCGGCGCGCTGCGCCATCGTCACGGCGTCGAGGGTCTCGGACAGCGTGCCGATCTGGTTGAGCTTGACCAGCAGCGAGTTGGCCGACTTCTCGGCGATGCCGCGGGCCAGGCGCTCCGGGTTGGTGACGAACAGGTCGTCGCCGACGATCTGGACGCGGTCGCCGACCTTGGAGACCAGCTCGGCCCAGGTGCCCCACTCGTCCTCGGACAGCGGGTCCTCGATGGAGACCAGCGGGTAGTCCGCCACGAGCTGCTCGTAGAAGGCGATCATCTCGGCGGGCGTGCTGGCCTTGCCCTCGAACTGGTAGGCGCCGTCCTTGAAGAACTCGGTGGCGGCGACGTCGAGCGCGAGCGCGACGTCCTTGCCCGGGACGAAGCCGGCCTGCTCGATCGCGACCAGGATGAGGTCGAGAGCTGCCCGGTTGCTCGGCAGGTTGGGGGCGAAGCCGCCCTCGTCGCCGAGACCCGTGGACAGACCCTGCTTCTTCAGCACGGCCTTGAGGGAGTGGTAGACCTCTGCGCCGGTGCGCAGGGCCTCGCGGTACGTGGACGGGCCGATCGGCGCGACCATGAACTCCTGGATGTCGACGTTGGAGTCGGCGTGCGACCCACCGTTGAGGATGTTCATCATCGGCACGGGCAGCACGTGCGCGTTGGGACCGCCGACGTAACGGAACAGCGGCAGGTCGGCGGAGTCGGCAGCGGCCTTGGCCACGGCCATCGAGACGCCGAGGATGGCGTTCGCGCCGAGCTTGCCCTTGTTGGGCGTGCCGTCGAGCTCGATGAGGGCCTGGTCGACCAGGCGCTGCTCGGTCGCCTCGAACCCGATGAGCTCGGGGGCGATCTCGTCCATGACGGCGCTGACGGCGTCCTGGACACCCTTGCCCAGGTAGCGGGCCTTGTCGCCGTCACGGCGCTCGACGGCCTCGAACGCACCGGTGGAGGCGCCCGAGGGCACTCCGGCGCGAGCGATGGTGCCGTCGTCGAGGGCGACCTCGACCTCCACAGTGGGGTTGCCGCGCGAGTCAAGGATCTCGCGGGCGCCTACGGCCTCGATTGTGGCCACGGAAGCTCCTTCGGACGAACGATTCGTGGATCTGCTGGACAGTGCTCCGGCGCCACCCGCTCGCTGGTGCGAACGGTCGGCGGCCGGTTCCGGCCGCCGGTCTTCGTCAACCGGCCACCGTCCAGCGTAGTGCCGTTCCGCGCCGATGGGTCGGGACGTTCGAA
>NZ_JBFHHB010000108.1:0-10351 GCF_041597215.1 Actinotalea sp.
ACGATGCGCACGGGGCCGATGCTGTCCGGCTCCACCCGCATGGTCAGGATGTGCTCGCCGAGCGGCGCGGTGCGCAACGCGGCGAGCCGGACACCCAGCTGCTCCGCGACGCTCGGAACGACGACGGGCGACGGTGCCGCGGCCGCGGCCGCGCTGCTCGCGGTGGTCGCGCCGGTCGGAGCCGAGGAGGTGGGGGCCGCAGCGGCCTGCGACGCGGCGGCAGGGACGGAGGACGCCACCGAGGAGGTCCCCGTGGCGGCAGGGACGGCAGGGTCGCTCGCCGATGAGGCGAGCGCGGTGGCGTCGGCGGTCGTCGTGGCCGCGCCGAGCGGTGCGGCACCGCTCGCGAACTCCTGGCCGGCCGAGCGTCCCGCGGCAGAAGCCCCCGCGGCAGAAGCCCCCGCGGCAGAGACCCCCGCGGCAGAAGCCCCCGTGGCAGAGACCCCCGTGGCCGCGGACCCCGTGCCGGGCGACGCGGCTCCCGGCGTCCCCTGGTCCACGGACCCGGCCGCGGACGAGCCGTCGCCGAGGACGGCGGCGCTGCCCTGAGCGGCGACCGGGGCCGACGCCGAAGCCAGGACCGACGCCGATCCCGCGTCCGCTGCCGAGGGCCGGGCAGGTCCGCCCGCCTCCGCATCGGCGGAGTCGGTGGTCGTGGCCGGTGGCTCCAGGGCGAGCGCAGCCGCCTGGACGACGGTCGCGATGCTCACGGTCGGGGCGAGCACAGCCACCTGGGCGACAACGCCGGCCTGCTCGGTCGGGGTGGCCGCCCCGGTACCGGGGCTCGGCTGAGCAGCCGGCGCCGAGGGCCGGGAGGACCCGCTCGGGTCCTGGCCGGTGGACCCGGGCTTCCCGGCGTCATCGCCGGCCGACCCGCTGCCCTCGCCAGGGCGCCCCCGTCCCTGGGCCGGGTCCCGCACCTCGACGGCGTCACGGCGCTCGCCGCGGCCGGCCCGATCCGCTCCGTCGGCCCGTTCTTGGCGGTCGGCCCGGTCCTGGCGGTGCGCTCGCTCGCTCCGGTCGGCCCGATCCGTGCGGCCGGCGCGCTCGTCCCGGTCGCCTACGCCCGACCGGTCCGTCCCGCTCCGGTCCGCGCGCTCCGTGCCGGACCGCTCCTGGCGGTCAGCGGCCTGCATGACGGTGTCGAAGTCGGCGGCGCCGGTCTCCCGACGGTAGGCGGAGGTCGAGAGCTGACCCGTCCCCCCGGCGGCCACCCCGGCCAGCGTGCCGATGCTCATGAGTTCTCCTGGTGGCGTCGGCTCGCTGCCTCGTCGAGGACGAGCTGCTCGGCACGCTCGTCCTCCGCGCGGACGAGCACCTCGTGCCGGTCGGCGAGCTTGTCGAGGGTGGCGACGGTGGTGCGTGCGGCGGTCCACTCGGCAGCGGCGATCTCGGCGCGACGGGCCGTGACCTGCACAGCGATCGCGGCCTCTCCGACGATCGCCGACATCGCCGCGCGGTCGGCCACCGCGGCGCGCCACTCGTTGGGGTCCCCGTGCGTGGGGAAGAGGGTGCTCGACATGACAGCGCGGAACGCCTGGTGCTCCTCGTGCGCATGAGCCGTCCGGGAGTTCGCCTCGGAGAGGGCGGCGGCGGCCTGCTCCTCCTGCAGACGGCGGAGCCGGAGCAGGCCGGACAGCCGGAAGTCGCGGGTCATCCGGCACCGCCCATCGCGGAGACGAGCCGGTCCAGGTGCTCCCAGGACGCGGCGGCCGGAGCGGCCTCGTCCATGTCCTGCCGGAGGAACGCGTCGATCTCGTCGGCGTGCGCAACGGCGGCGTCGACCAGGGCGTTGCTCCCCGCCGCGTACGCGCCGACGTCCAGCAGGTCCTGCGCGCGACGTCGCGCGGCGAGCACCTGCCGCAGACGGCGGGCCGCAGCGGTCTGCTCCTTCGAGGTCACCCGCGAGGCCACGCGGGAGACGGAGCCGAGCACGTCGATGCTCGGGAAGTGCCCGGCGACGGCGAGCTCACGTGTGAGGACGACGTGCCCGTCGAGGATCGATCGCGCGGCATCGGCGATCGGCTCGTTGTGGTCGTCACCGTCGACGAGCACGGTGTAGATGCCGGTGACCGAGCCCTGCCGGTCCGTGCCGGCGCGCTCGAGGAGCTGGGCCAGCAGGGAGAACGTCGACGGCGGGTAGCCACGGGTCGCGGGGGGTTCGCCCACCGAGAGCCCGATCTCGCGCTGGGCCATCGCCACGCGGGTCAGCGAGTCCATCATGAGGACGACGTCGCTCCCCCGGGACCGGAAGGACTCGGCGATGCGCGTCGCGACGAAGGCAGCGCGCAGGCGGACCAGGGGCGGCTCGTCCGAGGTCGCGACGACCACGACGCTGCGGGCGAGGCCCTCGGGGCCGAGGTCGTCCTCGAGGAACTCCCGCACCTCGCGGCCGCGTTCGCCGACGAGGGCGATGACGGAGACCTCCGCCTCGGTCCCACGGGCGATCATCGACAGCAGGCTCGACTTCCCGACGCCCGAGCCGGCGAACAGGCCGATCCGCTGGCCGCGACCGACGCTGGCCATGGTGTCCAGGGCGCGCACGCCGAGGCTGAGCGGCAGGTCGACGCGAGCCCTGTCCAGGGCGGAGGGCGCCTGCCCGGTGACCGGCTCCCAGCCGGAGGCCGCGAGCGGACCCTTGCCGTCGATGGGGCGACCGAGACCGTCCAGGACGCGGCCCAGCAGACCGTTGCCGACGGGGGCGAGCAGCGCGGACCCGGTACCGCGCACGGTCATCCCCGTGCGCAGGCCCTGGACGTGGCCGAGCGGCATGCAGCGCAAGGAGGTGGACGTGGCCGCGACGACCTCGGCGGGGACGGCGCCGGCCGTCCCGCGCTCGCCGATCTCCAGCACGTCGCCGACCGCACCGGGAAGCCCGGCGACGTCGACGGACAGCCCGACGACGGCGCTGACCCGTCCGACGAGCTCGGGTCGGGCGACGGCGGTGGCCCGGTCCAGGAGGTCCGCCGGCAGGATCGACCGCTGGGCTGCGAGGGTGCTCATGCGTCCTCCCCGAGCAGGACCCGGCGCGCGCGGCCCAGGGCAGTCGAGAGCTGGGCGTCGAGGAAGCCCGTCGGGTGCTCGCTGATGGCGTCCCCGCGGCGCAGGCTCGCGTCCGCGACGACGGCCACCCCCTCGAGCCGGATCTCGCCGCTCGCGACGAGGTCCTCCACCGCGGCGACGTCGGCCGGGTTGAGGCGCACCGTGTGCACGCCCAGGTCGGCGGGGGCGGCGAGGGCACGGCTCATGGCGGCCCTGGCGCTCGTCGAACCGTCGGCGAGCTCATGACCCAGGACTGCCTCGGCGAGAGTCAGTGCTGCCGTCGTCAGCTCGCGGCGCACCTGCTCGACGGCCGGCAGGGCCCGTCGGTCCGCTGCCTGGGCGGCGCGCAGCAGGCTCGCGACGGCCTCGTCGAGCACGGCCTGGCGCAGCGACTCCGCCCGGGCGTGCTCGGCGGCACGCCCGGCCTCGGCGGCCGCCGCCCGCTCGGCCGCAGCACGAGCACCGGCAGCCCAGCCCGCTGCCCAGCCGGCGGCGTGCCCAGCGGCACGGGTCGCCTCGTCCACCGGCGCAGCGGTGTGCAGCGCTGCCGGGCGGAAGGTCGTGACCTCAGGCGACATACTCGTCCTCGCCCTCGCGACGGATGACGATCTGCCCGCTCTCCTCGAGCTTGCGGATCGCCTGGACGACGCTCGACCTGGCCTCCTCGACCATCGACAGGCGGACCGGCCCGAGCAGGTCCATCTCCTCGACGAGGTTCTCGCGAGCGCGCTCGGAGAGGTTCCCGAGGATCTTCTCCTTGACCGCCTCGTCGGCACCCTTGAGCGACAGGGCGAGGGCCGACATCTCGACGCCGCGCAGGACGAGCTGGATCGCACGGTCCTCGAGCAGGGTGAGGTCGGCGAAGACGAACATCCGGCTGCGGATCTCCTCGGCCAGGGCCTTGTCCACGGCCTCGAGCCCCTCGAGGATCTGCTTCTCCGTCGTGGGGTCCGCCCGGTTGATGATCTCGACGAGCGGCTGCAGCCCGCCGACCGCCGCGCTCTCCTGCGGGGTGAGCACGGCCGATGCCTTGCCCTGGAGCTTCTCGGCGACGACGGCGACGACATCGGGCGCGGCCCGCTCCATCAGGGCGATGCGGTGCGCGACCTCTGCCTGCACCCCGGGGGCGAGGCCCGTCATGATCGCCGAGGCGTGCTCGGCTCGCAGGTGGGCGAGCACGAGGGCGATGGTCTGGGGGTGCTCGCCGGTCAGCAGGGAGACGACCTGGCGGGCGTCGGCGTGCTGGAGGAACTCGAAGGGCTGCCCCGCAAGGGAGGAGGCGAGCCGCTCGAGCATCCCGGCGGCGCGGTCCTTGCCGATGCTCGCCTGGAGCAGCTGCTGGGCGAAGCCCATCCCGCCGCGCCCGGTGACGCCGGTCAGCCCGAGCGAGGCCTCGTAGAACTCCTCGAGGACCGCGTCGGCATCGCCCGCGTCGATCCGCCCGAGGCGGGCGATCTCGGTGGTGAGCTCCTCGATCTCGGCGTCGTCGAGGCGGGACATGACCTTGGCCGCCTGCTCCTTGCCGAGCTGGATCAGGACGAGCGCAGCCTTCTGGGTACCGGTGAGCGTCAGGGTGGACATCAGCGCCGCCCGCCCACGAGCCAGCTGCGCAGGACCTCGGCGACCTCTTCCGGCTGCTCGGCAGCCATCGCGAGGACGTCGTCACGCTTGGCGGCCATCGGGTCGACCTCACCCGCGGGGGCTGCCGGCAGCGCCCGGGTCGCCTGAGCGGCCTCGAGCGCCTCGAGCCGGCGTGCCTCGAGGAGCTCGAGGTCGCCGAGGTCGATCGACTCGCGCTGCGACTGCTTGCCCCGCTTCAGCCCCAGGACGACCAGCAGGATGATCGAGATCAGGACGACGAGCGCGATGACACCCGTCCGGATCAGGTCGGTGGTGCGCTCGGCGCTCGCGGCGGCCTCGGCGGCGGCGAGCGCCGTCTGGGCCGACTCGGCCGTGCTCGTGTCGAAGGTCATCTGGGTGACGGAGACGACGTCGCCGCGCGTGGTGTCGATCCCTGCCGCCGCGGCCACCGAGGTCTCGAGTCCCGCGAGGTCGACGCCGGGCACGCTGTCCGAGACCACGACGGACACCGACTGGCGGCGCACGGTCCCGGGCGCCGTGGTGACCTGCTCGGTCACCTTGTTCAGCGGGTTGTTCACCGTGGCGGACTCCTTGTGGTAGGTCCCGTCGCCGCTGCCGGTGCCTGCCGAGGTCGTCGTGCCGTCCACCCCGAGGACCCCGCCGACGGCCTGGCCCGTGCCCGTGTAGTCCTCGACCGTCGTGGAGGAGTTGATCGCCGGCAGCTCGGACTCGGGAGCGGTGTACGTCTCGGTGGTGCGCGCGGCCTGGTCGAAGTTGAGCTCCGCCGCGACCGAGACGACCGCGTTGCCCTTGCCGAGGACGGCGTCGAGCATCTGCTGGATCCCGGCACCGACCCGGGCCTCGTAGTCGCTGCCCTGGGTGTCCTCGAGACCCGTCGTCCCGCCGGTCCCACCGACGGTGGAGAGGACATGGCCCTCCGCGTCGATCACCGCGACGTCGGACGGCTGCATGCCGTCGATCCCTGCCGAGACCAGGTGGACGATCGACTGGACCTTGTCGGTGCTCAGGCTCGTGCCGGCCGCGGTCCGGACGAAGACCGATGCGGTCGGGTCGGCGGTCTCGGAGACGAAGACGCTCTCGTCGGGGATCGCCAGGTGCACCGTGGCGGCCTGCACCCCGGAGATGGCGCCGATCGTCTTGGCGAGCTCACCCTCCAGCGCACGCTGGTAGGTGACCTGCTGCTGGAACTCCGAGGAGGTCATCCCCATGCTGTCCAGCAGCGAGTAGCCCTGGCCGTCGGAGGCGGCGGGCAGCCCGGCCGAGGCCATCGCGAGACGCTCGGAGTAGACCTTGTCGGCGGGGACGAGGATCGTCGACCCGCCGTCGGAGAGCTGGTAGGAGACGCCGTCCTCGGTGAGCTTGTCGACGATGGCGCTCGCGTCGGTCGCCGAGACGCCGGAGAAGAGCGGGGTCATGGTCGGCTTCGTCAGCCAGGCGGTCAGGCCGAAGACACCGAGGGCGAGGACCGCGACGGCGAGGATGGCGAGGGTCCGCTGGGCGAGGGTGAACTGGCGGACGGTCTTCTGCAGGCTGTCGACGAGCCCGCTGAGCTGGGCGGGCATCAGGCCTGCATCCGCATGATCTCGCTGAACGCCTCGACGGCCTTGTTGCGCAGCGCCGCGGTCAGCTCGAGGGTCGTCGAGGCCTCGGCCGCGGCGATCGTGTAGTCGTGGATGTCGTCGAGGTCACCCGTCACGGCCTCGACCGCGAGGGCCTTGGCGTTCGACTGGACGGCCTGGAGCTGGTCGACCGAGGAGGTCAACGAGGCGCCGAACGACGAGCCGAGCGCCTGGACCCCTGAGGTGCCTGCCACGGCGGACGTCGTCGAGGTGGATCCGACACCGAAGGCGCCGAGCATGCTCGACGTCCCGATCCCGGAGATGGCGTCGATGCTCATCAGCTGCGTCCGATCTGCAGGGCGGCCTGGTAGGTCTCCTTGGCGCGGTCCACCACGGCGGCGTTCGCCTGGTAGCCGCGCTGGGCCATGATCAGGTGGGTCATCTGGCTCGTCATGTCGATGTCCGGGTAACGCACGTACCCCTCGGTGTCGGCGAGCGGGTTGTCCGGCTCGTAGACGAGCCGGCCCTCCGCGTCACCGAGCTCGATCGAGGACACCTGGGTCCCGGCAGGGGTGCCGTACTCCACCGAGCTGGCGACGACGTAGCGGGCCCGGAACGCCTCCTCGCTCGTCGAGCGCACGGTGTTGACGTTGGCGAGGTTGTCCGAGATCGCGTTGATCCACGTCTGGTACACGGTCATCCCGGAGCCGGCGATGCCGATCGCGTCGAAGGTGCCCATCAGGAGCTCTTCATCGCGGTGCGCAGGGAGCTGAAGTGGCCGCTGACGGCCTGCGTGGCGACCTGGTAGCGCAGGTTCGTCTCGATGTTGAGCAGCGTCTCGGTCTCGAGGTCGACGTTGTTTCCGTCCTCGCGGGTGGGCGCCAGCGAGCGCGTCGTCGTGCCGGTGGCTGCTCCGGTGCCGTCGTTCACGGCGCTGCGCAGCGCGTCCTCGAAGGTGACCTTGCCCGCGAGGAAGCCGGGGGTCTGGATGTTCGCCACGTTGTCCGCGATCGTGCGCTGACGCAGGGACAGTCCGTCGAGCGCACTGTTCATGGCGACGAAGGAGACAGAGTCGAACACGGCCGGATCCACCTCATCGGTCGAGGTACTGCGGACGGCCGGTCCATGGCCTTCGGGTCGAGCGATCCCTGCTCAGTCGGTCCATCGGACGTCGGGGGACGGTCGTGAGAGTTTCGACCAGGAGAGATCAGGTTCACCCACGTGGGTGAGTGCGCAGGTCACCGGCACGGGGCCGGCACGGGGCCGGCGCGTGCTCAGGCGGGGACGTCGAGGTACACGGGGACCGCCGGCCCGCTCGAGCGGAGCGCCTGCGCGGCGGCGAGATGACGACGCGAGAGGTCGGCCGCCTCCGCGAGCCGCCGTCCGACCTCGATCTGCCGACCCAGCAGGGCGCGAGCGCGATCGGCGAGGGAGGCGGGCAGCGGGCCGAGCCCCACGGGCGGGGCCCAGCGGTCCGGCGGGTTCTCGGCGATGTGGTCCAGGGTCAGCGCGCGCTCGGCGACCACGACGTCGAGCTCGAGCGCGGTCAGGGCGGACTCCCAGGCGTCGGTCCAGTCGGCGTCCGGCACCTCAGCCGACCCCGAGCTCGCCACGGGCCACGCCGATCCCCGCAGGGACGGAGCCGGCCGGTTCGAGGGTCGCGCCGGCGGCGAGCTGGTCGGCCGCCTGGTGCCAGGCCTCGCCCAGGGGCTCGACGAGGCTGCGGCAGGCGGCGGTGCGCTCGGCGTCACCGGAGATGTTGGCCTGGACGAGCTCGGCGAGCAGGAAGGTGTAGACGCTCATCAGCTGTCGGGCGCCGTCCCAGGCGGTCACGTCGAGCGTCGAGATGAGCTCGGAGACGATGGCCTGCGCGTGGGTGAGCTGGCCGTTGGCCGCCGAGCGGTCGCCCGAGCGCTGAGCCGCCTCTGCGCGACGCAGGTCGAGGACGAGGCGGTCGTACAGCATCGTCAGGAGCGTGGCAGGGCTGGCCGTCGCGACGGTGTCGTCGAGGTACCGGCTGCGCACGGATGCGTAGGTCATCGCTTCCCTTCCATGACTCAGCTCGTGGTGCTGAGCGACTCCAGCTGGCTGGTGAGCCAGCTGGACTGCGCGTTGAGGTTCGACAGGGAGACCTCGAGGGCCGCGTAGGTCTTCTCGAGGGCGGTGCGGCGCAGCTCCAGGCGGACGTCCCAGCTCTCGATCTGGCTCGCGAAGTCGCTCACCCTCGACTGCTGGCTGGTGATCTTGGTCGAGAGCGTCCCGGTGGTCGAGGCCGACGCGGTCTCTGCCACCTCCTGCACGCGGGCGGCGAGCCCGCTGACGATCGCCGCGACCTTGTCCGGGTCTGCCGCGAGCGCGGTGGCGAACGCGTCGGCGTCGAAGCTGAAGGAGCCGTAGCGGTCGATCGTGATCCCGGCCGCTGACGGGGAGGACCCGTTCACCGGCCATGACATGGCACTGGAGAGCTGGTCCTTGAGGCTGCGGATCGCGCTGTCCCCGGAGAAGAGCCCGCCGGAGACCAGGGTGCGGCCGTCCTCGTCGGAGCTGGTGGTCGTCTTGGTCCGCGAGGAGATCTCCGAGAAGACGACGCCGATGTTGGTGACCAGGTTCGAGGCGAGCTCGGTCAACGCGACCGGGTCCCGCTCGACCGTGAGAGTGATGGGGTCCTCGGTGCCGGCGGTGACGGTGCTGACGGTCACGTCGACCCCGGTGAGCAGACCGGTGAAGGTGTTCGACGACTGGGTCACCTGCTGCTCGGAGGCGCTGCCCTTCCACAGGGTGATCTGCGCGTCCTGCGCCGTCCGCACGGCGCTGGTGTCCAGGCGGGTGGCGCTCGCCTCGTTGCTCGCGTCCACCGTGCCGGCGTACACCTCGAACGAGTTGTCCGCCCCGGTGGTGGTGCCGGTGAACTGGAGCCGGTACGTGGCCGTGCTGCCGCTGGACAGCTGGACCACTGTCGCGCGCACGCCGGCGTCCGATGCCTGGTTCACGGCCCATGCGACGTCGGCGAGGCTGCTCGAGGCGGGCTCGACGGTGACGTACGTGCCGTCCGCCTTCTTCACGGTGAGGGGGCCGGAGACGAAGCTGCCGTCGTTGGCGACGGGGGCCGAGAGCGAGATCTGGCTCGTGGCGAGGCGGTCGACGGCGAAGCTGATCGAGCCCTCGGTCGCGGTGCTGCCGGCGACGGCGGTGGCTGCGGAGGTCGAGCTGGAGACCGTGAAGGCGTTCCAGGAGCCGGCCTTCGCGGCGGAGGTCGCCGCGGTGGCCAGCGAGGCCACCTTGGTGTTGAGGGACTGAAGGGCGCTGACGAGCTTCTCGGCCGTGGACTGCTTCGTCTTGAGCAGGGTCTGCGGCGCGGCCTCGATCTTCATGAGGCTGGTGATCAGGCTGGTGGTGTCCAGTCCGCTGACCAGGCCGTCGATGGCCGACGTCATGCCTACCTCCGGTTGTCACGCGCCGCGCAGGACGCCGACCTCAGATGTGCCGGTGGTGGGCGGACGGTCGGCCCGCCCACCACCGGACGATGCACGTGCGCGGTCAGCGCGCGGTGCGGATCATGCTCACTGCAGCAGCGAGAGCACGCTCTGCGGGATGGACTTCGCCTGGGCCAGCATGGCCGTGCCCGCCTGGGACAGGATCTGGGTCCGGGTGTAGTTGACCATCTCCGACGCCATGTCGGTGTCGCGGATGCGGCTCTCCGCAGCGGTGACGTTCTCCAGCGCCACGTTGGCGTTGTTGATGACGTGCTCGAGCTGGTTCTGCGAGGCACCGAGACCGGCACGCGTGGTCGAGACCGTGTTGATCGCGGTGTCGATCAGGGCGAGGTTGGCCGTCGCCGTGGCGTTGGTGCCGTCGAGCGTGGCCAGGCCGGTGCCGCCGAGGATGGAGCTGTCCATCGCAGTGCCGATGGCAACGGAGACCGTCTCGCCGCCGTTGGCGCCCACCTGGAACGTGCCGGTGTAGCTGCCGTCCAGCAGCGCGGTGCCGTTGAACGTGGTGTTCGCGGCGATGTCGTCCAGCGTCGTGGTCAGCGCGGTGATCTCCGCCTGGATGTTGGCGGTGGCTTCGGTGGTGAGGCCACCCTCGTTGGCACCCTGGACGGTGAGGTCACGCATCCGCTGCAGGATGGACGTGGTCTCGTTGAGCGC
>NZ_JBFHHB010000109.1:0-10350 GCF_041597215.1 Actinotalea sp.
CCCGACCGTCACGAGGCGGCTCCCACCAGGGAGCCGCCTCGTGCGCGTTGTGGACAAGTCCCGCACCGCCGCACCGGCCAGCAGGCTGAGCGCGACGGAGGGGGACAGCGTGCAGCTACGCGCACTACCGCTGCTGTGGCGGGGCACGACGGAGATCCAGATCGGCACGGACCCGCGGTGGGCGGTCGCGCTGACGGACCTCAGCCCGGCGGCCGCGCGGGCGCTCGTGGGGCTACGCGCCGGCACGACGCTCCGCTCCCTGATCGCTGCCCTGCAGGCGGAGGCGGTTCCGGAGGACGAGGTCGACACCGTCCTGGCGCACCTGCGCGCCGCTCACCTCGTCGTGCCGCCGTCGGCAGACGACCCGACGGCGAGCACGCGCGCCGACGCCCGGACCCTCGCCCTGCTGGCCCCGGACGGCGACGCCGCTCCGGTCCTGGCCCGGCGCGCCAGGTCCGTCGTCCTGCTCCGGGGGCTCGGGCGCACCGGGTCGGGGATCGCCACGGCGCTCGCCTGCGCCGGTGTCGGCACCCTGCTGCTGGAGGACCCGACGCGCACGCGCGCGGAGGAGGTCGGTTTCGGCGGCCTCGGCGCCGCTGCCGTGGGCACTGCCCGGGCCACCGCTCTGGCGCGGGTCCTGCTCGACGTCCGCCCGACCCTGCGGACCGTCGCGCCGGCGGGCCGCTCCCCCGACATCGTGGTGCTCGTCGAGCAGGACGTCGCGGACCCGATCGGCTACGCGCCGCTGCTCGACAGCGGGCAGGCCCACCTGTCGGTGGTGATCGGCGAGGCCGCGATCCGGGTGGGCCCGCGGGTGCTCCCGGGGCGGACCGCCTGCCTGCGGTGCCTGGAGCTGCACCACACGGACGTGGACCCCGCGTGGCCGACGGTCGCGGCCCAGCTCGCGGCCGGCGGGTCACGGGTCGCGCGGGACGAGGAGACGAGCCTCGCCGTGATGGCCGCGGCGACCGCCACGGTCCAGGTCCTCGCGGCCCTCGACGGCCGGCCGGTCACGGTGGACGGCGCCGCTCTCGAGATCGCGCTGCCGCTCGGCCTGCCGGTGTCGCGGCGCTGGGACCCGCACCCGCGATGTGGGTGCGGGTCCCAGCTGCCCGACGGGACGCCGCAGGGAACGGTCGACTGACCCGGGGACGGCTCAGCTCGCCTCGCTCTTGCGCGGCCGACCGCGCCCTCGCTTGCGTGGGACGACGACGCCGTCGATGAAGACCTCGCCGCCCCAGACACCCCAGGGCTCCTGGCGCTCGATCGCCCCGGCGAGGCAGCCCTCGCGCACGGGGCAGGTGGCGCACAACGCCTTCGCGAGCTCGACCTCGGCGGTGCGCTCCGCGAACCAGAGCTCGGCGTCGTTCGCCCGGCACGGGATGAGCATGGAGACGAGCTCGTCGAACTCGACCTGGGTGGTGCGTTCCACCTCGGGGGTGGGGGTGGTGATGCTCGGGCCCGCCACGGGTGGCCAGGGTCCGGAGCCGGCCTCGGCGAGCGTGTCGAGCAGCGTGGTGAGCCGCACGGCTCCTCCTCGTATGTCCATGCGATGGTCCGGGTGGTGATCCGGGACCTGCCACCGGCGTCGGACAGACGACGGCCGCGGGTCCCGAGGTGGGCTCCGCGGCCTGGAGGGCGCTCCGTCGGTCAGACGGTGAGCACCTCGGGCGGGGAGCCGGGTTCGGCGAGCGGGGAAAGGGACTCGGCGGTGCGCAGCCGGTAGCCGGACACACCCGTCCCCTTGGCGAGACCGAAGGTGGATGCGATCCGACGCGGCAGGACGCCGGCGGGAGTTCCCGTCGTGGTCTTCATCAGCACATCCACCTCCTCTCGATTGCCGCCACCGACCGCTGCGGGCCGTGACTCCGGTCAGGACTCGACAACGGTAGAACTCCCGCGCGCGGCCGACAAGGCTTTTTTCCGGTCGATCTCGCTCAGGGCCCGCTCGGCCCGGATCGCCTGGCGCGATGGGCGGCCACGATGCCCAGCAGCGAGGAGCCGTAGCTCTCGACCTTCGACGGACCGATACCCCGGACGCGCACGAGCTCCGCGACGCTCGTGGGCTGGTTCGCGGCGATCTCCTGCAGGCTCGAGTCCACCAGGACGGTGAACGCCGGACGGTCGATCTCGAGCGCTGCGCGGGTCCGCCACTCCCGCAGGGCCTCCAGGAGATCCTGGTCGACGTCGTCCGGGTCCACCGGCGGGCGAGGTCCGCGCTCGACGGCCGCGCCGGAGCGTGGACCGGACTCGGGCAGGAGGCCGGCGAGGAACCGCGAACGCTTGCGGCTGGCGCGGCTGCCCGGGTTGCGCGACCGGGCCCAGCTCAGCGCGAGGTGCTCGCGGGCCCGCGTGATGCCCACGTACAGCAGGCGCCGCTCCTCCGCGATCACCTCCTCGGTCTCGGCGAGGGAGATCGGCAGGAGGCCCTCGCTCATCCCGACCAGGAACACCGCGTCCCACTCCAGTCCCTTGGCCGCGTGCAGCGAGGCGAGCGTGACACCGTCGACGGCGGGCGCGTGCTGAGCCGCTGCGCGCTCGTCGAGCTCGGCGACGAGCGCCGGCAGCCCGGGCACCGCCTGGTCACCACCGGCGCGAGCCTTGTCCGCAAGGTCGTCGGCGAGCTGGACCAGGGCCTGCAGGGCGTCCCAACGATCGCGGACCGCCCCTCTGGCCGCCGGTGCCTCGGGCGTCCACCCCGCGCCGCTGAGCACGTCGCGGACCGCCTCTCCCACGGGGACCTCGCCCATCGAGCGGGCCGAGCCACGCAGCAGGACGATCGCGTCCCGCACCTCGCGACGCGAGAAGAAGCGCTCACCGCCGCGCACGAGGTACCCCACCCCGGCGTCGGACAAGGCCTGCTCGAGCACCTCGGACTGCGCGTTGGTGCGGTAGAGCACGGCGATCTCGCGGGCGGTCGTGCCGGCCGCGATGAGCCGCTGAACGGCGAGCGCGACGCCCTGGGCCTCGGCCTCGTCGTCGTCGTAGGCACTCAGGCGGACAGGCGGACCCGAGGGGCGCTGGGCCACCAGCTCGAGGCTGCCGGCCGAGCGTCGACGTCCGGTCACCGCGAGCAGGCGGTTGGCGAGGTCCACGACCTGGGGGGTCGAACGGTAGTCCCGCACCAGACGGATCACCTGGGCACCCGGCCGCTGCTGGGCGAAACCGAGCAGGTAGTACGGCGTCGCGCCGGTGAACGAGTAGATGGTCTGGCTCGGGTCCCCGACGACGCACAGCTCCTGGCGCCCACCGAGCCACTGGTCGAGCAGGAACTGCTGCGCAGGAGAGACGTCCTGGTACTCGTCGACGACGAAGTGCCGGTACTGACCACGGACGGTCTCCGCGATGTCCTGCCGGTGCTCGAGCATGCTGCCGAGCAGGGTGAGCACGTCCTCGAAGTCGATGACCCCACGGGCGTCCTTCGCCGCCTCGTAGGCGGTCAGGAGCCGGGCGACGGTCGCGTGGTCGTGGCCGGCGGGGGCGGGGCGGTCGGTGGCGGCCGCGGCGCGGACGTAGTCGTCAGCGGGGACGAGGCTGACCTTGGCCCACTCGATCTCCGAGGCGAGGTCCCGTACCGACAGCCGGTCGACCCGCAGCCCGAGGGAGGACGCCGCCTCGGCCACGACGGTCGACTTCTGCTCGAGGATGCGCGGCGGGGCACCACCGACGACCTTGGGCCAGAAGTAGCTGAGCTGGCGCAGTGCCGCGGCGTGGAAGGTGCGCGCCTGGACGCCGACGACGCCTAGGTCCCGCAGCCGGGTGCGCATCTCCCCCGCCGCACGCGCCGTGAAGGTCACCGCCAGCACGCTCTGCGGGGGGTAGGTCCCGGTGCGCACCCCGTAGGCGATGCGGTGGGTGATCGCGCGGGTCTTGCCCGTGCCGGCCCCCGCGAGCACGCAGACGGGACCCGTGAGCGCGACGGCCACCGCGCGTTGGTCCGGGTCCAGGGCGTCGAGGAGGTCGTCGGCTGGCATCGCGGCGATTCTCGCAGGAATCACTGACAGGGTCTGCGGTGTTCCCCCTCCGCCGGCCGGGAGACACCCGGCCCCCAGACCCCCGAGGGATCCATGACGATCGCACCCCCCACCACCGGCACCGTGACGATGTACAGCACCACCTGGTGCGGGTACTGCCGACGGCTGAAGAGCCAGATGCAGTCCGCGGGGATCGCCTACACCGAGATCGACATCGAGACGACCCCTGGCGCTGCCGAGCTCGTCGAGCAGCTCAACGGGGGGAACCAGACGGTGCCGACGCTGGTGTTCCCGGACGGGACGGTTGCGACGAACCCGTCCCTCGCTCAGGTGACCGAGCGCCTCGCGCGCTGACGCGGCGGAGCCGAGCGCCTGGCGCGCGTACCCTCAACCGGTCGTGCCCCAGGCCTCGCTCTCGATCGGACCGCCGAACCACTCCTCGATCAGGGCTCGGGCGATCGAGGTGCGGGTCGGCAGCAGGACCTCGCCGGCCGTCACGGCGGCGAGGAGCTGCGGGCGGCTGAACCAGTGCGCCTCGGCGATCTCCACCTCGTCGACGGTGATCTCGGTGCTCGCCGCGCGTGCGCGGTAGGCGAGCATCAGCGAGCCGGGGAACGGCCACGACTGGCTGCCGCGGTAGGCGACCTCGCCGATCGCCACCCCGACCTCCTCACCGACCTCGCGGGCCACGGCGGCCTCCGCCGACTCCCCAGGCTCGACGAACCCGGCGAGCGTGGAGAAGCGACGAGCGGGCCACTGCGGGGAGTGGGCGAGCAGGAGGCGGTCCTCGTCGTCGACGACCGCCATGATCACCGCCGGGTCGGTGCGCGGGTAGTGCTCCGAGCCGTCCGCGACGCAGGTGCGCGTCCAGCCGGCCGCGGCCGGGACCGTCGCGGCGCCGCACAGGGGGCATCGCGGATGGCGTCGGTGCCAGGCCGCCAGGGCGACGGCCGTGCTGGCCAGGCCGACCTCGCGGTCGTCGAGCACGTAGCCGACGTCACGAAGGGAGCGCCACAGGTGCTCGCCGGGGAGCGACTCGGCGTCGGGGAGCACCAGCGCGAGCAGGTCGACCTCGTCGGCCCCGAGGAAGGCGAGCAGGGCGGTGCCGTCGGCGACGGCGGGCAAGCCCTCGAGCGCCGCGGCGACGTCGGGCGTGGCCAGATCGGACGCGACCAGGTCGGGCGTGGCCATGTCGGGCGTGGCCACATCGGACGCGGCCAGGTCGGGCTCAGCCAGATCGGACGTGGCCAGATCGGGCGCGGCCAGATCGGGCGAGGTGTCGTCCCCGGGGCCGACGCCTCCCGAGGGATCGAGCCCGGCGAGCCGGACCGCGACGTCCGTCAGGTCGACGGGGCTCAGGAGCTCCAGCGCGGCCGGAGCACCGCCGGCATGATCGACGGCGGCGCCGCCGAACGGCCCAGCACCCGGCATCTCCTCGTCGACGACCCGCACCGCCAGCATCCCGCCGGCGACGACCACCACCTGGGTGCCGGACCGTCGCCACGCCTCGGCGATCAGGTCGGGGTCGGTGCGACGCTCCGCGTGCCTGTCGACGGAGGAACGGGAGAGCGGCAGTCGGGTCCAGTCCACCCGGTCACCGTAGGCCAGCGCGGACCCCTCCCGAGCGACCGTGTCGAGCACCGCGCGGACGGACACGTGCCGACGACGCGTGCTCCACGGGCGCAAGGAGCCTACGGTGATCTCGTGCCCCGCTCTCCGCTCGTCCTCGCCGCGCTGGCGACCGTCGCCATTCCCGACCTCGACGCCGTCGACGTCCGGCGCTCCTCGCACACGGCGCCGGGGATCGACGCTGCGGTGGTGATCGACGCCGAGGGAACACGCTGGGTCGTGCAGGCGCCGCAGGACGCCGCCGCCGGGGCGACCCTGGAGGCCGAGGTCGCGCTGCTCGGGGCGCTCGCCTCGCACGCCGAGGCGGGAGAGCTGCCGTTCGCGGTGCCGGTGCCGGAAGGATCGGTGGCGCTCCCCGAAGGCGGCCGCGCCATCGTCCACCGCCGGCTGGCGGGACGTCCCCTCGACCTGGCCGAGCTGGGACCCGGGCCTGGACTGGCCGCGGCCCTCGGCGCCGCCCTCGCTGCCCTGCACGAGCTGCCCACGTCCCTCGTGGAGGACACCGGGCTCCCCGTGTATCGCGCGGAGGAGTACCGCGAGCGGCGCCTGTCCGAGCTCGACGAGGCCGCCGGTACGGGCCGGGTGCCGACACTCCTGCTCCGACGGTGGGAGCGTGCCCTCGAGGACGTCGCCCTGTGGCGGTTCCAGCCGACCGTCGTCCACGGGGACCTGTCGGTCGAGCACGTCCTGTGCGCGGGGGGACGGCCGGTCTCGCTGCTGGGCTGGTCCGAGGCGAAGGTCGCCGACCCCGCCGACGACCTCGCGTGGCTCCTGGTCGCCGCGCCGCAGGAAGCGGTCGATCCGATCCTCGAGGCATACCACCTGCACCGCACCGAGATGCGCGATCCACACCTGGCCGACCGCGCCCTGCTCGCCGGCGAGCTCGCCGTGGCCCGCTGGCTCCTGCACGGGGTGCACGTGAAGGACGAGGCCATCGTCGACGACGCCCAGCAGATGCTGGAGGAGCTGGCGGCTCAGATCGCCGAGAACGACGCCGAGGCGGCCCTCATCGCCGAGGCGGAGCGGGAGGCCGCCGAGCAGGCCGAGCGTGACGCCGCCGACCTCGCCCTCGCCGACGAGCTCGCCGAGGCGGAGTGGGAGGCGAACCAGCGCGCCGCCGAGGCCGAGGCGCTAGCCGCTGAGGCCGCTGAGGCCGACACCGCCGCCGAGGCCGAGTCCGCTGCTATGGCCGACGCCGTGGCCGCTTCACCCACCGACGGCCGGCAGCAAGCCGACGAGGAGCCGGAGCCGGCAGAGTCGCCCGAGGCCACGCCGACGACGACGAGTGCCGACACCGCATCGGAGTCCGCCGAGCAGCCCGACGAACCGAACGCCCCCCGCCGCGACTGACGTCGCGCCGTCACCGCTCCAGGACCGCACCCACACCGGGGCCCTCCCGAAGGGCACCCACTCCGGTGCCGTCCTGAAGGGCGCGTTCCTCGAGGCCCGGCACGACCGTCGGCCGCGCCGTCACCGCTCCAGGACCGCACCCACGCCGGTTCCGTCCTGAAGGGCGCGTTCGATCTCCTCGAGGCCCGGCAGGACCGTCGGCCGCTCCGTCTCTCCGGTGGCGACGTAGACGAAGGCCGCGTCGACCTTCTCCAGCGGCAGCCCCGAACGCCGGGACCAGGCGACGCGGTACACCGCCAGCTGGAGCTCACGAGCCCGCTGCGCGGCGGCGTCCGTCGGCGGCCGGCCCGTCTTCCAGTCGACGACGACGACCCCGCCGTCCGGTTCGGCGAACACCGCGTCGATGCGTGAGCGCAGGGTGAGACCACCGACCGGTGTCTCGATGTCGACCTCGACCGCAATCGGTGTCCGCCCCGCCCACGGGGTGGCCAGGAAGCTCTCCCGCAGAGCCATGAGGTCGGCGTCCTGAGCGACGCTGTCGTCGTCCGCGCCCGGGAGCTCGTCGAGCCCGACGAGGGCCGCGGAACCGAAGTACTGCTCGACCCACGCGTGGAAGGCAGTGCCTCGGCGGGCAACCGTCGAGGGCGCCTGCGGGACCGGTCGGCGCACCTCCAGGGCGTACCCGGCCGGGTCCGCCGCGAGCCGGACCAGGGCAGAGGCCGCGAGGTGCGCCGGGAGGGCGACCACCTGCTGGTCCTCGCGGCCACGGAGCCGCTCTGCGAGGAGCAGCTCGGCGGAGCGAGCGAGTGCGATGCCCTCGTCGTCCCCCGCCGTCCAGCTCGCGGACGGAACCGCCTGACGGACGGCACGAGCCGCCCGGTCGAGCCGCGCAGAGCGCTCGGCCCCCAGCGGGTGGGCGGGCGGCCACGTGAGGTCGGCTGCCGGCGTCGTCCCGGGCGCCGGGCCGGCCGGGGCGGATCCGGGATCGAGCTCGATCAGCCCTGCGTCGACCAGCTCGAGCAGGAACCGGGAGGGCACGCGCGAGGTGGACCCTGCGCGCCACCACGACCCGGTCAGCAGGAGTCGCGAGCAGGCCCTGGTGACCGCGACGTACGCCAGTCGCCGCTCCTCCGCGAGCTCATGCTCCTGGACCTGCTGGCCGTAGGCCTGGAGCCGCTCGACCAGCTCCGCCTGCTCGGCACCGGGGGTGAGCGAGACCTCTGGCAGGTGTGCACGGTCTCCGCGCAGCGCGACGGGGATCGCGCCGTTGGACCGCACCCAGCCCCTGGCGTCCGAACCGGTGGGGAAGGTCTTCTCGACGAGACCGGGGACGGCGACGACGTCCCACTCCAGCCCCTTGGCGGCGTGCACCGTCATGATCTGCACGGCGTCCGGGTCCGTCTCGGCCGGGGGGACAGCGAGCCCTCGCTCCTCGGACCGCGCGGCGACGAGCCAGGCGAGGAAGGCCCCGAGGGTCCCCGCGTCCTGCCGGTCGAACCCGGCGGCGACCGCCCTGAACGCGTCGAGGTGGGCGCGTGCGGTGGCAGGGCTGCTCCGCCCGACCGCCACCTCGATGTCCAGGCCGAGCAGCCGTTCGGCCTCGGCGACCAGGTCGGCCACCGGGAGGAAGGTCTGGCTGCGGAGCGAGCGGAGGATCCCGCCGAGGTCGCCGAGCCGCGCGCGGCCCTCCGGCCCGAGCTGCCGTCCGTGGCGGCTCACCCACGTCGGGGGCGGGAGCTGGTCGAGCGCGTCGACGATCGAGGGGAGCTCCCCGCGATCGGCCCTGGGGTGGTCCTCACCCGGAAGCTCTCGCGCCCAGTCGGACAGGGCCGCCAGGTCCGCCAGCCCGAGATGCGCGCGCGGCCCGGTCAGCAGCCGCATGAGCGAGTCCCCGCGTGAGGGATCGTGCGCGGCCTCGAGGGCGGCGATCACATCGGCGACCTCCGGCGTGTCGAGCAGCCCGCCGAGGCCGGCGACCTCGACCTCGAGGCCTGCCGCGAGCAGCGCCTGCTCGAGGACGACGAACTGTGCTCGGGTGCGGCAGAGCACGGCAGAGGTGACGGACCCCGGCCGCTCGGCCGAGAGCAGGGCGCGCTGCTCGACGATGAACCGGGCGACCGCCGCCGCCTCCTCCTCCTGTGTCTCGAGGAAGCGCGCCTCGACCACGCCGGGGCCCGCGGCGGGGCGGGCTCGGAGCACCGGCAGCGCCGGGGTGTCAGCGTCGCGGCGCGCATCCACGGCCGCCCGCAAGGGCTCGGCCGTGGCGTTCGCGACGGCGAGCACCGCATGGTCGTTGCGCCACGACGTCGACAGCGCGAGCACCGGGGCGCGCACGGCGACGTCCCCGGCACGCCGCGGGAAGTCCACCGGGAACTGCTCGAGCCCGCCCGCCGAGGCACCCCGCCAGCCGTAGATCGACTGGTGGGGATCGCCGACGGCCGTGACGGGGTGCCCAGGGGCGCCGGAGTCGGCCCCGAAGAGGTGGCGCAGCAGCACGAGCTGCGCGACGGAGGTGTCCTGGTACTCGTCGAGCAGGACGACGCCGTACCGCAGCCGCTCCCCCGCGCCGACCTCCGGCACCTCCCGAGCCACCCGGGCGGCGAGCGCCACCTGGTCGGCGAAGTCCATGACGTCCTGGGCGCGCTTGCGAGCGGTGAACTCCTCGACCAGCGCGACGAGCCGGGACCGGAGACGCATGGACCCGGCCGCCTCGGCGAGGAGCTTCTTGGCGGGAGCGCGGAGCGTGCGGACCGCCGGGGCCTCGGCGAGCACGTCGATCGTGCGCTCGAGCTCCCTGCGCAGGTCCTGCGGGTCCACAAGGTGCTCGGCCAGCTCCCCGGCCAGGTCGAGCACGGCCGTGGTGATCGTCGGCACCTTGTACTCGGTGTCCAGGTCCCCCGCCCAGTGCTCGACGACGTCATGGGCGATCTGCCAGCGTCCGGCCTCGCCGAGCAGGCGCGCGGAAGGCTCCACGCCGATCCGCACCGCATGGTCGGCCACGAGCGAGGCCGCATAGGAGTTGTACGTCGCCACCGTCGGCGCGTGGAACCCCGTGCCGCGACCGCCGGTGGCGCGGCGCAGGGCACGCAGGCGAGCCCTGACCCGGTCGGAGAGCTCTCCTGCCGCCTTGCGCGTGAAGGTCAGCCCGAGCACCCGATCCGGCTCGACCAGCCCGTTGGCCACGAGGTACACGACCCGGGCTGCCATCGTCTCTGTCTTGCCCGAGCCGGCCCCCGCCACCACCAGAGCGGGCTCGAGGGGCGCCTCGATGACTGCCCGCTGCTCGGGGGTGGGTGGGTGCGTCCCGACGAGCTCCGCGATCTCCGCCGCCGACCTCATGCGCCGACCACCCGCCCCTCGGGCCAGGCCGGACAGCTGCGCCGCACGGGACACATCC
>NZ_JBFHHB010000110.1:0-10279 GCF_041597215.1 Actinotalea sp.
CCAGGTGGTCACCGAGGCGTCCCCCGAGACGTACCCCGCGTCCTCGCCGTCGTCGGTGAGCCCCGCCGTGCTCACGCAACCCGCGAGGGAGGACAGCGCCAGGACCGCCACCACCACGACGGCGATCGCGAGGACGATCGGTCTCCCCGCTGAGCGCAGCATGCGCATCCTCAGGCCCCCGGGGTCTGCCGGGTCCCGGGGAGCAGGTCGCCGGCGGGCTCGCTTTAGGTGATCCCGCTCAGCTCGTCGCCGTCGAAGTGCAGGCTGGTCAGCGAGGCGACCGAGCACTCGCGCTTGCGCGGGTCGTGCCACAGCCGCTTCCCCTCGAGCGCCTGCCGGGTGACCCAGATCGGCAGCTGGTGGCTGACGATGACGGCCTCGTGCCCCGTCGCGGCCTCGCGTGCGGCGCTGACCCCGGCGAGCATGCGGGCGACCTGCGCCCGGTACGGCTCTCCCCAGGAGGGACGGAAGGGGTTCCACAGATACCGCCAGTGCGCGGGCCGACGCAGCGAGCCGTCGCCGACCCCGAAGGTGAGCCCCTCGAAGTGGTTCTCGGCCTCCAGCAGTCGCTCGTCGGCCTCGACGTCGAGGCCGAAGGCCTCGGCGATCGGCCGGGCCGTCTCCTGCGCGCGCTGGAGCGGGGAGGCGACGACGTGCACGACGTCTCGCCGCTCGCCAGGCTCGTCCGTCGCACCCACGAGGTGACCGGCGACGCGCTCGGCCATCGCCACGCCCCGCTCGGAGAGCCGGAAGCCGGGGAGTCGTCCGTAGAGGACACCGTCAGGGTTGTGCACCTCGCCGTGTCGCAGCAGGTGGACCGTGGTCGTCGCCATGGCACCAGTGTCGCTCACCGCACAGCCGCTTCGCGCACGCGCTCACGCAGGCTCAGCCGGTCACGTCCGGGGCGACCAGGGCCATCGCCTCGCCCAACGCGGCGAGCTGCTCGGGGGTGAGCACGTCGACCAGGTGCTCGCGCACCGCGCGCACGTGCCCGGGCGCGGCGGCGACCAGCAGGGCGTAGCCCTCGTCGGTCATCGCGGCGTTCACTCCTCGACCGTCGGCGGCGCAGCTGCGTCGCTCGACCAGTCCCCGCTTCTCGAGCCGGCTGACCGTGTGGGTCAGCCTGCTGCGGGAGTGCACGAGGGAGTGGGCGAGCTCCGACATGCGGGCGGTGCGCTCGGGAGCCTCGGAGAGCCGGACGAGGATCTCGTACTCGCTCAGGGAGAGACCTGCGTCGTCGTCGAGCTCGCGCGAGAGGGCCTCCGTCAGCCGCGCGACCCCGAGCAGGTACGCGCGCCAGGAGGCCTGCTGCTCGGCGGTGAGCCACCGGACCTCGCCCGCCGTTCCCGGCACATCCTCCGTCGTTCCCGGCACATCCTCGGCAGCCGGGGCGCCGGCCGGCATGACAGCCGGACCGCTCTCCTGGCTCCTCGACGTCTCGCGCATCCTTCGCTCCTCGCTCGCAGACCCGCATCGGGGGGCTTGCGCCCCGGGCCCCAGTGTAGTAGAAATCTCAACTAGCAAGTGTTGACGATTCAACTATATGGGTGGCCGGCCGGTCGCCCACACCGATCCCGGAGGCCCTCATGACGACCACCACGCTCCCCACCACCCTCCCGACCGGCACCTTCGCGGTCGAGACCTCGCACAGCCAGGCGCACTTCTCCGTCCGGCACGCCGGCATCGCCAAGGCCCGCGGCACCGTCGCGATCGTCGAGGGCACGCTCGTGATCCCCGAGGACCGCACCGCGGCGACCGTGACCGCCACCCTCGACCCGGCCACGGTCGACACCCGTGACGCCAACCGGGACGGGCACCTGCGCACGGCCGACTTCTTCGACGTCGACAACCACCCCAGGTGGTCGTTCGCCTCGACCTCCGTCGAGACGGACGGCGACGACCTCCTCGTGCACGGCGACCTGACCATCCGCGGCACCACGCGCCCCGTCACGCTGCGCACCGAGTTCAACGGTGCCGCGACCGACCCGTTCGGCACCGCGCGCATCGGCTTCTCCGCCTCCACCGAGATCTCCCGCAAGGACTTCGGCCTGGTGTGGAACGCCGCACTGGAGACCGGCGGCGTCCTGGTGGGCGACAAGGTCACCATCACCCTCGACATCGAGGCCGTGCCCGCCGCCTGACCGGCAGGGGCGTCGCGGACGCCCGCACTCAGCCCGACCTCAGGGCCGCCGGGGAACCCGGCGGCCCTGAGGCGCGTCACCGCGGGGCGAGTGCCCTGCGCACGCGCCCGGCGTCGATCCGCCAGTAACCCTGGACGACGCCGTCCACCGTCACGACCGGAACCATCTCGCCGAAACGCTCCACCAGGACGGGGTCCGTGTCGATGTCCACGACATGGCACGACACACCCGTCTCGGCCGCGAGCCGCGTCAGCAGGCCGAGGGCGTCGTCGCACAGGTGACACCCCTCGCGCACGTACAGCGTGAGCCTGCCGTCCTGCCCGCTCACCACTCTGGCCTCATCCGACCGAGGATAGAGGCCGCGGCTACAGTGGGTGACGTGGCCGAGCCAACGTCTGTCGCTCCCCGTGCGGCAGAAGGCACGGCGGCCTTCTTCGACCTCGACAACACGATCGTGCGCGGAGCGAGCGCCTTCCACCTCGCCATGGGCCTGCGCCGACGAGGATTCGTCGGCTTCTTCGACCTCGCGCGCTTCGCCGTGCACCAGGCGCGGTACCTCGCCCTCGGGGAGAACCTCGACGAGATCGCGCAGGTGCGCTCCAAGGCGCTGTCCGTCGTCGCGGGGCGCTCGTCGGCAGAGATCACCGCGATCGGCGAGGAGGTCTGGGACGAGGTCCTGTCCTTGCGCGTCTTCCCCGGGACCCATGCCCTGCTGACGGACCACCTCGCGGCCGGGCACGAGGTCTGGATCATCACCGCGAGCCCGGTCGAGGTCGGCGAGCTCATCGGCCGTCGGCTCGGCGTGACGGGAGCCCTCGGCACCGTCGCCGAGCAGAAGGACGGCTTCTACACCGGCCGGCTCGTCGGCGACATGCTGCACGGACAGGCCAAGGCGGAGGCCGTGCGGCGCCTCGCGAGCGAACGCGGGCTGGACCTGTCGCGGTGCTACGCCTACGGCGACTCCGCCCACGACATGTCGATCCTGGCGGCGGTCGGGCATCCCGTCGCGATCAACCCCGACCCGCGGCTGCGGAGGGCTGCACGCGCGAAGGGCTGGCCGGTGCGCGAGTTCCGCGGCCGCCGCCGCGCCGCCGCTCGCGGGAGCATGCATGCCGCGAGCTGGGCCGGCGCCGTGTGGGCGGCCAGCGTCGTGCTCCGCGCCGGACGGCGCGCCCTTCAGGCGAGAGCCCTGCCCGACTGAGCCCGGCTCCCCGACCGACGCGGCGCGGTGGACCGCCGGACCGGCACCGGGCACCCCGGACATGCCGAAGGCCCGGCACGAGGCCGGGCCCGAGGCGTACGCAGCTCAGACGAGCCGCAGCGTCACTTCTTGTTGCGGCGCTGGTGGCGCGTCTTGCGAAGCAGCTTGCGGTGCTTCTTCTTCGCCATGCGCTTGCGACGCTTCTTGATGACGGAGCCCATGGGTCCTCGCAATTCGGGTCTGCACGTCACCGGTCTGGAATGCCGGAGGGCGCGCGCGGAAAAGTCCGTTGGTCACTCTACCGTGTGCGCGGGGTACCGGCGCACGGGGGGCCTGAGGGCCACCCGCCGAGGTCAGCCGCTCCGGCGCGAGGAGTGACCCTCGCCGTCGACGGTCGAGGCGGGGGAAGCGGCGAGGTAGGCCTCGAGCGCCTCGATCGGCACGCGGTAGGAGCGTCCGACCCGTACGGCCGGCAGCTCGCCCGACTGGGCGAGCCGGTACACCGTCATCTTGGAGACCCGCATCGTCTCGGCGACCTCCGCGACGGTGAGGTAGCGCGGCCGCGACCCCTCGGGACCACTGCTCATGCTCGTCCGCTCCTCGTACCCGAGCCGAGGGTGGATCCGCCGGCGCCGTCCAGCGCTCAGGGCGCTGCGCTCACCCTAGGGCCTGGTGATGCGCCTGTGAAAGGGGCGAACAGAGTGACAGGTGGTGCGCGTCACCCGGGCGGCCCTGCGGACGTCCGTCAGTCGAGCATCGGGTCCAGGTCGTGCCAGTGGAAGGCGGCCCGGCGGGTCGCGAGGATCGCCCGGTCGACGTCGTTCGCGGGGTCGTAGCCCTCGGCGAAGGTCCGCACCCGGGGCAGGACCACGTCGTCCCCCATCGTCGCCGGGATCGCCACGCCCCAGGTGGCGGCCGCCCGGTCATGCCAGTGCGCGGGGAGCGGGGTCGAGAGGTCGACCGGCGCGTGCGCGGCGATCCCCAGCAGGTGCGCCCACACCCGCGGCACCACGTGCGCCACGGCGTAGCCACCCCCGCCGAGCGCGAGCCAGCGCCCGTCGGCCACCTCGTGCACGAGGTCGTGCAGCAGGACCGCGGCCTCCCGCTGTGCGTCGACCGAGACGGCGAGGTTCGTCAGCGGATCGAGCCGGTGCGTGTCGCAGCCGTGCTGGCTCACGACGAGCTGGGGCTGGAAGGCTCGAAGGAGCTGGGGCACGAGCGAGTGGATGGCGCGCAGCCACTCGCCGTCCCCGGTGCGGGAGGGCAGTGCGAGGTTGACCGCATGTCCCCTGGCCGCGCTGCCCCCGAGGTCGCCGGGGTGGCCCGTGCCGGGGAACAGCGCGTGACCCGTCTCGTGCACGGAGATCGTCAGCACCCGCGGTTCGTCCCAGAAGGCCCGCTCGACCCCGTCGCCGTGATGGGCGTCGATGTCGACATAGGCGACCCGTTCCGCCCCTGCGTCGAGCGCCGCCCTGATCGCCACCGCGGCGTCGTTGTAGACGCAGAAGCCGGAGGCGTGGTCCGGCATCGCATGATGCATCCCGCCCGCGAGGTTGACCGCGTGCTGCGCCTCACCGGTCCAGACGGCGAGGGCTCCGTCCACGCTCCCGCTCACCACCCGGGCCGCGGCCTCGTGCATCCCGCGGAAGACGGGGTTGTCCTCGTTGCCCAGGCCGTGGTCGACGTCCACCTCGCCCGTCTCGGAGCAGTGCCGCACCGCGGCGACGTAGGCCGGTGCGTGGGTCAGCTCGAGGAGGGAGTCCGCGGCCACCTCCGCCCCGACGATCTCGACCGTCGGCAGATCGAGCAGGCCCAGCTCCTCGGCGAGGCCGAAGGTGGCCTCCAGGCGAAGGGGAGCCATCGGGTGCTGAGGGCCGAAGTCGTAGGCCAGCAGCGACGGGGACCACACCACGCGCGTGTGCATGGCTCACCGTAACGCTGCCTCGTGCCACAGTTGTCGCCGGAACGCGACGACCGGATCCCCGGCGTCGCACGTCGCAGGCACTGGGAGGTGGTCCGTGCAGGTCCCCCGCCCGCTGCTGGCCGCCCGGTCGCTCGTCGACTCCGCAGCACGCCACTCCCCCGCACGCCTCGCGGTGACCGTCTTCGCCGGAGTCATCGGCGTGTTCACCGCTCTGCTGCTCCTCCCGCAGGCCACCGCGGACGGCACGGGCGCCTCGGTCGCCGACGCCCTGTTCACCGCCACCTCAGCCGTCTGCATCACCGGCCTGACCACGGTGGACACCGCGACCTACTGGTCCACCTGGGGCCAGGTGGTGATCCTCGTCGGGATCAAGGTGGGCGGGCTCGGCGTCATGACGCTCGCCTCGCTGCTCGGCATGGCCGTCTCGCGACGGATCGGCCTGACCCAACGCCTGCTCACCGCCTCGGAGACCAAGATCTCGCGGCTCGGCGAGGTCGGTGCCCTGCTGCAGGTCATCGTCGTGACTTCCACGGCCCTCGAGCTCGCGATCGCCGCGGCCCTGTTCCCCCGGTTCCTGGTGCTCCGGGAGACCATCGGCGAGGCCGCCTGGCACGCGATCTTCTACGGCGTCTCCGCGTTCAACAACGCGGGGTTCGTCCCGACGGCCGGCGGCCTCGTCGAGCACCCCTCCGACTGGTGGCTCGGTGCGCCGATCCTCCTCGGGGTCGCCATCGGCTCTCTCGGCTTCCCCGTCATCCTCGACATCTGGCGCACCGGCAAGGCGTACTCCCACTGGTCGCTGCACACCAAGCTCACCCTCGCGACCTCTGCGGTGCTGACCGTCGGGGGCGCGGTGATCATCGGCCTCTTCGAGTGGAACCGGGAGGAGACCTTCGGTCGGCTCGACACCTCCGGGAAGTTCCTCGGCGCCCTCATGGCGGGCGTCATGCCCCGATCCGGCGGGTTCGCCACCGTCGAGACGGGCGCGATGCACGAGGCGAGCTGGCTCTTCACCGACGCCTTGATGTTCGTCGGCGGAGGGAGCGCCTCCACGGCCGGTGGGATCAAGGTGACCACCCTCGCGGTCATGGTCCTGGCGATCATCGCCGAGGCGCGCGGAGACCGTGACGTGGAGGCCTTCGGTCGGCGGATCCCCCGGGAGAGCCTGAGACTCGCCGTGGCCGTGGCCTTCGTCGGGGCGACGATCGTCCTGGTCTCCAGCCTTGCCCTGCTCGAGCTCACCGGTGAGAAACTCGACCATGTGCTCTTCGAGGTGATCTCGGCCTTCGCCACCGTCGGCCTCAGCACCGGGATGGCCTTGCCCGAGTCCGCGAAGTACCTGCTCTCCGCCCTGATGTTCGTGGGGCGCACGGGCACCATGACCGTCGCAGCCGCACTCGCGCTGCGTGATCGGCGCCGGGTCATCCGGTACCCCGAGGAGAGGCCGATCCTTGGCTGACAAGCTTCCCACCCCAGCCCAGCGCGGCGAGAAGCAGCGCGCGAAGTCCGGCATCCTGGTCATCGGACTGGGCCGGTTCGGCTCGGCGATCGCGACGACGCTCGAGGCCCAGGGCCGCGACGTCCTGGTCGTCGAGCGCTCCCCCGCGCTGGTCAAGCAGTTCACCGGGCGCTTCCCGCTCGTCGAGGCGGACGCGACCAACCCCGAGGCGCTCGCGCAGGTCGCAGCGAAGGACTTCTCGGTCGCCGTCGTGGGTGTGGGCACCTCGCTCGAGGCGAGCGTGCTCATCACCGGGAACCTCGTCGACCTGGGCATGCCGCAGATCTGGGCGAAGGCGATCTCGCCGGAGCACGCCCGCATCCTCACCCGGATCGGTGCGCACCACGTCGTGTTCCCCGAGTCCGATGCCGGCACCCGGGTCGCCCACCTCGTCTCGGGCAAGCTCCTGGACTACATCGAGGTGGAGGACAACTTCACCATCGTCAAGATGAGCCCGCCCCTGGAGACGCACGGGTTCACGCTGGCCCAGTCCCAGATCCGGACGCGCTACGGAGTCACCGTGCTCGGCGTGAAGTCCCCCGGCGTGGAGTTCGCCTTCGCGACCCCGGAGACCCGGATCGGGGCGAACGACATCCTCATCCTGTCCGGTCACGCCGACCTGCTGGAGCGCTTCGCCCAGCGACCCTGATCGACGAGGACGGAGCCGGCCACCGGTCGGCGCACGACGGGGCCCGGTCCACCGAGGTGGACCGGGCCCCGTCGTGCCGGAGGGTCAGCGCACCGAGCCGGAGCGCCTCTTGTTGTAGATGTCGAACGCGACGGCGAGGAGCAGCACCAGGCCCTTGACGACCTGCTGGAAGGCCGTCTCGACGCTGAGGAGCTGCATGCCGTTGCTCATCACGGCCATGATCAGACCGCCGACCATGGCACCGCCGACCTTGCCCACACCGCCGGAGACCGACGCGCCACCGATGAAGCAGGCGGCGATCGCGTCGAGCTCGAACATGTTGCCGGCTGCCGGCTGGGCGGCGTTGGACCGCGAGGAGAACACGATGCCGGCCACCGAGGCGAGCACGCCCATGTTGAGCATGACGCCGAAGTTGACCCACTTGACCTTCACGCCGGAGAGCGCAGCAGCGGTCTTGTTGCCGCCGAGCGCGTAGACGTGCCGGCCGAAGACCGTGCGGGTGGTGACGAGCGTGTAGGCGATGATAAGCACCGCGAGGATGATCAGCACGATCGGCAGACCACGGCTGTTGGCCAGCTGCCACGCGAAGGCCATGACCACCGCACCGACGACGAGGATCTTGAGTGCGAACTGGGGGATGCCCTCGACCGCCTGCTGGTAGGCCTGCCGGGCAGCGCGTGCCCGCCACTGGCTCACGGCGTACCCGGCCACCGCGATGCCGAACACGACGAGGGTGAACAGGTCGTAGCCCTGGCCGCCGAGCAGCCCGTTCGAGAAGCCCGCCGCGATCTCCGTGTACGGGCTGCCGAACGGGGAGAGCGAGACGTTGTTCAGGACGAGGAAGGTCAGCCCACGGAACAGCAGCATGCCCGCCAGGGTCGTGATGAACGCCGGGATCCCGACGAAGGCGACCCAGAAGCCCTGCCAGGCGCCGATCGCCACGCCGACCAGCAGGCCGGCCACGACGCCCACCCACCAGGGCATGCCCTGGCGCACGACGAGCGTGGCGCTCACCGCGCCGACCAGCGCCACCACGGAGCCGACCGAGAGGTCGATGTGCCCGGCGATGATGACCATCACCATGCCGATGGCGAGGATGAGGATGTACGAGTACTGCAGGACGAGGTTGGTCAGGTTCGTCGGCCCGAGAGACAGGCCGTCGGTGAGGATGGCGAACAGAGCGACGATCGCGACGAACGCGATGTAGATCCCACTGGTCCGCAGGTTCCGGGTGAGAGAGTCCCGGATGGTGGCCACGACGCTCATTTCGCCTGTTCCCTTTCCTTGGTCATGAGCTCCATGAGCCGCTCCTGGGTGGCATCCGCGATGGCGACCTCGCCCGTGATCCGGCCGAAGGCCAGGGTGTAGATCCGGTCGCAGATGCCCAACAGCTCAGGCAGCTCTGAGGAGATGACGACGACCGCCTTACCTGCGGCGACCAGCCGGTTGATGATGGTGTAGATCTCGTACTTCGCGCCCACGTCGATGCCACGGGTCGGCTCGTCGAGGATCAGCACGTCCGGGTCGGTGTAGATCCACTTCGACAGGACGACCTTCTGCTGGTTGCCGCCGGAGAGCTGACCTGTCAGGGCCAGCACGTTCGGCGCCTTGATGTTGAGGCTCGCCCGGTACTCCTCGGCGACCTTGAGCTCCTCGTTGCCGTTGACCCAGCCGCGGGACGACATCTTGTGCAGCCCGGCCGCACTGACGTTCCGCTTGATGTCCTCGATGAGGTTGAGCCCGTAGGTCTTGCGGTCCTCCGTCGCGTAGGCGATGCCGTGGGCGATCGCCTCGGACACGGTGCGGGTCCTGATCTCCTTGCCCCGCTTGAAGACCCGACCGGTGATGTTCCGGCCGTAGGAGTGGCCGAACATGCTCATCGCGAGCTCGGTACGACCCGCACCCATGAGACCGGCGATGCCGACGACCTCACCTGCCCGGACGGTGAAGCTCGCACCGTCGACGACGATCCGCTCGGACTGCGTCGGGTGGTGCACGGTCCAGTCCTCGACCCGGAGGACCTCGTCACCGATCTGCGGGGTCCGGTGCGGGTACCGGTTCTCCAGGTCGCGGCCGACCATGCCCTTGATGATCCGGTCCTGGGTGGACTCGGGGAGCGACATGTCGATCGTCTCGATCGTGCGGCCGTCCCGGATGATCGTGGTGCGGTCCGCGATGTTCTCGATCTCGTTGAGCTTGTGCGAGATCATGATCGACGTGATGCCCTGCCCCTTGAGGTGGCGGAGCAGGTCGAGCAGGTGCTGGGAGTCAGTGTCGTTGAGTGCGGCCGTCGGCTCGTCGAGGATGAGCAGCTTGACCTCCTTCGAGAGCGCCTTGGCGATCTCGATGAGCTGCTGCTTCCCGACACCCAGAGCGCCGACGGGGGTGATCGGCTGCTCGGTGAGACCGACCCGGGCCAGCAGCTTCGCGGCCTCGGCGTTGGTCTTGTTCCAGTCCACCAGACCGCCACGGCCCCGCTGCTCGTTGCCGAGGAAGATGTTCTCGGCGACGGACAGGTACGGGACCAGCGCGAGCTCCTGGTGGATGATGACGATGCCCTTGTCCTCGGAGTCGTTGATCGACCCGAAGCGGGCGGGCGCGCCCTCGAAGACGATCTCGCCCTCGTAGGTGCCGGCCGGGTACACGCCCGAGAGCACCTTCATCAGGGTCGACTTCCCCGCGCCGTTCTCCCCGCAGATCGCGTGGATCTCGCCGCGTTCGACCTCGAGCGAGACGTCCTGGAGCGCCTTGACGCCTGGGAAGGTCTTGGTGATGGAGCGCATCTCCAAGATGTGAGTGGTCATGCGTTCTCGCCTCTCGTCTGGCTGTGGACCGCCCGGTGGCCGGTCCGGAGGGGGCTGACCCC
>NZ_JBFHHB010000111.1:0-10174 GCF_041597215.1 Actinotalea sp.
GGCCGCCGGGGTGACCGCGACCTCGTCGAGCATCCCGGTGGACGCCCACCAGCGCAGCGACGTCCCGCACATCTTCGTGGCGGGGGACGCCGACGGGGACGCCCAGCTGGTCCAGGCCGGTGAGGCCGACGGGCACGTGGCCGCCACCAACGCCGTGCTGGGGACCCGGACGGGGACCTGGGTCGTCACCGACCACTCGGTGCTCCCGGCAGGCGGCTTCACCGACCCGGACTACGGCCAGGTGGGGCTCACCGAGGAGCAGGCCCTCGCCGAGCACCCCGACGCGCTCGTCGCGAGCGTCCCGTACGCGCATGTGGAGCGGGCCGTGATCGACCTGCGCACCGACGGGTTCCTCAAGCTCATCGCCACGGCGGACAACTCGCAGCTGCTGGGAGCGCACGCCGTGGGCGAGGAGGCGCTGGAGGTCATCCAGGCCGTCGCCGTGGCGATGAAGACCGGGGCGGACGTCGCCACGCTCGCAGCCACGCGCTTCGCCTACCCGACCTACACCTCGATCATCGGGCTGGTCGCGGCCGAGCTCCTGCGGGCGGGCACGGCTCGGGAGACGAGTCGGCGCATCGAGGTGGGCTGAGCCGAGACCCTCCCACGCGTCGCGAGCGCCGGGGAGCTGCACGCCGGTACCGTTCCACCACCACAGGCGACGGCACGACGAGGGCGGAGGGCACCGTGAGCGATGTGCTCTCCTCGCCACGTCCGCGCGCGGATGCCGGGGGGCCGGCGGACGGTGCCGCGGTGACCGACCGCGTCGCCGGCGACGACTGGTCGTGGCTGCCGGAGGGCACGCCGGCCCCGGACGCCGTCGCCCTCACCGCCGCACGCCGCCAGACGGCGACCCTCCTCGACGATCGTGGCGTCACCTACGGGACCGATGCACCCGGCGGCCGGTCCCGCGACTGGCGGCTCGACCCCGTACCCGTCGTCATCGACGAAGCCGAGTGGTCGGCGCTGGAACGCGCCATCGCGCAACGTGCTGCCCTGCTCGACGCGATCATCGCCGACCTCTACGGGCCGCGCACCCTGCTGGCCGACGGCGTCATCCCCCCAGAGGTCGTCCTGGCCCATCCCGCCTTCCTGCGCGCGGTCGACCGTCTCACCACACCGGGCCCGCACGGACTGGTGCTCACCGCGACGGATCTCTCGCGTGACCCCTCCGGCGCCTGGCGGGCTGTCGCCGATCGCACCCAGGCACCCTCCGGCGCGGGCTACGCGATGGTCGACCGTCGGGTCATCGCGCAGTCCATGGCCCGCGTGTACCGGCAGACCTCGATTCGGCGGATCGGCCCGTTCTTCCACGCCCTGCGCCGGGCGCTCGACGCCGCGGCACCCGCGGGGGTCCGCCGCCCGCAGGCCGTGCTGCTCACCGCGGGCCCGTGGTCCGAGACGGCCTTCGACCAGGCCTACCTCGCCTCGATGCTCGGCATCCCCCTGGTCGAGGGCAGCGATCTCGAGGTCCGCGAGGGCCGGGTCTGGCTCCAGGGCCTGGAGGGCTCCGAGCAGGTCGACGTGATCCTGCGCCGGGTGGACTCCGAGTGGTGCGACCCCCTGGACCTGCGGGCCGACTCCCGGCTCGGCGTACCGGGCCTGGTCCGTGCCGTGCGCGCCGGGACGGTCGCCGTCGTCAACCCGCTCGGCAGCGGGGTGCTGGAGCACCCGGCTCTCGGCGCGTACCTCCCGCGTGCGGCGCGCGTCGTCCTCGGGGAGGACCTCGCCCTGGCCTCCCCCGAGACCTGGTGGTGCGGCGACGCGGCCGCTCGCTCCCACGCACTGGCGCACCTGGACGAGCTGGTCCTCAAGCACACGACAGCCGCTCAGGAGCGCGCCGTCCTCGGGTGGACGCTGGACACCGCCTCGCGTGAGTCGCTCGCGGCCCAGATCCTCGCCGACCCTCTGCACTGGACGGCCCAGGAACGGGTCGACGACGCCACCAGCGGTGCGGACGGCGGACGTCCCGCCGTGCTGCGCACCTTCGCCGTCGGGCAGGACGAGGGCTACCAGGTCATGGCAGGGGGGCTCGCGCTGGTGGCCCCCAGCCGGCAGCGGGTCGTGTCGAGCTCGCTCGGTGCCATCGCCAAGGACGTCTGGGTGATCGCCGCCGAGGCCGAGGCGAGCCACGACCCGTGGCTGCTCACGGCCGCAGACGAGCCGCTGCCCCGCCAGCTCGTGGCCGTCTCCCCGCGCACGGCGGAGAACCTCTTCTGGCTCGGCCGCTACGCCGAACGCTCGGGGGACGTCGTCCGCCTGCTGCGGGCCACCGTCGACCGCTGGTACGACCACGCCCGACGTCCGGCGAGCCCCGGCGGCCGTGCGCTCGGCGTCCTGCTGGAGTCGCTCGACGCCCGGGAACCGGCGAGCTGGGCCAGGAGCGGGGCGACGCCCGCCACGACGGGGCGGGCCGCCGGGCAGGACGGCACCCCGGAGCAGGAGAGCACCCAACGGCACCTGCGCAGCCTGCTCCTCGACCCGGACGCGCCCGGGACGGTCGCCTGGTCCGTGCGCCGCATGTCCGAGGCCGCTGCCGCCGCCCGCGACCAGATGTCCAACGACATGTGGCTCCCGCTGGCCAGCATGGAGCGCGCCCTGGAGGAGGAGGCCGCGCTGGAGCGCGCCCCCGGGTCCACGACGGGGCTGCTGCCGGTGCTCGACCGCCTCCTCGAGGCGCTCCTCGCCGTGGCCGGGATCGAGTCCGAGGGCATGGTGCGCGATATCGGCTGGCACCTGCAGGACGCGGGCCGCCGCGTGGAACGATCGCTCTACGTCGTCGAGTCCCTCAGCGCCACCATGGTCACCGCGCAGCCGGAGAACGTCGACGCGTACCTCCTGGAGTCGGTGCTCATCGCGCACGAGTCCTCGATCACCTACCGCCGCCGGCACTCCGCACGACCCGACCCGGCCCACGTCCTGGACCTCCTGCTGAGCGACACGAGCAACCCGCGATCGCTCGCCTTCCAGGTCGACCGGCTGCGGGAGGACCTCGCAAAGGTGCCCTCGCGCCTGTCGACCGACGCCCGGGACCGCCTGGTGGCCGACATCGCGGAGATCGTCGCCGAGCTCGACGTGCGATCGGCCGCGGCGGTCCTCGACGGCCGCCGCGAGCGGCTCGCCGAGCTCCTCGAGTCCGTGCGCTGGCGCTTGCGGTCGGTGGCGGACGAGATCGCCGTCGCGCACTTCGTGCACCCGACGACCAGCCGGGCCCTTGCCGACTCCTGGGGTCTGACATGAGCCGCACCTACGACCTCGTCCATCGCACGCGGTACTCCTACGACGAGCCGGTGACCGGTTCCTACGGCCGGGCCGTCCTGGTCCCCCGCGACCAGCCGGGCCAGCAGCGCCATGCGGTCGAGGTGACGATCGATCCCCTGCCGGCGGACAGCGCCGAGCACGTGGACTACTTCGGCAACACCTCGACCTACTTCGCCGTCACCACCCCGCACACCGAGCTCACCGTCACGGCCCGGTCCCGGCTGACGGTCGACCGCGTGCAGGCGGACCTCGCGAGGCTGCCGCGGGCCGCCTGGAGCGACGTCGGGCGGGCCGTACGCCCGGGTGGGACCTTGGAGACGAACGGAGGGGCACACCTCGGCGCGCCGCCGTCGAGCGACCCGACGGACGGCATCGGCCTGGTGGCGCTGCGCGAGGCCCTGCTGCCCTCCCGGCACGTGCAGCTCTCCCCGGAGGTCCGGGCGTGGGCCGAGCCGTCCTTCGAGGCGGGTCGTCCGCTCGCCGAGGTCCTCGCCGACCTGGCCCACCGGATCCGCACCGAGCTGACGTACAAGTCCGGTTCGACGACGGTGCACACGACGCAGGTGGAGCTGCTCGCCCAGCGGATGGGCGTGTGCCAGGACTTCGCGCACCTGATGATCGCCGCTCTGAGGATGCACGGTGTCCCTGCGCGCTACGTCAGCGGGTACATCGAGACGGTCCCAGCGCCGGGCAAGGAGAAGCTGCGCGGGGCGGACGCCTCGCACGCCTGGGTCTCGGCCTGGGTGCCCGGTGCCGGGTGGGTCGACATCGACCCGACCAACGACGCCTTCGTCGACGAGCGCTACGTCGTGCTCGGCTGGGGACGGGACTACTCCGACGTGCCACCCCTGCGCGGGGTCATCTTCACCGAGGGCTCCGGGTCGCGGCTGACCGTCTCGGTGGACCTGGTGCCGTCCGGGGCCGAGCCCTTCGCCTGAGCCGCGTGTCGGTCCCCCGCTCGTCACGCTCGAACGCCTACCGTGGGGCACAGCAAAGGCCCCTCGGAGTAAGCGTCCGAGGGGCCTTGCTGTGATCTCCGGCCATCGAGTCGGGTCTCCCCGGTACGTCGGCCCCGCTCTGGCGATGCGGTGGACCCGTCGCCCGACGGCAAGCCGCGAGCTCGTGGTCCAGCAACCACACCCGGCCGGTCCGTACATCCCTCTGCGGCGCCATCCGCAGGTCTCACGGGTTTCCCCGGAGACGCCCTCCGGGTCTCCCCGTCGAGCAGGTCTGCCGTTCTCCGATCGAGCCCGGTAAGGAGATCCCCACCGCCGGGACTCCGGGGCCGACGATCAGGTCTCCCCGTCCGTCGTCCTCAGGTGCTCCAGCAGCTGATCATCCGGGTCTCCCCGTCCGATCCGGCGATCCGTCCTTGCCGATGACCTAGTTCTAGACCCGCCCGGGAGGGGCCCGCAACCGGTTCTGAGCAGCAGTTTTATCCCCAGAGTTACTCCCAGGTCCGTCCACAGGCCGACCTGCGCAAACGCGCTCGGCGCACAGGCCTGTGCACAAAGAAAGTGCACAACGTCGGCATGGGTGGAGGGGCTGTCGGCCGGTCGGGCTACCCCTGGACGTCGTGCAGGTGGTGCACGACGTCATGCGCGAAGTAGCGGCCGATGCTGTCGACGGTGAAGTGCGAGCCGTTGCTGCGCAGGCCCGTCCGCTCCCAGGCGTCGGCCGGCACCTCGGCGAAGGTCACCGCGAGCGCGGCGGCGGCGAGCGTGAGCTCGTCAGCGACAGTCGCCGGGGACTGCTCGGCGTACCGCTCCGCGACGGCGGTCGCGTCCTGGTCCCAGTTCGCGAAGGTCGGCGCGTCCTGGTCGAGCATGAGCACCACACGCTCGGCGAAGATCCGCAGGACGTCGCGCACATGGCAGGCGTACTCCAGTGGCGACCACACCGTCGGCTCCGGACGCTGCGTCACGTCCTCGCGCGAGAGGACCGTGCGCCACCGGGCGGCCCAGCCGCCGATCGCTCCGGGCAGGTCCCGTCGTTCGAGGTCGCCGGCCCGGAAACCACACTCGGGACAGGGCCGCTCGAGCACCCAGGTCCAGTCCTTCTCGTCCGGTGTGATGGTCATGGCCCGGACCCTAACGGGTGCACCGAGCCAGGGGCGGAGATGGCTCGTGCCGAGCGCCGGAGCGGGGCGAGCGGCCCGAGGCCCTGCCCCGTTCGGCAGGTGCGACAATAAACCCGTGCCGAAGATCATCGGGGGCTCGCTGTCGGAGCACCGGGAGCAGACCAGGACGCGACTGTTCGCCGCCTTGGAGTCGCTCATGCTCGAACGCGGGTTCGACGCCATCACGCTCGCCGACATCGCGTCGCGGGCGGGGGTCGGACGTACCGCGCTCTACAACCACTTCAAGGACAAGGAAGACCTCCTCCTCGCCCACATGGCGCACGAGACAGGTGCCTACGTCGCCTCCCTCGAGGCCGCCCTGCGAGGGATCGACGACCCGGTCGAGCAGATGCGGACCTATGTCCGCCGCCAGGCCGACCTCAAGCGCACCTACCGCGTCGCGCCGGGACCCGACCTCCGGTCGGTCGTCTCCCCGCAGACCCAGGTCAAGCTGCGCGAGCACGCGATGCTCGTCGGCGCGGTCCTCCGGCGGATCCTCGAGGCGGGGATCGCGAAGGGGGTCTTCGCCGACCAGCCGCTCGGCCCGACGGTGCAGCTGGTCAACGCCTGCCTGTCGACCCTCGCCCCGACGGGCACGAGCTCCGCCGAGACGGTCGCCGCCACCGAGGGCTTCGTGCTCCGCGCGATCGGCGCACGCACGTCCGAGCCCAGCCGTGCGGCGGCCGACGGCAGGATGCCCGTGTCGCTCTGACCGCCCGACACCTCGGCGGCCCCGCTGAGGGCCGCGGAGTAGGGTCGCGGTTCGTGCGCACCCTCTACCCCGAGATCGAACCGTACGCGTCGGGGATGCTGGCCGTCGGTGACGGCCAGTCCGTCCACTGGGAGACCTCCGGCAACCCGGACGGCAAGCCGGTCGTGTTCCTGCACGGCGGGCCCGGTGGTGGCACCAGCCCCGCGCACCGCCGGCTCTTCGACCCGGAGCGCTACCGGATCGTCCTGCTCGACCAGCGCATGTGCGGACGGTCGACCCCGCACGCCTCGGCCCCGGACGCCGACCTCTCGGCGAACACGACGTGGCACCTGGTGGCCGACCTCGAGCGCCTGCGCGTGCACCTCGGCATCGAGCGCTGGCAGGTGTTCGGCGGGTCCTGGGGCTCGACCCTTGCTCTCGCCTACGCCGAGACCCACCCCGAGCGGGTCACCGAGCTCGTGCTGCGCGGCATCTTCACGCTGCGCAGGAGCGAGCTCGACTGGTACTACGAGGGCGGGGCGGCCGCACTGTTCCCCGACCTGTGGGAGGACTTCGTCGCGCCCATCGCCCCCGCCGAGCGCGGATCGATGATGCAGGCCTACCACCGCGCCCTGACGAACCCGGACCCTGCGGTGCACCTGCCGGCCGGGGTGGCGTGGACCACCTGGGAGGCGTCGACCGTCACCCTGCGTCCCCGACCCGAGCTGGTCACCCAGATGCGGGAGCCCGCGCACGCGCTCGCCTTCGCCCGGATCGAGAACCACTACTTCGTCAACGGCGGGTGGATGGCCGACGGGGAGCTCATCGCCAACGCGTCGATGCTGGCCCAGATCCCGACGGTGATCGTGCAGGGCCGGTACGACGTGTGCACCCCTGCCGTCACGGCATGGGACCTGCACCGCGCCCTGCCGAGCGCGGAGCTCGTCATCGTGCCGGACGCGGGGCACGCCTACGACGAACCCGGCACCCTCGACGCGTTGATCAGGACCACCGACCGCTTCGCGCGCTGACCTCCGCCCCTCGCGCCCTCAGCCGCGCAGTGGGAGCGTGAGCACCGCGGGCCCGCCCTCGACGACGCGCACCGGCACGCCCCAGTCCTGCTGGTTGAGGTGACAGGCCGGGTACTCGATCGACGGGTCGTCGTCGCACGACGCCGCCTGCGCGGTGACGTGCAGGACTCCCTCCGCCACCGCCGGGTTGATGCGGAGCAGGCGGTCGAGCGGGACGTCGTCCCCGGCGCCGTCGAGGAGCAGCTCCGGTGGGCTCGCGGAGACCTGCAGACGCGTCGACGGCCCGTAGCGGTCGTCGTACTTCTGCCCGGTCGCCGGGGTGAAGACCACGTCGAGGTGCACCTCGCCCGCGCCGATCGGGGAGACCGGGCGCTTGGTGCGGTGCGCACCCGCGTCGAGGATCTCGCCGGCCAGCCGCGCCGGGAGACGCAAGCGGGTGAGCCGGTGCGCGGCGGACTCGACGACGAGCAGGTCGATCGAGCCGTCGTCCCGCACGTCGACGAGCAGCCCCGAGGGCTCCGCGAGGTCGCGGGCGAGGGTCGTGACCTCGCCGGGGCCCGTGCCGTCGGCCGACGGCGCCCACCGGCGTACGGCGCGGTTGTACGTGTCGGCGATCGCCACCGATCCGTCGGGGAGCATCGCCACCCCCAGCGGGTGCTGGAGCAGCGCGGAGTCCGCCGGTCCGTCGCGCAGGCCGAAGTCGAAGAGCCCCTGGCCCACGGCGGTGCCCACGGTGAGCTCCGGCGAGCGCACGTCGAGCCAACGCAGAGCGGAGACCTCGGAGTCGGCCAGCCAGACGCGGCCGTCCTCGCCGACGGCGAGCCCGGAGGTCTGGGCCAACCAGGCCCGATCCGCTGGGCCGTCGGCAAGACCCTCGTTCATCGTCCCGGCGATCCGCCTCAGGGAGTCCTCGACGGGGTCGAAGGCCCACAGCGTGTGGTTCCCTGCCATCGCCACGACGAAGGCCTCGAGGTCCGGCGACCAGACGACGTCCCACGGCGAGGAGAGCTTGACCCGACGCGGAGCCGGCAGGTCGGGGGCCTGCTCGGCGGGGACCTCGTTGTCGGCCGCCCCGACCATGAACTGCTGACCCGTCCCTGCGACCGTCGTCACGCGGCCGTCCCCGAGCCGCACGCCCCGCAGCAGGTGGTTGACCGTGTCCGCGACGAGGACGTCGTAGCCGAGCCGTGACCGCAGCTCCTCCGGCACCAGGCACAGCCCGTTCGGTTCGCAGAAGGACGCCTCCTGCGGGCCGCCGTCGGTCACTCCGCGCTCGCCCGAGCCGATCCGACGCAGGAGCTCCTCACCGTCCGGCGCGAGCTCGACGAGGGAGTGGTGGCCGGCGTCCGAGACGAGCAGCGTGCCGGGGGTGCCCTCGGGCGAGCCCTCCGGCGCCGGGAGCCGGATGACCTTGGCCGGGAAGCGCAGGGTGGTCGACTCGGGCACGGGCGGGACGTAGGGACCCTCACCTGCGCCGAGCGGGCGCAGCGTCCCCTTCGCGCGGTGCTCGGCGACGAGCTCGCGGACCAGCACCTCGAGGTTGTGGGCATGACCCTCGCCGGCCATGTGAGCGACGATGTAGCCCTCCGGGTCGATCACGACGAGCGTCGGCCAGGCCCGCGCCGAGTAGGCCGACCAGGTGGTCAGCTCCGGGTCGTCGAGGACCGGGTGGTGCACCTCGTAACGGTCGACCGCCGCCTCGAGGGCGATCGGATCGGCCTCGTGCAGGAACTTGGGCGAGTGCACCCCGATGATCACGAGGACGTCGCGATGCGCAGCCTCGAGCTCGCGCAGCTCGTCGAGCACGTGCAGGCAGTTGACGCAGCAGAAGGTCCAGAAGTCGAGGACCACGATCGAGCCGCGGAGATCGGCGAGGTCGAGCGCACGGCCGCCCGTGTTCAACCAGCCCCTGCCGACCAGCGCGGAGGCGCGGACACGGGGGAGGCGCGGGAGCGAGGTCTCGGTCACACGGCTAGTGAACACGACGAGAGCGCCCTGTGGTGAGTCCCTCCCGACGACCTCTGGAGAAGAAGTTCGCGGATCGTGCATCCAGATCGGCCACCCCGGCGGTAGAGGGGGTGTCAGCACACGACGAGCCCCCCAGGGGCCGTACCCAGGAGGAACCCATGCGTACTCGACTTCTCGCCGGCAGCGCCGCCGGTCTCGCCCTCGTGTTCGCCGGTGCCATGCCGGCCTCCGCCGCCGACGGCGACGCGGAGCTCTCCGTCCTGCACGGCGTCCCCGGCCTCACCGTGGACGTGTGGGTCAACGGTGAGCGCACCCTCGACGACTTCGAGCCCGGCGACCTCGCCGGCCCGCTCATGCTCGCCCCTGGCACCTACACCGTCGCGATCACCGCCGCGGACGCCGCGGACGACAGCGCCCCGGCCATCGGCCCCGTCGACCTGCCGCTCACGGCGGACATGAGCTACACGGCCGTGGCCCACCTCGACGCCGACGGCGCCCCCACCGCCTCGCTCTTCACGAACGACATCTCCACGACCGACGCGGGTGAGGGTCGACTCACCGTCCGCCACGTCGCGGCTGCTCCTGCCGTCGACATCCTCGCCGGCGGCTCCGCAGTGATCACCGGGCTGGAGAACCCCGACGAGTCGGTCCTCGACCTCGCTGCGGGCACCATCTCCGCCGCAGTCGCCGCGACCGGTTCGACCGACCCGGTGATCGGGCCGGCCGACGTGACCGTGTCCGAGGGCGTGAACACGATCGTCTACGCCTGGGGCAGCCTGAGCGACGACAACCTGGCGCTCGCCGTCCAGACCATCGAGGGCCTGCACTCTGCTCCGGCAGGGGTCCCCTCCGGTGAGCTGGGTCTCGCCGACCAGTCCGGCACCTCCACCGGCTGGCTGCTCGCCGGCACGCTCCTGCTCGCCGCCGGCGGTGTCGCACTGGTGACCCGCCGTCGGGTCCAGTCGGTCCGCGACTGACCGCCCCCGTGCGGCGCCCGTCCTCCGCGGCGTCGCACCGGCCCGGCGGCCCTGAACGATCTCCCCCTGGATCGCGACGGGTCGCCGGCGTCCGGACCGGTGGGCCGTGAGGGACTCCTGACCCTCA
>NZ_JBFHHB010000112.1:0-10162 GCF_041597215.1 Actinotalea sp.
GGGACGGAGTAGGTCGAGGTCGGCGTCGCGATGCCCTGCTCGAGGATCGCCGCCATCGTGATCACCTTCGCGGTGGACCCGGGCTCGTAGACGGAGGCGGCGGCCCTGGCCGGGTCACCGTCGCTCGGGTTGTTCGGGTCGATCGTCCCGGAGTCCGCGAGCGCGAGGATCTCGCCGGTCTGCACGTCGTAGACCTCGACCGTGCCCCATTGCGCCCCCGTCGTGCTGACCTGCTCGTCGATCGCCTGCTGGGCGATGAACTGCACGTCGCGGTCGATCGTGAGCTGGACGTCGCGGCCGGGGATCGCCGGAACCATCGAGTCGTCACCGGCGGGGATGCGCTGACCGCGCGCACCTCGCTCGTAGGTCTCCTCGCCGGGGGTCCCGGCCAGGACGTCCTCGTAGGTCTGCTCGACCCCTGCGAGACCGTAGCCGTCCGTCCCGGTGAAGCCGATGATGTTCCCTGCCGTCGTCCCCGAGGGGTAGACGCGCTCGGTCGTCCGCTCCCCGGAGATCCCGCTGATGCCGAGGGCCATGACCTCCTCGTACACGTCGGGGGCGACCCCCTTGGCGAGGTAGACGAAACCTCGCTCGCCGAGCAGGTCGGCACCGAGCTCCTCGGCGGTCATCCCCAGCAGGGGGCCGAGAAGGGCCGCCGCCTGGGCCGCGGAGTCGCTGCCCTTCCACTCGGCGACCTGCACCTGGTTGGCGACGATGTTGTAGCGCTCGACCGTCGTGGCCATCACCACTCCGTCGGCGTCGAGGATCTCACCGCGGTCCCCCGGCAGCTCGACGGTCGTGGTGCGCAGCGCCAGCGCGGTCTCCGCGAGACCGCTGCCGTCGAGGCCCTGGACGTAGACCAGCCGGCCGACGAAGACCGTGAGGATCGCGAGCACCCCCGCCAGGACCCAGGCGGGCCGCCGGTGGGTGCTCGCCGCCGGGCCGATCGGTGCCGGACGTGACACCCGAGCGGAGGGCGGTCCTCCCCTCCCGGCACGTACCGGTCCGCGGGCGGAGGGGACCTGGCGGGTCGCAGCGGTCGCGCCCGCGGCTGAGCGCTGGACTCCCGGGCGGGGTGCTGCGGTACGGGTGCTCGTGGCCGATGCCGCGCGCGCCGACCCCTGGCGCGAGGCACTCGCGCGCGACGGGGCCGCGCGCCGCGCCCCCGCTGCCTCCTGGGTCCTGTCCATCGTCAGCCGAGCCCGGCCGGGACCGGGTCGCCCAGGACCGCACCGTCGGCGAGCCGCAGGTACGCACCGCCCGGGGACGGGACCATGCCGAGCTGCTCGGCCGCGGCGGCGAGCCGCGCCGGGGCGGCGGCCTCGTCGAGAGCCGTCGCGATGCGCTGCTGGTTCTGCGCCGACTGCGCCAGCCTGGTCTGCAGGGCGTAGCGGGTGTACTCCCCCTGCGCCATCCGCGTGTTGAGCAGCAGGACGGCCAGCAGGGAGACGACGAGCACTGCCATGCAGGCAGCGACGAAGGGCACCCGCGTGCGGGCCTGGTGGGGTGCGTGCACCACGCGCAGCCGTGGCGCGGCGGGGCGGCTCGCGGCCGGCGTGGGCTGCGCCAGGGGCGCGGGGACGTGCGGCGCGCGGAGCGGGGCCGTGGCGCTCATCCTGCCCACCTCGCACTTCGCAGGAGCATGTGCTCAGGGGTCGGGCGCAGGCGTTCTGCTGCCCGCAGCCGGACGGAGGCGGACCGCGGGTTCGCCTCCAGCTCGCTCGCACCGGCCTGCTCGGCCCCGCGGGTGAGCAGCTCGAGGTAGGGCCGATGCGTCTCGGGCTCGACGGGCAGTCCTGCGGGTGCGCTGGACCTGGCCCCGCGCGCGAGAGCGAGCTTGACCAGGCGGTCCTCGAGGGACTGGTACGACATGACGACGATGCGGCCGCCCACCGCGAGGGTCTCGACGGCGTCCGGGAGGAAGCTCTCGAGCGTCGACAGCTCGCCGTTCACCTCGATGCGCAGCGCCTGGAAGGTGCGCTTGGCCGGGTTGCCGCCCGTCTGGCGAGCGGCGGCGGGGATGGCGGCCCGCACGATCGAGACGAGCTCGGAGGTCCGCGCGAGCGGGGCACGTCGTCGTGCCTCCAGGACCCCACGGGCGATCCTCGGGGCGAAGCGCTCTTCCCCGTAGGTCCGCAGGATCCGCACCAGGTCGGCCTCGTCGTAGCCGTTGAGCACGTCGGCGGCGGTGATCCCCGTGCTCGCGTCCATCCGCATGTCCAGGGGCGCGTCGTGGGCGTAGGAGAACCCGCGCTCGACCTCGTCCAGCTGGAGCGAGGACACGCCGAGATCGCCGAGCAGGCCCTGGACGGGCCGACCGACGACGTCCTGGACGACGTCGAGCACGTCGTCGTAGATCGCGTGCACGGCCGTGAACCGCTCGCCGAAGGGCGCCAGTCGCGCGCTCGCGATCTCGATGGCCTGCGGGTCACGGTCCAGACCCACGACACGCAGCCCCGGCAGCCGGGACAGCAGCGCCTCGCTGTGACCGCCCATACCGAGCGTCACGTCCACCAGCACGGACTCCGGCTCGGTGAGCGCCGGTGCGAGGAGCTCGACGCACCGGTCGAGGAGGACCGGGACGTGACGCTGCTCGTGCATCGGGTTCTCCTTCCGTTCGTCGTCCTGCGGGCCGGGGCGGGTGACCGCCGTGATCAGCGGTCGGGTGGTCCCTCCGACCACCCGACCAGGTCTCCCTCCGCTCCCTCTCTGGCGCGGGGAAGTGCGCCAGAGTGGTCGGGGAGAGACCTCGCCGTGCGGGCGGGGGTCCGTGAGGTCATTCAGAGGGCACCGGGGAACACCTCCTCGGTGGTCTCGGCGTAGGCGTCCACGCGGTCCGCCAGGTAGGCCTCCCACGCCTCGGCGTCCCAGATCTCGGCCCGGCTCCCGGTCCCGATGACGGCGACGTCGCGGTCGAGGCCCGCGTAGGCCCTCAGGTTCGCGGGGATGGACAGCCGCCCCTGCTTGTCGGGCACGTCGTCGTGCGCCCCGGAGAGCAGCACGCGCAGGTAGTCGCGGGCCCGCTTGTCGCTGACCGGCGCCGCACTCGCGCGCTCGTGGACCCGGGCGAACTCCTCGGCCGGGAACACGTACAGGCAGCGCTCCTGGCCACGGGTCATGACCAGGCCCTCGGCCAGCTGGGGGCGGAACTTCGCGGGAAGGATCAGGCGGCCCTTGTCGTCGAGACGAGGGGTGTAGGTCCCGAGGAAGTAGCCCATCCTCGCCCCCTTTCCGCCCCCGGACCGCCCCACGGCCCTCCCAGGTGCACCACGGTACTCCACAACCCTCCACTTACAAGCCCCAAATCACCGTCTGTCCGGGTGAACCTGTGCGAGTCCGCAGGTCAAAGGCAGGGAGGGAAGTGGAGGGAAATCCGGCCGCGAACGGGCACTGCGGCCGTCCGGCGTGCTCCTCGGGCACTCCGAGTGCTGCGGCTCCCGTGCGACGCCATCGCGGACCGGGCCCCGGGGGCGCGGCCGCCTGCTGGTGGAGGGGCCCGGTGGAGGGACGTGGAGCGCCCTGGTGGAGGGACGTGGAGCGCCCTGGTGGGAGCCATCGCCCGCGCGAGCCGTGTCGCCTACTCTCGTGACACGGCGACGAAGAGGTGGACCATGACGCATGCGCTGCCGACCTCGGCCGAGGTCGACACCCTGGCGAGGACGGCGACCCGGATCCGCGCGGCCATGGAGAGCGTCATCTCCGGGCGGCCCGACCTCGTCAGGTACACCGTCGCCGTCCTCCTCGCCGAGGGCCACCTGCTCATCGAGGACGTGCCGGGCGTCGGCAAGACCACCCTGGCCAAGGCCCTCGCGGCCTCCGTCGGCGGGACGGTCGGCCGCATCCAGTTCACCCCTGACCTGCTGCCGAGCGACCTCACCGGCGTCACGATCTACCGCCAGGCCCAGCACGAGTTCGAGTTCAGGCCAGGACCGGTCTTCGCCAACGTCGTCATCGGGGACGAGATCAACCGCGCCTCGCCCAAGACCCAGTCCGCGCTGCTGGAGTGCATGCAGGAGGCGCAGGCCACGATCGACGGCACGACGCACCCGCTGCCTCAGCCGTTCCTCGTCATCGCGACCCAGAACCCGATCGAGATGGAGGGCACCTACGCCCTTCCGGAGGCGCAGCGCGACCGGTTCATGGCCCGGCTCAGTGTCGGCTACCCCTCCCCCGAGGCAGAGGTCGAGATGCTCGAGCGGCACGAGGACGTCGACCCCCTGGGTCGGCTGTCCCCCGTGACGGACGTCCTCACGCTGCGCGCGGCCATCGACACCGCACGGCGGCTGCACGCCGCACCGGACATCACCCGGTACGTCGTCGACCTGGTGGGCGCCACACGGTCCGACCCGATGCTCCGCCTCGGGGCCTCGCCGCGCGCGGCCATCCAGCTGCTCCGCGCCGCGAAGGCCCTTGCTGCCGTCGAGGGCCGGGACCACGTGCTCCCCGACGACGTCCAGGAGCTCGCCGAGCCCGTCCTGGCGCACCGCCTGCTGGCGAGCACCGACGCGCGCCTCGCGGGTCGGACCATCAGCCAGACGATCGCCGACGTGGTCGCCCGGACGCCCCTGCCGGTCGCGCGATCGGCGCCGAGCGGTCGACGCACGGCGTGAGGAGCGTCCTCGCCGGGCTGCGACCCACCCGCCGCGGGCTGGGCATGGTCGGCACGGGCGCAGGCGCCCTGATCAGCGGGACGGCGATCGGCGTCCCCACCCTGGTGACCCTCGGACTGGTCCTCCTGCTCTCCGCGCTCGGGGGCCTCGCCCTTCTCCTCGTCGACATCGCCATGGCTCGCCACGGACGCATCAAGGTCGCCCGGCTCGTGCACCCGCACCCGCTGAGCGTGGGCGACGAGGCGCGCGTCCAGGTCGAGGTCACCGCTACCGGCGCGACGCGGCTGGACCGCTTGTCGATCTCCGAGCGGGCCGCCCGGGAGCTCTCCTCGGGCGGGGCACCGCGGGCGCGGGTGACCAGGGCCCCGCACCGGCTCACCCTGAGCTACCCGATCACGGGCGTGCGCCGCGGTCGTTGGCGCGCCGGCCCACTCGAGGTGCGCCGTACCGACCTGCTGGGCACCCTCTCCTGGCACGGTCCGCTCGGGGCGCAGGGCTCGGTCGCCGTCCGACCGCGCGTCGTCCCGCTGGCGCACCCACGGAGCTCAGCGGCGCTCGACACGAGTGCCGCGACGGGCAGCAGGACCTCGGCACCGGACGACACGGCGCTGCGCGAGTACCGGCCAGGCGACGACCTGCGTCGCGTGCACTGGGCGAGCTCCGCCCGGGTGGGCACGCTCGTCGTGCGCCAGGACGAGCAGTCAGGACGGCGCCCCGCCACCGTCCTGCTGGAGCTGCCGGTCGAGCCGGACGCGGTGGAGTGGACGATCTCGACCGGTGTCTCGATCGCCGGTGCACTGCTCGACGGAGGTCACCCCGTCCGGATCCTGGTGGCCGGGAAGGCACCGCTGCATCGCGGACCGGGGGCGCAGGCCTTCGAGGAGATGCTCGACGACGCCGTCGACCTCACCCCCGCCCCGGACCGCGTCACCTCGAGGGCATGGCTGATGGACGGGCTGGACTCCCTCGCCGCCCAGGGCGCCGGCCGCGAGCTCGTGGCCGCCGTCCTGGGGTCGGTGGACCGCCGGACCCTCGCCGATCTCGCGCGGCTCGGCTCGGTCCACGAGGGCTGGGCGCTGATTCGCACCGACGGTCACCCCACGGCGACCGAGATCACGAGCATCGACACGCTCCGACGGGGCGGCTGGGCTGCAGTGGCCGCCGACCTGAGGACCGGCCCGCAGGAGGCATGGTCCCTCGCACTCGGACTGCACGACGAGGCGGCGGCAGAACGGTGAGCCCAGGGACCCGCACCCCTCCGCGCGGCAGCACCGCCTCGAGGCGCACCGCCGGCTCTCCCTCGTCCGGCCGCGCGCAGAGGACGCCACGCCCGGTCCGCGGGCGCGGTCGTGACCCGCAGGTGATGGTCACCCTCGCCGTCGGCCTCGCCGTCGCCTGCGCCCTGATCTCCCTGGACGGGGTGCTGGCCCCGGGCCGCTGGATCGGTCTCGGGCTGCTCGTCGTGGCGATCGTGCTCGGCAGCGCGAGCCTCGCCCGTCGCGACTCCCGGCGGGCCGCCGCACCCGTCGCGGGGCCGGCCGCCGGGGCCCTCGTCGTCGGCGGGCTGACCCTGCTCGCCCAGCGCGGCACCCCGGGCGCCCCTGGGCCCGGCCTTGCCGAGCTCGTCGACGACGCGGTCAGCGCGATCGCCGACGGGACGGCGCCGGTCCAGGTGACCGCGGGACTGGAGCTCGCCGTCCTGCTGGGGGTCGTGCTGCTCACCGCCCTCGTCGCTCTGCTCGCCCTCGACCTTCGACGGCCAGGTCTCGCCGGGGTGGTCCTCGGCGTGGCATGGTCCGTCACCCTCGTCTTCGACCGTCCCCCGTCCACGCCACTCGTCCTGGCGGGTGCGGTGAGCCTCGTCCTGATGTTCTGGGCCGTGCGTCCCAACGGTGCGGCGCCACCCCCGGCGCGCGAGTCCGTCCCGGCCATCGGCCTCGCCGTCGTCGTCGCCGTGGTCGCCCTCGTGCTCTCCCCGCTCGCGACCTCGCTTCCCGGGTGGGCCGGGACGACCCTCCCGGCCCGATGGGGCACGGTCTCGGGCTCCGGCCTGCTGTCGCTCTCGACCGAGCTGGACCTGCGTTCGGACCTGGGGAACCGCCCGGACAGGACCGTCCTGACCTACCGGACCGACGCGGCCGACCTCGGGCCGCTGCGCACCTCGACCCTCGTCTCCTTCGACGGTCGTCGGTGGGGGGCCAGCCGCTCCGGACCGCTGCAGCCCGCGCAGGACGTGCTCTGGCCGCAGGAGACGACCCTCACCCCGGTCGAGACCGTGACCATCGAGATCGGTGACCTCGACCAACGCACGCTGCCGATCCCGTTGGACCCCCGCACCGTCGACGCGGGATCGGGCTGGGGCTACGACCAGGCCAACGACGTCGTCCGGAGCCAGGGAGCGCTCAGCTCAGGTCTCGCCTACACCGTGCTGGTCGCCCCGAGGGACCTGAGCGCTGACACGCTACGGGCCGACCGTCCCGCCGAGGTGGAGCCGGACTCGCCGCTGCTCGCCGTGCCCACCTCGCACGGCGAGGAGCTGAACGCCCTCGTCGCGAGCGTGGTCGGTGACGCCTCGACCGCATTCGACCAGGCCATCGCCCTGCAGTCGTGGTTCCGGGACGGACGGCTGTTCACCTACTCGGTCGACGTCGCCCCCGCGCGCTCCGACGACGCCGTCTGGGACTTCCTCGAGGACCGCACGGGGTACTGCGTGCAGTACGCCTCCGCGATGACGATGATGGCGCGGAGCCTGGGGATCCCGTCCCGTCTGGGTGTCGGCTTCCTCGCCGGGGAGCGCGGCACGGACGGGACCTACCGGGTCTCCGCACGCCGCGCCCACGCCTGGCCGGAGCTCTGGTTCGCCGATGCCGGCTGGGTGCGCTTCGAGCCGACCCCAGGGGTGCAGACCGGGGCTCCCCCCAGCTACGCGGACCCCGCGGTCGGCGCACCGGTCGAGGACCCGGAGCAGGTGCCGACCGCGACGGCGGATCCCCGACCCACCCGCGAGGCGTCCCCGGTCGCACCGGCAGCGCCCGGGGTGACGACCGAGCAGGACGGCACTCCCGTGGCACCGCTGATCGCGGCCGGTGTGGCACTGCTCGCCGTCGGCATCGCGGCACTCCTCGCCCGGCGTCGGCGTCCTCCGCTGACGCCGGAACGGGCGTGGGAACGGATCCGATCCGTTGCCTCGGCCCATGTGCCGTGGACCGACGCCACCACGCCCCGCCAGGCGGCCGACCTCCTGGCGCTCGCCCTCAGCCACAGCGAGACCGGCCCGGACCGCGCACCGAGCGGCCCGGGAGTCGACGGCCAGGACCCCGACGAGGCCGTGCAGGACGTGCGCCGCCTCGCGGCGATCGTGGAGGGCGGGCGCTACGCGCCCACGGCGCCGCCGTGGGCGGCCCCCGAGCTCGAGGCCCTGATCGAGCGCATCACGACCGAGCTCAACCGCGCTGGTCGCGCCTCTTCTCCCAGCGCTCCTCGAAACGGCTGAGGAAGCCGGCGCGACGACGCGTCGCAGGGGCGGAGGGGCGCGGACGGACCGAGCCGTCGGGCGCCACCGCACCCTGGGGACCATGGCGTCGCGGCCGGGAGAAGCCCCACAGCACCGCGCCGAACATCAGCACGAAGCCGACGACGCCGAGCCAGGCGAGGCTTGCTGCCGCACCGGCGACGAGGAGGCCGAGACCGACGAGCACGCCGGTTCCGGCGAGCAGCCAGCGAGTCAGGGAGTTCGACGACCTCCCGTGCATCGCGCTGGCGAGCTTGGGGTCATCAGATGAGAGCTGCTGCTCCATCTGCTCGAGAACGCGCTGCTCGTACTCGGACAGAGGCATCGCTACCTCCGCGCTGCCGATGGGACTGGACGGTCTCAGGATAGTTCCCCGCGGGGATGTGCGGTAGTTGAGCGACGAGAGGACGAGCGCAGGCTCGTGGCCGGTCGTACCGAGGCGAGTCCGAAACGGGACCTGACCTCGTCGACTGCCTGTTCCGCCCGACGCTGGGCCGGGGCACCGATCACCGCCTCCTCGAGCGTGGGCTGCCTCTCGGCGTCGTCGACCAGCCCCTCCAGACGCACCCCGACCAGCCGGACGGCCTGACCTCGCAGGTCGAGACCGGCGAAGAGCTCTCGAGCGATGAGGTAGACCTCCCGTGCGACATCCGTCGGGGCCACGAGCGTGCGCGACCTCGTCACGGTGCGCCAGTCGGTGGTCCGCACCTTGAGCGTGACGGTCCGCGCGCACCGCTCCTTCTCGCGCAGCTGACGGGCGCACCGATCGGCGAGCGCGAGGAGGTGTGCCTCGATCCGGGTGGCGTCCCGCAGGTCGGACTCGAAGGTCGTCTCCGCCCCGATGCTCTTCTCCACGTGCCCCGGGACGACGGGCCTCGGATCACGGCCCCATGCCAGGTCGTGGAGGTGACGTCCGGTGGCCGCACCGACAGCGCGCTGCAGGACGAGCGGGTCCGCGTCGGCGAGCTGGGCCACGGTCTCGATCCCCCAGCGCTCCAGTAGCTCCCGCGTCCTGTCGCCCACGCCCCACAGCGCAGCGACCGGGAGCGAGCGGAGGAGCTCGACCGTCGCCGCCCGGGGCACCAGGACCACGCCGTCGGGCTTGGCCATGCCCGAGGCCAGCTTGGCCATCGACTTGGTGGCAGCGATGCCGACCGAGCAGGTGACCCCCACCTCTCGGCGGACCCGCTCCCTGATCTGCTCGGCGATGACGAGGGGACCGCCGACGCGGCGTCGGGCGCCTGACACGTCGAGGAACGCCTCGTCGATGCTCACCTGCTCCATCACGGCCGTCATGTCCCGCATCACGCCCATCGCCTGCCCGGACGCCGCGCGGTACGCGGAGTGGTCGGGTGGGACGACGACGGCCTGCGGGCAGCGGCGACGCGCCTGGCTCATGGGCATCGCAGCGTGGACACCGAAGGCCCGCGCCTCATAGGTCGCCGCCAGGACGACGGAGCGGTCCGAGCCCCCGACGATCACCGGCAGCCCAGCGAGATGCGGGCGACGTGCGATCTCGACCGAGGCGAAGAAGGCATCCATGTCCACGTGCAGGATGCTGCAGCCGTCGTCGTCGTGTCCCCATGACCGACGGACGCCGGACGGGACGGCCGATCTGCTCATCGGACGATCACGAGGCCCGCAGGGCGCCGCGGGCCCCCTGGCTCGACGCCTCGACCCCCCGGGCGAGGACCGCACGGACCTCGTCCTGGAACTCCTCCGCCGATGCCAGCGCCAGGTCGGCACGCTCGTCGCCCACCTCCGCGCGGCCCGTCTCCAGGGCGGCGCGCAGCGGAGCCGCCGCCGCGAACAGGGCGGTCCACCTGAGCAGGCCGGGCTCGAGGGCGGCGACCAGCTCCCAGACGGGCCGCGGGCGACCGCGGTGGGAGGGCCGCCCGCCGCCGACGGCGGCATGTGCCTCGACGAGGGCCGCCCCTGCCCGCAGAGCGGCCAGGTGGGCATGGACGAAGCGCTCAGCGGGCTCGGCGGAGAAGGTCGCGGCGACCAGCTCGGCATCGCTGCGCTCCAGGAGCCGGTCCAC
>NZ_JBFHHB010000113.1:0-10061 GCF_041597215.1 Actinotalea sp.
CCCGCTCGGTCCCGACGTCTGCGCGGCACTGCGGACGATGCCGCAGACCATCCGCCTGCGCACGCTGTCCTGACCGCGCCGCCCCGGTGACCGCACCGGGGCGCGTCGTCCGCTCAGCCGGTCTTGCGGCGGAAGGTCCGCTTGCCCCCGCCCGCGACCTCCGAGCCGTGCACGGCGCTGCCCCCGCGCACCCCGTCCGCTGTCCGGTGGCCGGCGGCGTTCTTGCGTTCCAGGGCCTGGCGGAAGCGCTCCTTGGGGTCGGTGGACGCGGACCCGTCCCCGCCGGGTCCCTCGGCGGTCGCCGCTGTGCTGCTGTCCTCGCTCATGGCCACTCCTCGTCGTCGGGCTCAGCCTGCACCCTACGGCGCAGCGCGGCCACCGCGGACCCGACGTCCGCACCCCCCGCGGGGCGATACGGTCGGGGGGTGACCTCGACCTCGCTCCCGTTGCGCCGGATGGGCCGGTCCGGCCTCCAGCTCCCCGCCATCTCCCTCGGCCTGTGGCAGAACTTCGGCCACGGAGACCCGCTCGCCAACCAGCGGGAGATCCTTCTCGCCGCCGTCGACCGCGGAGTCGTGCACCTGGACCTGGCGAACAACTACGGGCCGCCGCCCGGCTCGGCCGAGGAGAACTTCGGCCGTATCCTGCGCACCGACCTGCGCGGTCGCCGAGACGAGCTCGTCGTGACGACCAAGGCGGGCTACCGCATGTGGCCGGGGCCCTACGGCGACCTCGGCTCGCGCAAGTACCTCCTCTCCTCGCTCGACCAGTCGCTGCGACGGCTCGGGCTCGACCACGTCGACATCTTCTACAGCCACCGGTACGACCCCGACACGCCCTTGGAGGAGACGATCGGGGCGCTGGCGACGGCGCTGCACTCGGGCCGCGCGCAGTACGTGGGGATCTCCTCCTACTCGGCCCGACGCACGCGCGAGGCCCTCGAGGTCGCGCGCGGGCTCGGGGTGCGGCTCAGCGTCCACCAGCCGTCCTACTCGATGCTCAACCGGTGGATCGAGCACCCGGACCCGAACGCGGACGGCGCGAGCGTGCTCGACGTCGTGGGCGAGTCGGGCCTCGGCGTGGTCGCCTTCTCCCCCCTGGCCCAGGGCATGCTGACCGGCAAGTACCTCGACGGCGTCCCCCGCGACTCACGGGCCGCACGTGGTGGGTCGCTGCACGCGGAGTACCTCTCCCCCGAGGCGGCCGAGCACATCCGTGCCCTGCAGGCGATCGCGGCGGACCGCGGGCAGACCCTCGCGCAGCTCGCGATCAGGTGGGCCCTGCGTGACGAGCGCATCACCTCTGTCCTGCTCGGTGCGAGCAGCGTCGCCCAGCTCACCGAGAACCTCAGCGCTCTCGACGGGCCGGATCTGAGCGCCGAGGAGATCGCCGCGATCGAGCCGCACGCCGTCGACACCGGGATCAACCTGTGGGCGTCCCGGTCGAGCGACCTGTGAGCGCGATCCGGACCTAACCTACGGGGCCGTAGGTTAGGCTGGGACCATGACCAGCCCCGACCGGCCGTGGCTCGACGCCTACGCCCCCGGGGTCCCGTCCGACGTCGACGTCGACGCTCCCGTGACGGTGACCCTCCAGCGCAGCGCCGAGCAGTTCCCGTCCCATATCGCCACCGACTTCCTCGGTGCGGTGACCACCTACGACACGCTGGCACGCCGCGTGGACCGGGCCGCCGGCGCACTGCTCGCCCTCGGCGTCCGACCGGGTGACCGGGTCGCCCTCGTGCTGCCGAACAGCGCCACCCATGTCGTGGCCTTCTACGCGATCCTGCGCATCGGCGCCGTCGTGGTCGAGCACAACCCGACGTACACGACGGACGAGCTCCGCCACCAGCTCGCGGACTGCGAGGCGACGGTCGCGATCGTCTGGGAGAAGGCCGTCGCCCGGGTCCTGGAGGCGCAGCCGGACACGTCGGTGCGGACCGTCATCGCCGTCAACCTCGCATCGGACCTGCCGGCGATCAAGCGCCTGGCGCTGCACCTGCCGGTCGGCGCCGCACGCGCGACGCGCGCGTCGATGCGCTCCCGGATCCCGGCCGGCTCCGGCGTCCTGCGCTGGGGCCGACTGGTCGGGCGCGCGCGGCCCCTCCCGGCCGAGCACCCCCACCCGGAGCTGGCCGACACCGCCCTGCTCCAGTACACGGGTGGCACGACGGGGACGCCGAAGGGCGCCGTCCTGACCCACCACAACGTCTCGATCAACGCCCGGCAGGGCGAGGCGTGGACCCAGGTCCCGGCCGGGACCGAGACGGTCCTGGCCGCCCTCCCCTTCTTCCACGCCTTCGGCATGACCCTGTGCCTGACCTATGCGATCCGGATCGCCGCGACGCTCGTCGTCGTGCCGCGGTTCGACCCGGACATGGTGCTGGCCGCGCACCTGCGCCGCCCCATCACCTTCATCCCCGGCGTCCCGCCGATGTTCGACCGGCTGACCGCCACGGCGGAGAAGAAGGGGATCGACCTCTCCACCATCCAGCACTCGATCTCCGGAGCGATGGCCCTGCCGCGCGAGACGGCCGACCGGTGGGAGGCGGCGACCGGGGGTGTCCTCGTGGAGGGCTACGGCATGACCGAGACCTCTCCTGTCGCGCTGGGGAGCCCCTTCTCCGCCGAGCGCCGACCGGGCATGCTCGGGATCCCGTTCCCGTCCACGTACATGCGGGTGACCGACCCGGAGGACCCGACGACGGACGTGGAACCGGGTGAACGCGGAGAGCTGCTCCTCGCCGGCCCCCAGGTCTTCGCGGGCTACTGGAACCGACCGGAGGAGTCCGCCCAGGTCCTCGTCGAGCACGAGGGACGCACGTGGCTGCGCACGGGCGACGTGGTCGTCGTCGAGGAGCACGGGTTCGTCCGGTTGGTCGACCGCATCAAGGAGGTCATCATCACCGGCGGGTTCAACGTCTACCCCTCCCAGGTGGAGGAGCACCTGCGGCGGATGCCCGGGGTGCAGGACGTCGCCGTCGTCGGCATCCCTGGCGGCGACCTCGGCGAGAAGGTGGTGGCCGCCATCGTCATGGCCGAGGGCGCCACGCGCATCGAGCTGTCCGCCGTCCGGGCCTGGAGCGAGAGCGCTCTGGCACGCTACGCGCACCCCCGCGATCTCGTCGTCCTGCCGGAGCTCCCCCGCTCGCAGATCGGCAAGGTGCTCCGGCGCGTCGTGCGACAGCAGATCATCGACCGCGACTGACCGGCGGGCCGGCCCACCTCACTCCTCCGTGGGAACCGTCTCCCGCTCGGCGCGCAGGGCGGTGATGGCGGCGTCGAAGTCCTCGAGGGAGTCGAAGGCCTGGTAGACGCTCGCGAAGCGCAGGTACGCGACCTCGTCGAGCTCGCGCAGGGGGCCCAGGATCGACAGGCCGATCTCGTGCGCGTCGAGCTCGGCACTCCCGGTCGCGCGCAGGGTCTCCTCGACCCGCTGAGCGAGGACGGCGAGGTCGTCATCGCTCACGGGACGCCCCTGGCACGCCTTGCGCACGCCGGAGACGATCTTCTCCCGCGAGAAGGGCTCGGTGATCCCCGAGCGCTTCACGACCGAGAGGCTCGCGGTCTCGATGGTGGTGAACCGCCTCAGGCAGGCAGGGCACTGACGGCGACGACGGATCGTCGAACCGTCGTCCGAGGTGCGTGAGTCGACCACACGCGAGTCGCCGTGCCGACAGAAGGGGCAGTGCACAGCGAGGCCTCCACAACCCTGCGTCCCGGTGACGCAGCAGAGCCACGCTACGGGGGCCATCAGGGGCCCGCAAGAACCGTCAGTCCCCCGCGGGGAGCAGGAGCCGCTGGCCCGTGACGAGCGTCGCGCTGTCGAGACCGTTGAGGGCGACGAGCCGGGCGACGACCTCGCGCACGTCCTGACCCGGCTCGGCCACCGAGCCGGCCAGCTCCCAGAGGGTCTGCCCGGAGGCGACCGTCACCGCACGGACCGCGACGGGGGCAGACGGGGACTGGGCGACGGCGTTCCCGGCGCCCAGCGCGACTCCGCCCGACAGCAGGATCGCGACCACGCTCATGGCGAGTCGCCCGCGCCTCGTCAGTCGCAGCGCGGGGACGGGGCGGACGGCTGCTGCCGTCAGGTCCCAGGTCATCGTGCTCATCGGATCCCCTCCAGGTCGAACAGGTGTTCGTCGAACGTCTGTACGATGTCTACCAGGTCGGCGACACGCTGTCGAGACACGATCGAACAGGTGTTTGATTCGGCGCGACCCCACCTCTAGGGTTGGCGTCACAGGGACAGACCATCACCGACCACTGACACGCAGGCGGCCGCACGGGCCGACCCGGAGCGAGGAGAGCACCGTGGCACCGAGCCCGAACCCGCCGGACGAGCCGCTCGCCTCGGTCCACGCCCTCCCCGACGGCCCGGCCGGCGGAGACGGCCTGACCTCGCGGCAGCGCCTCGTCCTGGAGACGATCCGCGCGAGCGTGGAGAGCAGGGGCTACCCGCCGAGCATGCGGGAGATCGGCGACGCCGTCGGCCTGACCAGCCCGTCCTCCGTCAAGCACCAGCTGACCGTGCTGGAGCGCAAGGGCTACGTCCGCCGGGACCCCAACCGCCCGCGCGCGATCGAGGTCGTGCACCCGGACGACGCCCGCGTCATCTCCGCCTACGCCGAGGCGGCCGACGAGAGCGCGCAGAGCAGCGAGTCCGACGTGACCGAGCGCCCGACCCCGTCCTACGTGCCGGTCGTCGGGCGGATCGCGGCCGGCGGCCCGATCCTCGCCGAGCAGGCCGTCGAGGACGTCTTCCCGCTCCCGCGCCAGCTCGTCGGCGACGGCGAGCTCTTCCTGCTCAAGGTCGTCGGGGACTCGATGATCGAGGCCGCGATCTGCGACGGGGACTGGGTCGTCGTGCGCCGCCAGCCGGTCGCCGAGAACGGCGAGATCGTCGCGGCGATGATCGACGGCGAGGCGACGGTGAAGACCCTCAAGCGCGCGGACGGCCGGGTCTGGCTGCTCCCGCAGAACGCGGCCTACGCACCCATCGACGGAACGGAGGCGACGGTCCTTGGTCGCGTCGTGAGCGTCCTGCGCAGCCTCTGACCCTGGGGGCGGCCCCGCTCGCTCAGAGCCCGAACGCCTTGGCGACCTGCCGCATCGATGCCGCCGAGGCCCGGAGACCGGCGAGCTCGGCGTCCGACATCGGCACCTCGAGCTGGGACTCCACGCCGAGGCGGCCGACGACGGACGGCACCGAGAGGCAGACGTCGGAGATCCCGTAGTAGTCCTCCAGGAGCGAGGAGACGGGCAGCACCCGCTTCTCGTCCTTGAGGACCGCCTCGATGATGCGCGAACCCGCAAGACCGATCGCGTAGTTCGTCGCACCCTTCCCCGCGATGATCCGGTACGCGGAGTCGATCACCTCGGTGGTGATGGCCTCCCTCGTCCGCTCGTCGAAGGGGCCGTTCCCGCTCTTGACCCCTCGCCACTCCATCAGCGGCACTCCACCGACCGACGCCGAGCTCCACAGCGGGATCTCGGAGTCGCCGTGCTCGCCGGCGATGTACGCGTGGACGTTCTGCACGGCGACGTTGCAGTGCTCGCCGATGAGGTAGCGCAGCCGGGAGGAGTCCAGCACGGTCCCCGAGCCGAACATGTGGCCGGCCGGCAGGCCCGAGTACTTGAGCGCTGCGTAGGTCACGATGTCCACGGGGTTGGTGACCATGATGAACACGGCGTTCGGCGCCACCTCGACGAGCTGCGGCAGGAGCCCCTTGACCAGCGAGATCGTCGCCTGGGCGAGGTCGAGCCGGCTCTGCCCGGGCTTCTGCTTGGCGCCGGCGGTCACCACGACGACGTCGGCATCCGCGCAGACGGCGAGGTCGTCGGAACCCACCACGTTGGCCATGGGCATGAACTGGATGCCGTGGCCGAGGTCGAGCACCTCGGCCTGGACCTTCGCCGCGTTGATGTCGTAGAGCGCGACGGTGCGCGCCACGCCACGCATGAGGGCCGCGTAGGCCATCGTCGACCCGACGCTTCCCGCGCCGACGATGGCGAGCTTGGTGGTCCGCCGGTCGACCCCTGGTCTCTGGGCGGTCCCGCTGTCCTCGGGCATCTCGGTCTCCTTCGTCGGTTCTGCGCGCCCAGCCTAGGTGCCCCGTGGCTGGAGACGGGACCCGCTCAGCCCGCGGACGAGGCCGCGGCCGCCTCCTCGGCGGGGACCGCGAGCCGTCGGAGCGCGCCGAGGACGACCTCCTGGTCACTGGTGCGCCAGAAGGGCGGCATCGAGCGCAGCAGGAAGCCGCCGTAGCGTGCCGTGGCCAGCCGGGGGTCGAGGACGGCGACCACTCCCCTGTCCTCGTCGCGACGCAGCAGGCGGCCGGCGCCCTGGGCCAGGAGCAGCGCGGCCTGGGTGGCCGAGACCGCCATGAACCCGTTCCCTCCTGACCGGTCGACGGCCTCGGACCTGGCCGCCCGTACCGGGTCGTCCGGCCGCGGGAAGGGGATCCGGTCGATGAGGACGAGGCGGCAGGCGCGCCCAGGGACGTCGACCCCCTGCCACAGCGAGAGGGTGCCGAACAGGCAGGTCGGCTCGTCGGCGCTGAATCGGGCCACGAGAGTCGGCAGCTGGTCGTCCCCCTGGCACAGCACCGGGACGTCCAGCCGTTCGCGCATGGCCTCTGCGGCTGCCACCGCCGCCCTGCGGGAGGAGAACAGGCCGAGGGTCGCGCCTCCTGCAGCGCCCACCAGGGCCTCGATCTCGTCCAGCTGGGCGTGCGTCGTGGGTTCGCGGCCGGGCGGCGGGAGCCGCCTCGCGATGTAGAGGATCCCGCTCCGCGCGTGGTCGAAAGGGCTGCCGACGTCGACCGATCGCCACAGCAGGCCCTCCGCCGACCCCTCGGTGGGAGTCGGCGCCTCGTCCTCCTCGTCCTCCTCGACCGCTGCTCCGCCGTCGATCGGCCGCTCGTCGCGCGGCGACAGGCCGAGCTGGACGGCGAGCGGGACGAAGCTCCCGCCGAGCGTCAGCGTGGCCGAGGTGAGCACCCCTGCCCTGCCGGCGAGGAGGCGACCGCGCACGAGGGAGGCGACGTCGAGCGGGGCGGCGAGCAGCCGTGGTCCACGGCGGTCGTCGTCGCGCGTGCACCAGACCACGTCGCCGTCGCCCCCGATCGCCAGCCGCTCGGCGACCTCGAGGAGCGCGAGGACGGCGGAGGAGGCCACGGCTCGGCCGGTGTCCGGGGTCCCGCTCGACTCGGGCCTCAGCGCCGTCACCAGGGGTCGGGCGGCGTCCCGGACGGCAGCTGCGGCGTCGGCGAGCGCGTCGGGCAAGCCCTGGGGGAACCGGCCGTCGGGCGTCTGCCCGAGGGCGAGGGCGAGCGCCTGGCCCGCCTCCTCCAGCCGGTCGACCGGCACCCCGCCGTGCCGACGGGCCAGGCCCGCGACCTGCTGCACCCCGACGGGCGAGAGCTCGGCCGTCGCCTGGGCCGTGACCCGGTCCGCGAGCTCGTGGGCCTCGTCCACCACGAGCACGTCGTGCTCGGGGAGCACCCCGGGTGAGCCCCCCGCGGCGATGCCGAGCATCGCGTGGTTCGTCACGACCACGTCCGCCTCGTGGGCCCGGTTCCTTGCCGCCGCGGCGAAGCAGTCGTCGAGCACCGGGCAGCGCTTGCCCAGGCACTCCATCGCCGTGACCGAGACCTGGCGCCAGGCCCGGTCGCTGACGCCGGGGACCAGGTCGTCGCGGTCCCCCGTCTCCGTCTCGCCCGCCCACTCGCGGACGGCGACGACCTGCGAGCCCAGGTCGCTCACCGGGCCGGGATGCTCGGCCGCCCCCGCGGCCTCCGCCGCGCCGAAGAGCGTCGCCTGCTCCTCCGCCGGGTATCCGCCGGCGACCTTGTGCGCGCACACGTAGTTGTGCCAGCCCTTGAGCAGGGCGACCCGCGGGGCACGCGGGAGGAGCGGCGCGAGCTCGGTGACCACCAACGGGAGGTCACGGCTCATCACCTGACGCTGCAGGGCGAGCGTGGCCGTGGAGACCACGACGCGCTCGTCCGCCAGGACCGCGTGCCGCACGGCGGGCACCAGGTAGGCGAGGGACTTCCCCGTCCCGGTCCCGGCCTGGACCAACAGCTGCTCGGAGCGGTCGATCGCCCGGCCGACGGCGACGGCCATCCGATGCTGACCCTCCCGGCGACGTCCGCCGAGGGCGTCGACCGCCCGGTCGAGCAGCTCCTCGACCGTCGCGCTCACCCCGGCAGCCTAGGCGTGCGCGGCGCCCGCTGCGTCCACGGCCACGAGCTGGGCGGCGAGCGCGGGATCGACCAGTCCCCGCAGGACCGTCCCGGCCTCGACGTGCTCGACCTCGACCTCGCCCTCGTCGTGAGCACGCGAGACCAGGTCACCGCGCTGGTACGGGACGACGACGTCGACCGCGACCCGCGGGCGCGGGAGGAGCTCGGAGATCCGCTCCCGCAGCGCTTCGAGCCCCGCCCCCGTGTGCGCCGAGACCAGCACCGAGCCGGGCTCGCGGCGCTGCATGCGCGCCACCACGTCGGGGTCGGCGATGTCGGCCTTGTTGAGCACGACGAGCTCGACGACGTCGTCGATCCCCTCGATGTCCGCAAGGACCGAGCGCACCGCCGCGACCTGACCCTCGGGGTCGGGGTGCGAGACGTCGACGACGTGCAGGAGCAGGTCCGCGTCCCCGACCTCCTCGAGGGTCGACCGGAAGGCCTCGACGAGCTGGGTGGGCAGCGAACGGACGAAGCCGACCGTGTCGGTGAGCGTGTAGGTGCGACCGTCGGGGGTCTGGGCGCGGCGGACCGTGGGGTCGAGGGTGGCGAAGAGCGCGTTCTCGACCAGCACTCCGGCGCCGGTGAGCCGGTTGAGCAGGCTCGACTTCCCGGCGTTGGTGTACCCGGCGATGGCGACGCCCGGCACCTGGTGGCGCTTGCGGTCGGCGCGTCGCGTCGCGCGGGCCGGGCGCATGGCGGCGATCTCCCGCCGGAGCTTGGCCATCCGGGTGCGGATCCGGCGGCGGTCCAGCTCGATCTTGGTCTCACCAGGGCCGCGGGAGCCGATCCCCGCACCGCCGGCGACCCGGCCACCGGCCTGCCGGGACATCGACTCGCCCCAGCCTCGCAGGCGGGGAAGCAGGTACTCGAGCTGAGCGAGCTCGACCTGGGCCTTGCCCTCCTTGGACTTGGCGTGCTGGGCGAAGATGTCCAGGATCAGCGCGGTCCTGTCGATCACCTTGACCTTGACGACGTCCTCGAGGGCACGGCGCTGGGAGGGAGCGAGATCGGCGTCGACGACCACGGTGTCGGCACCGTTCGCCGCGACGATCTCGGCGAGCTCCGCCGCCTTCCCCGATCCGAGGAAGGTCCCGGGGTCCGGGTGCTGACGCCGCTGCAGGAGACCGTCGAGCACCTCCGACCCGGCGGTCTCCGCGAGCGCTGCGAGCTCGCGGAGGGACACCTCGGCCTCGGTCCCGTCGCCCTGCGACCAGAGCCCGGCCAGGACCACACGTTCCAGCCGCAGCCGCCGGTACTCGACCTCGGTGACGTCCTCGAGCTCGGTGGACAGCCCCGCCACCCTGCGCAGCGCGGCGCGGTCGGCGCGGTCGTACTGGTCACCGTCGTTGTCCCTCGTGCTGCTCTCGCCCTCGTGGAGGACGGTTCCGGCACGGGCCAGGACCCTGGCGACGACGGCGTCGGCGAGGTCGCGCTGCTCGGACGGGGAGGTGGTGTCGGTCATCTGTGCCCTTCGGTCGACCTTCAGCGTGACATGCGGCCGGCACGTCGGCGAACCATTTCGCGGACGGCGCACCTCGCGGGCCACCCTCCCGTGCCCCCGCCATCGGTAGGGTTCCGTGCGTGTCAGGCACCGAGGACCACTACTTCACGGCCGATCCGGCCTCCGCCGACGAAAGGCGGTCGCTGACCGTACGGCTCGGCGACCGCGAGGAGCGCGCCGCGCTGCGCCGCGTCGCGGGCCTCTCGACCGAGCTCGAGGACGTCACCGAGGTCGAGTACCGCCAGCTGCGCCTCGAGAACGTCGTGCTGATCGGCGTGTACTCGAGCTCGGGCAACGCCGCGCGCG
>NZ_JBFHHB010000114.1:0-10028 GCF_041597215.1 Actinotalea sp.
GCCACGCGGGGCAGGGCCGACTGCAGGCGTTCCACGCCGTAGCGGATCGCCGCGGCATAGCCGCCCACCTCCTGGCCGAGGGTGACCGGTGTGGCGTCCATGAGGTGCGTGCGGCCGGACTTGACCACCGTCTCCCACTCGGCTGCCTTCCTCTCCAGCGAGGCGGCCAGGTGCTCGAGCGCCGGGACGAGGTCGCGCACGACCCCGGCGGTCGCCGCGACGTGGACGGAGGTGGGGAAGACGTCGTTGGAGGACTGCGAGGCGTTCACGTGGTCGTTGGGGTGCACCTCGGCGCCGAGTCGCCTGGTCGCGAGCGTCGCGAGCACCTCGTTGGTGTTCATGTTCGAGGAGGTGCCCGAACCCGTCTGGAACACGTCGATCGGGAAGTGCGCGTCGTGCGCACCCGAGGCGACCTCGTCGGCCGAGGCGACGATCGCTGCGGCGATCTCGCCGGAGAGCACGCCGAGCTCGGCGTTCGCGAGTGCCGCGGCCTTCTTGATCCGGGCAAGGGCCTCGATATGTCCTCGCTCCAGGCGGGTGCCGGAGATGGGGAAGTTCTCGACGGCGCGCTGGGTCTGCGCGCGGTAGAGGGCGTCTTCGGGGACCAGGACGTCCCCCATGGTGTCGTGCTCGACCCGGTACCCGGGCATCGTCGCGTCGGTCATGACGCCATCTTGTCAGGCGTCGACGGCACCTCGGACGTCGACGGCCCTGGCCTCGCCCTGGGCGAGCGTGTACTCCACGCCGACGACGGCGCAGCGCCCCTCCGCGACCGCCGTGGACAGTGCCGCCGAGTAGCTCAGGAGCATGTCCACGGTGTGCCGGAGGTGCTCCCTGCCGAGCGTGTCGGCGGAGGGCACGGCCAGGTTCGTCCCGTTGCTGTGGTCGGCAGAGGTCTGGGAGACGATGCTCGGGATCACCCGGTCGACGATGGCCCGCACGAACCCGGTGGGCATGACGCCGGTCCTCAGCGCCTCGGCCGCAGCCGTGACCGCACCGCAGGAGTCGTGCCCGAGCACGACCACGAGGCTCGCGCCGAGCACCTCGACGCCGTACTCGATCGAGCCGAGCACGGTCGTGTCCACGACGTGGCCGGCCGTGCGCACCACGAACACCTCGCCGAGCCCGCGGTCGAAGATGATCTCCGCCGCGACCCGGGAGTCCGAGCAGCCGAAGACGACGGCGAAGGGGCTCTGCGCCGCCGAGAGCTCGGTGCGGTGGTCGACACCCTGGGAGGGGTGCTCCATCGCGCCGGCGACGAATCGCCGGTTGCCCTCGACGAGAGCGGACCATGCCGTGGCGGGCGTGTAGGTGCTGGGCATGGCGTCATCATGGCAGCGCGAGGTGACCCGCGCGCGCCTGGGCTCAGACGCCGACGAGGCCGATCACCAGGGCCATCACGAGGACCGTGACGAGCTCGTGGACGATGTTGAGCGCGGTCAGGCCCATCGGGCGCGCCTCGAAGGCGTCATGGGTGATGAACCGCGCCGCGGTGAAGCCCGCCCACAGGAACGCACCGGTGGCTAGGGCGTCGCCGAGGAAGCTGCCGCCGTAGAACTCGTGCGCGATCCACGCCGCGCCGGCGAGCACCCAGGCGGTCACGAAGCTGACCAGGACGGTGACCACGATCGGGACGACGCCCCGAGAAGCGATCCGGTCCCGGTTGACCCGGGCGAGGGCCATCCACCGGTTGCCGAACACCCGCGGGGAGTACCACAGGGAGCCGACGGCCATCGTCGAGGCGGTCGCGAGGAGCACTGCCCACAGGTTGACTTCAGGTGCCGTCATGATCCGCTCTTCGTCGGTGACCGAGACGGGGCGTCCGCGGTGCGATGGAGTCTAGTGGGGCAGCCGCCGCCTCAGTCGAAGCTGCAGTCGATCAGGATCGCCCCGACGAGCGAGGTCGCGTCGATGTCGGCGTCGCCGAAGCCGACGCGGGTGAAGGTCGCCAGGAGCGAGGTGGAGTTCTTCAGCTGGGCGTCGTCGAAGGAGCTGTCGCTGATGGTGGCGCCTGTGAGGACGACGCGCTCGAGCTTCGCCTCGTCGAAGGTCGTGGAGGAGATCGACGCGCCTGTGAGGAGCGTGTCGATGAGGTCCGCGTCCACCAACGACGCGTTGCTGATCCTGGCTCCGGTGAGGTCCACGTCTCGCAGGTCGGCCTTGTCGAGATTGATGGACGTCAGCACGGCACCCCGGAGGTTCGCTCCCGTGAGGTCGACGTCGTAGAAGTTGCCGGTCAGGGTCAGACCGGACAGGTCGCAGTTCTTCAGGTTCCGTCCGGGGAGCGGCGCCCAGCCGTTTTGCGCCCACTCGCAGGCATTCGTTCCCGTGGGCGTTGGGGTGGGCGTGGGTGTGGGCGTGGGCGTAGGCGTCGACGTGGGCGTGGGCGTCGACGTGGGCGTCGGCGGAAGCGTGGGAGTCGGCGTCGGCACGGACGTGGGTATCGGCACGGGAGGGACGGTCGGCGTCGGGACGATGCTCGGCACGGTGGGGATCGACGTGGGTGGGCTCACCGTCGGCACGGCCGGGAGCGGTACCTGGGGGACCTGCACGTCGCTTCCCGTGGGGTCGTCGGACGGGACGGGGCCGGGCGCTGCGGGTCCGGACGGGGCGCCGCTCGGGGTGGGATCGGTGCTGACCTCACCGTCGTCGCCCTCCGGACCACGAACGAGGGGCGAGGGGCCGGGGGTCGAGGCGGCGGGCCCCTCGGCCGAGCGGAAAGCGGGCGTCGGCGTCGCGCTCGGCTCCGCGACGACGCTCTCCTCGGCGGCCGGGGGCGAGGCGGCCTCGGCCGGGGGTGCCCCCGGGCCGACGACCCCGAGGGCGATGCCGGCGATGCCGGCGGCGACAGCGCTCGCGGCCGATCCGACGGCACCGCCGATCGAGGTGAGCCCGGGCAGGGGGGTGGAGCCGAGGCCCGGGAGGGCGGAGAGGACGGACATCGGGCCGGCGACGCGTTGGAGCTTGCCGAGGCCGACGGCGAGCATGGCGCGCACGACGTCGGGGTCGAACTGGGTTCCCGAGCAGCGGGCGAGCTCTTCTCGTGCGGCCGCGGCGCTGAGGGGCGCCTTGTACGCGCGGGCGGAGGTGATGACGTCGTAGGCGTCGACGACCGCGACGATGCGTCCGGCGAGGCTGATCTGGGTGCCGGCGAGTCCGCGGGGGTAGCCGCCGCCGTCCCAGCGTTCGTGGTGCTGGTCGATGGCATCGAGCCAGGGGCCCAGCCAGTCGGCGAGCGGGGCGGCGATCTCCCGGCCGGCGGCGGGGTGGGTGGAGAGCCGGGCCCACTCCTGGCTGGTGGGTCGGCCGTTCTTGGTGATGATCTCGGCCGGCACGGTGAGCTTGCCGACGTCGTGCAGGAGGGCTGCCCAGCTGAGCTTGGCGGCGTCGTGGCTGCTCAGGCCGAGCTCCTTGCCGACCAGTGCCGCGTAGGCCTGGACGCGTTCGGAGTGGCCGGCGGTCAGGGAGTCGTGCGCGGTGATCGCGGCGACCGTGTCGAGCAGCCAGTCGGCGTGGTCCTGCTCCTCGGTGAGCCGGCGGGGTGAGGTTCCCGCTGTGCTCATGCGTGTGCGCAGTGCGTCGGGGGAGTGGTGGCGCAGGGCGACCGCGAGCCGGGACGGTGCATGGTCGGGGAAGTACAGGGACAGTCTCAGCAGCCCGGCGAGCGGCATGAGGCGTCTGGCCAGCCGGGTCGCTCCGGCGAGCAGCAGCAGGGACGCGGCGACCTCGCCCGCGATCCAGACCCAGCGGTTCACGCCGAGCCGTGACGCGGGGAACCAGTGCGCAGCAGCAAGACCGAATCCCAGGACGAGGATCAGCGGAAGGACGAGGAGCACGATCCGGGCGGCGGCCGCAGCCACGGGGTGCGGGCGCCACCGACCGAGTTCCGGATCTCCGTAGTTCTGCGTGGGGCCAGAGCTCATCCCCTCTCATCGGCCGCCACCGGCCCGGCCGTGATCGACCGAGAGGGTGACGCCGAGCGGTCGCACGCGCGGTCCCGGCCCGCCGCGGGACCGGCCGCTGGGCTCAGGAAGGCGCGCTGCCCGGCCGGTAGTCGTCGAGCTCCGCGCGGGTCGGGGGGTTGGCTCCGGCGCGGCTCACCGTGATCGCGGCGATCCGCGTGCAGCGCTCGAGGACCTCCTGCCAGGTGGACGCCCCCGCGTCGTGCAGAGCGGCGCGCCGCTCGCCGCCGAGCAGCCCCGCCAGCCAGAGCCCGTCGATCAGACCACCCATGAAGGAGTCTCCGGCGCCGACGGTGTCCGCGACCGTCACCCGCGGGGTCGCCACCTCGACAGTGAGGCCGCTGCGCGTGACGGCGACGGCACCCTCGCCTCCCCGGGTGACCACGACGGCCGCCGGGCCGAGCCCGACCCATCGGCGCGCGACGTCCGTCGGCTCGGTGCCCGGTTCCAGCCAGGCCAGGTCCTCGTCGCTCACCTTGACCACGTCGGACAGGGCCACGAGCCGCTCGACGACCGGGCGGGTGTCGGCGGGCGGCGGCATGAGCGAGGGCCGCAGGTTGGGGTCGTAGGTCACCGTCGCCGTCGGCCGGTGGGCCTCGAGGATGTGAGCGACGTCGGAGCCGCCCGGTTCGACCACGGCGCCGATCGAGCCCGTGTGCACGACGATCGGCAGGGGCGGCGAGGCCCAGGTGCTCGGTACCTGCCAGGACAGGTCGAAGTCGTAGGTGGCGACGCCGTCCGCGTCGAGGGTCGCGGTCGCCACCGAGGTGCGCTCCGCCGAGGCGCTCCCCGGGACGACGTCGACCCCGGACGCGGCCAGGTGGGCCGTGATCGCCGCGCCGTCCTCGTCGGCGCCGAACCAGGTGAGGAGGTCAGCGGCCCGGCCCAGCCTCGCCAGGCCGATCGCGACGTTCATCGGGCTCCCGCCCGGGTGCCGGCCGAGCGTCTGCCCGCCGCTGCGCACCACGTCGATCAGCGCCTCGCCGATGACGAGAGCGCGGCGCTCGGCGGGGTCGGTGGGCGCCGGGAGGGCCGCCGCCTTCTCCTCCGTGGCGGGAAGGGTCGGGGCCTGCTCGGTCATCGCTCGTCCTCGGTGCTCGTGGCCTCGTCCTCGCCCGCGGGGGAACGGGCTGCGTCCAGGCGCCTGCGTGCCCCGTCGAGCCACTCCTGGCAGCGGCGCGCGAGGGCCTCTCCCCGTTCCCACAGCGCGAGCGACCCCTCGAGCGTCTCGCCGCCGGCCTCGAGCCGGGTGACCACGCCGACGAGCTCGTCGCGGGCCTGCTCGTAGCTGAGGTCCGAGACCGCCGGCAGGTCGTCGACGGCTGAGGGTGTCGGGTCGGAGGCGGGCATTGGCTCAGTAAACCGCATCGACGTCCCTCGCTTCGTGGGTCCCTTCGGCGACGGCGGCCAGCTCGCCCCGGGCCACGCGGATGCGCAGGCGGTCGCCCGCGCCCACCTCGTGTGGGTCGCGGACCACGCTGCCGTCGGTCCGCTGGACGACGGCGTACCCCCGGTCCAGCGTCGCCGCGGGAGACAGCGCGGTGACCTGGGCGAGGAGCCGGGAGACCTCGGCCTCTCCGGCGACGACCCGCTGCCCCAGAGAGCGTCGGGCGTCGCCGAGCAGTCGGTCGATCGTCTCCTGGCGGGCGTCGATCAGGACCTCGGGAAGGGAGAGACAGGGGCGTGAGCGCAGGGCGGCGAGGCGCTCCGTCTCCCTGCGGAGCAGCTGCTCGACGGCGGCCGAGGACCGCGCCCTGGCCTGGCGCACCCGGCTGCGCTCCTCGGCCACGTCGGGGACGATCCGCTTGGCGGCGTCGGTCGGCGTGGACGCGCGGTGGTCGGCGACGAGGTCGAGCAGGGGTGTGTCCGTCTCGTGCCCGATGGCGCTGACCAGGGGGGTGCGGCAGGCGGCTGCGGCGCGGACCATCGTCTCGTTGCTGAACGGCAGCAGGTCCTCCACCGAGCCGCCGCCCCTGGCCACCACGATCACCTCGACGCGCGGGTCGGCGTCGAGCTCGGCGATCGCGGCGCCGACCTCTGGCACGGCACGCGGTCCCTGGACCGCCACCTCGCGGATGACGAACTCGACCTGCGGCCAGCGGTCCCTGGCGTTGACGACGACGTCGTGCTCGGCCTTGGACTCGCGCCCGCACACCAGACCGACGACGGCAGGAAGGAAGGGAAGGGGGACCTTGCGGTCCGCGTCGAAGAGGCCCTCGGCAGCGAGCACGCGGCGCAGCTGCTCGATCCGGGCGAGCAGGTCGCCCAGGCCCACGACGCGCGCGCTGTCGGCCTGCAGCTGAAGGGTGCCGCGCTTGGCCCAGAAGGTCGGGGTCGCGTGGACGACGACGTGGGCGCCCTCGGTGATCTCGCCGAGCACCCGGCCCGCCGCGGTGACGGACAGGGACACGTCCGCCTCGGTGTCACGCAGGGTGAGGAAGGACATGCCGGCGCGCCGGTTGAGCTGGACGATCTGGCCCTCGACCCACACGCCGGACATCCGGTGGACGTACTCGCCGATCTTCGCCGAGAGGTGGCGGACGGGCCAGGGGTGCTCCGGGCTGGTGTCCAGCGCCTTGGCGGGGAGCTCGGGAAGATCGGTCACGGGGTCAGCGTCTCATCAGGGACCGTCAGGCCGCCGGTCGCGCCCACTGAGCCCGCCCCGGCCCCTCGACCTAGACTGGCGCGGTGACTTCCCCCACCACGACCACCAAGCGTGTGCTGCTCGCGGCACCCCGCGGCTACTGCGCGGGGGTCGACCGCGCGGTCATCGCCGTCGAGAAGGCCCTGGACCACTACGGCGCTCCGGTGTACGTCCGCAAGGAGATCGTGCACAACAAGTACGTCGTGGAGACCCTTGCGGCCCGGGGTGCGGTGTTCGTCGAGGAGACCGACGAGGTGCCCGAGGGTGCCCGCGTGGTCTTCTCCGCGCACGGCGTGTCCCCGGCGGTGCACGCCTCGGCCGCCGCGCGCTCCCTGCAGACGATCGACGCGACGTGCCCGCTGGTGACCAAGGTGCACAAGGAGGCGGTGCGCTTCGCGTCCGATGACATGGACATCCTGCTCATCGGACACACCGGTCACGAGGAGGTCGAGGGCACCGCGGGCGAGGCCCCCGAGCACATCCAGGTCGTCAACTCCCCGGAGGACGTCCCCGGCATCGTCGTGCGGGACCCCGAGAAGGTCGTCTGGCTCTCCCAGACCACGCTCTCGGTGGACGAGACGATGGAGACGGTGCGCCGGCTCCGTGAGCGCTTCCCGAAGCTGCAGGACCCGCCGAGCGACGACATCTGCTACGCGACGCAGAACCGCCAGGTCGCGGTGAAGAAGCTCGCCCCCGAGTGCGATGTGGTGATCGTCGTCGGCTCGGCGAACTCCTCGAACTCGGTGCGGCTCGTGGAGGTCGCTCTCGACGCGGGGGCCACGGCCTCCTACCGCGTGGACACGGCGGCGGAGATCGAGGAGGCCTGGCTCGACGGGGCCGCCACGGTCGGGGTCACTTCCGGCGCGTCGGTCCCCGAGATCCTGGTGCGCGACGTGCTGGACCGGCTCGCCCGGTCCGGTTTCGGCGACGTCCAGGAGGTCAGGACCGCGACCGAGGACCTCATGTTCTCCCTGCCCAAGGAGCTCCGCGCGGACCTCAAGGCCGCGGGCACCCCGGTGCCTCGCCCGGAGCGCGGCGCACGCCAGTCGCTGAGCGTCGAACCCGCCTGAGGGCTGCGCTCCTCAGCCGGTGTGGGCCCGCTCGTCGGGCTCTGCCAGCACGACGATGTGCTCGTCCGCCGCGGCGACGAGCTCCGGCGCGCTGAGGGTCGAGAGGCGCGGGTTCGCCGCGACGGGCGTCTCGAGATCGCCGTCCACCACGCCGAGCTCGGCGAAGCGACGCGCGCTGACGAGCACCCGGGTCTCGAGTGAGGCAACCGTTTGGTTGTAGGCGGTCGCCGCACCATCGATCGCCCGGCCGAGGCGGGCGACGTGTCCTCCGAGGGTCGCGATCCGTCCGTGCAGCTCCTTGCCGAGGCTGAGCACCGTCTGGGCGTTCGCGGCGAGCGACTCCTGACGCCACGCGTAGGCCACCGTGCGCAGCAGGGCCAGGAGCGTCGAGGGGGTGGCGACGACGACATTGCGTTCGAAGGCGTACTCGACAAGGGCGGGGTCGAGCTCGACCGCCGCCTGCCAGAAGGACTCCGCCGGGACGAACATCACCACGAACTCGGGAGCCGGGGCGAACTGGTCCCAGTACCGCTTGGCGGCCAGGGAGTCGACGTGGCTGCGCACCTGACGCGCGTGGGCCGCCATGCGGTCCTGCCGCTGGGTCTCGTCGGTGGCCTCGGTCGCCTCGAGGAACCCGAGGAAGGCGACCTTCGCGTCCACCACGACCTGCTTACCGCCGGCGAGCCGGATGACCATGTCGGGGCGCAGCGGGCCGTCGTCGGTACGTGCGTGGGCCTGCTCCTGGAAGTCCACATGGGCGAGCATCCCTGCGGCCTCCACGACTCGGCGCAGCTGGAGCTCTCCCCACCGGCCGCGCACCTGGGAGGCGCGCAGGGCGTTGACCAGGCGGGCCGTCTCCCCGCGCAGCCGGTCCGAGGTCGCGGTCATGGCGGCGACCTGCTCCGCGAGAGCCGCCGCGCCCGCGGCTCTCGCCTGCTCGGCGGTGCCGAGCTGCGTGCGTACCGACTCCAGGGTCGCGGCGAGCGGCTCGACCAGCCCCCGCACCGCCTGCTCGCGCTGGGCGAGCTCGGCGACCTGGCTCTGCTGCGAGGCGGCGAGCCGTTGGTGCGCGAGCGCGAGGAACTGCTCGCTGCTGCTCGCCAGGGCCTCCGCCGCGAGGGACTGGAAGCGCTCCGCCTGACGGCGCTCGTCGCCATCGGTCGCGGCGATCCGCTCGAGATGGGCGGCGCGCTCCGCCTGCAGCCGGGCCTCGGCCGCAGCGGCCGCGACCTCCGCCCGTCTCAGCCGCTCTCCCGAGCGGGCGACGGCGAGGGACCACCCCGCGGTCAGCCCGAGGGCAGCGGCAACGAGGACCATCAGTGCGACGACGATCGGCGACATGGGCCGAGGGTCTCACCGGGCACCGACACGGGCCGTGGGGCAGTCGCCCTGTGCCGTCCCCGTAGACTTCTCGCCCGTGGCACTCACCATCGGCATCGTCGGCCTGCCCAACGTCGGCAAGTCCACCCTGTTCAACGCCCTGACGCGCAACGACGTCCTGGCGGCGAACTACCCCTTCGCGACCATCGAGCCGAACGTCGGCGTCGTCCCGTTGCCCGATCCGCGTCTGGCGCAGCTCGCCGAGGTCTTCGGCAGCGAACGCCTCGTCCCCGCCGTGGTGTCGTTCGTGGACATCGCGGGCATCGTCCGTGGCGCGAGCGAGGGGGAGGGCCTGGGCAACAAGTTCCTGGCCAACATCCGCGAGGCCGACGCGATCTGCCAGGTGGTCCGAGCCTTCGCCGACGGCGACGTCGTGCACGTGGAGGGCAAGGTCGACCCGGCCGACGACATCGAGACGATCAACACCGAGCTCGTCCTCGCCGACCTGCAGACCGTCGAAAAGGCGATCCCGCGCCTCGAGAAGGAGGTCCGTGGCAAGAAGGCGGACCCGGCCCTTCTCGCCGCGGCGAAGGAGGCCCAGGTCGTCCTCGCCGAGGGCGGCACGCTCTTCGCCGCCGCCGACCGGCTCGCCAGGGCGGGCGTCGACCCCGCTGCCCTGCGCGAGCTGCAGCTGCTGACGACCAAGCCCTTCATCTACGTCTTCAACACCGACGACGCAGGCCTGGCGGACGACGCGATGAAGGAGAAGCTCACCGCACTGGTGGCCCCCGCGGACTGCGTCTTCCTCGACGCGAAGCTCGAGGCCGAGCTCGTCGAGCTCGACGCGGAGGACGCGGCGGAGATGCTCGCGGAGACCGGCCAGGAGGAGGCGGGCCTCGACCAGCTCGCCCGCGTCGGCTTCCACACGCTCGGCCTGCAGACCTACCTCACCGCCGGTCCCAAGGAATCGCGCGCGTGGACCATCCGCCAGGGTGCCACCGCTCCCGAGGCCGCCGGCGTGATCCACACGGA
>NZ_JBFHHB010000115.1:0-9897 GCF_041597215.1 Actinotalea sp.
CGAGACGCCCGCGCCGACGACGCCCGCACCCGGTGCCGCCGAGACCGCGCGGCAGGACGCCGTCGCGGACGCCCTCGCGATCGCCGAGCTGGCCACGGCCGCCGCGGCCGATCCGGGATCGGCCGCGCTCGCGGAGCGCCCCGAGCTGGCCGAGGTCCTCCTCGCCGTCGCCGCGACGAGCAGCCGGCACGCCGAGGAGCTCGGCGGCGTGTACACGCCGTGGACCGCGACGCCGACGCCCGCACCGGACACCTCGACCTCGAGCCCCACGACCTCGGCACCCACCCCCGGCGCGCAGGACGTCATCGATGCCCTCGAGCAGGCGAGGCAGCGAGCCGCGGACGATGCCGACGAGGCAGAGGACGGTGGGTTCGCCCGACTGCTCGCCTCGATCGCGGCGAGCCGCTCGGTGCTGGCCGCCGATCTCGAGGCGCGACTCGCGGGGACGACCCTGGCCCTGCCGACCACCGAGGAGGCGACGTCCGGGACGAGCGCCGACGCGGGCCCGACGTCGTCGGGCGTGCAGGACTCCGCCCTCCTCGGGCTCGTCGAGGCGCACGACGCCCTCGGAGCGGCCTGGGAGGTCCTCGCGGCGCGGGCGGAGGACGACGAGCGGGCGCGAGCCGCTCTCGTCGCCTCCGAGCACCGCAGCACGGCCCAGGCCCTCGCCGCCGCCCTCGGTGCCGCCGGGACGGACCTCGACCCCCGACGTACCGCCTACGCGCTCCCGGCAGAGCTGCTCGACCCGGAGGGCGACGCCCTGGCCGGGCTGCTGCCTCTGGAGACCCGACTCGGCGTGCGCCTCGCCGGCCTCGTCGCCCAGGCGGACCCCGGTTCACGCGCGGCGCTCGTGAGCGCGCTGGAGGAGAACGCTCACCTGCTCCTCGTCCTCACCGGTGCACCGCAGGCACTTCCCGGCGTCGACGAGGACGCCGCGCCGGACGCGACGAGCGACCAGCCGGCGGACGCCGGGACGACCACCAGCCCCTGAGTCCGCCTCAGACCAGCTCGGCCACGATCTGCCCGATCCGCGCCGCCGCGTCGGCCACGGGGACCCGCTCGGCCTCGGGCCGCTCGCCTGCCGCGAGGCCCGCATCGGCCGGTCGGCGCAGACGCACCTCCACGACACCCTCGGCGAGGCTGCGGCCCACCACGACCACGACCGGAAGACCCAGGAGCTCCGCGTCGGCGAACTTCACCCCGGGCGAGACACGGGGACGGTCGTCGAGGAGGACCTCGATCCCCAGTCCGTCCAGGTCCGCCGCGAGCTCCTCGCAGGCCGCCTTCACGGCCTCGTCCTTGCCCGCTGCCACCAGGTGCACCTGGGCCGGTGCCACCTGGGCCGGCCAGGCCAGCCCGGCGTCGTCGTGGTTCGTCTCGGCGAGGGCAGCGACGGCCCGCGACACCCCGATGCCGTAGGACCCCATGGTGACGGTCACGGCCTTGCCGTTCTCGTTCAGCACGGTCAGGCCGAGCGACTCCGCGTACTTGCGGCCGAGCGCGAAGATGTGCCCGATCTCGATGCCACGCGCCAGCTCCAGCGGGCCGGAGCCGTCCGGCGCGGGGTCGCCGGCGCGCACCGACGCCGCTTCGACGGTGCCGTCGGCGACGAAGTCCCGTCCGGCGACGACGTCGAAGGCGTGCCGTCCGTGCTCGTTCGCCCCCGTGATCCACCGGGTGCCGTCGACCACTCGCGGGTCGACGAGGAACCGCAGCGCGGACTCGGAGCCGGTGTGCGCCCGGCCGAGCACCTGCGGGCCGATGTACCCCTTGACGAGCTCGGGGTGACGCGCGAAGTCGGCATCGGTCGCCGTCTCGACGGCGAGCGGGGCGAGGGACGCCTCCAGCCGCGTCATGTCGACGTCACGGTCGCCGGGGACCCCGACGACGAGCACCTCGCGGTTGCCCTCGGGATCCGTGGTCGCCACCACGACGTTCTTGAGGGTGTCGGCCGCCGTCCACTCCCGGTCCGCGCGTGGGAAGCGCGCGTTGGAGAGGGTGACGAGGCTGTCGATCGTCGGGGTGTCCGGGGTGTCCTCCGCATGGGCTGCCGGGGTCCCGGCCCAGTCGACCGCCGGCGGGGCGACCGTCGTGACCGCCTCGACGTTGGCCGCGTAGCCGCCCGCCGAGCGCACGAAGGTGTCCTCGCCGATGGGCGTCGGCATGAGGAACTCCTCGCTCCGCGACCCGCCCATCGCCCCGGACATCGCCTCGACGATGACGAACTCCAGCCCCAGTCGCATGAAGATGCGCTGGTACGCCTCCCGCTGACGCTGGTAGGCGGCGTCGAGCCCGGCGTCGTCCACGTCGAAGGAGTAGGCGTCCTTCATGATGAACTCGCGGCCGCGGAGAAGACCCGCCCGGGGCCGGGCCTCGTCGCGGTACTTGGTCTGGATCTGGTAGAGCGCGAGCGGCAGGTCCTTGTACGAGGAGTACAGGTCCTTGACCAGGAGGGTGAACATCTCCTCGTGCGTCGGCGCGAGGAGGTAGTCGACGTCGCGACGGTCCTTCAGGCGGAACAGGTTGGGGCCGTACTCGGTCCAGCGGCCGGTCTGCTCGTAGGGCTCGCGCGGCAGCAGGGCGGGGAAGTGCACCTCCTGCGCGTCGATCGACGCCATCTCCTCGCGGACGATGCGCTCGACCTTCGCCAGGACCTTGAGGCCCAGCGGGAGCCACGTGTAGATCCCGGGGGCCGCCCGTCGGATGTACCCGGCACGGACCAGGAGCCGGTGGCTCGGGACCTCGGCGTCGGCGGGGTCCTCCCGCAGGGTCCGGACGAACAAGGTCGACATCCTCAGCAGCATGCGGTCAGCCTAGTGGCGCCGAGGCAGGGGCCCGACGCGCGGTCCGCTGGCACCACAGGGTCCGCTCCCCCTGTCGCCCGGCCCGCCGGCGCGGCACGATGGTCGGGTGCCCGAGCTCCCCGAGGTCGAGGGCCTCGTCCGCTTCCTCGCCGCCAGGTCGGTCGGCCGGGAGGTGGCGAGCGTCGCCCTCGGCGCGATCAGCGCTCTCAAGACAGTCGCGCCCGGCCCCGAGGCTCTTCTCGGCACCCAGGTGGTCGGCGCCCGTCGCCACGGCAAGTGGATCGACCTCGCCACGACCGGGCCGCACCTGCTCGTCCACCTGTCGCGGGCGGGGTGGGTGCGGTGGTCCGACGCCCTGCCCACGACGCCCGTCCGGCCCGGGCGCTCCCCGCTCGCCCTCCGGCTGGGCTTCGACGACGGCTCCGGCTTCGACCTGACCGAGCAGGGCACCCGCAAGCGCCTCGCGATCCACGTCGTCATGGATCCGGCAGAGGTCGAGCAGGTCGCCTCACTGGGGGTCGACCCGCTGTCGCAGGAGTTCACCCCTGATCGCCTGGCGGCGCTGGCCCGCGCGCGGAACCAGCAGCTCAAGGGACTGCTGCGCGACCAGCGGCAGATCGCGGGGATCGGCAACGCGTACTCCGACGAGATCCTGCACGCGGCCCGGCTCAGCCCCTTCGCGATGTCGGCGCGGCTGGACGCGGCGACCGTTGAGCACCTGCACGGCGTGATCCGGCAGGTGCTGACCGCAGCGGTCGACGCGGCCGACGGGCGCCCGGCCGCCGAGCTGAAGGACGCCAAGCGCCGTGGCATGCAGGTCCACGGCCGCACCGGTGCGCCGTGCCCCGTGTGCGGCGACACGGTCCGGGAGGTCTCGTTCGCCGAGTCCTCGCTGCAGTACTGCCCGCGCTGCCAGACCGGCGGGAAGCCGCTCGCCGACCGCCGGATGTCGCGACTCCTGAAGTGAGCCGCGTCGGCAGCTAGAAGAGCACGGTCGCGTACTCGCCGACCTCGCGGAAGCCGGCCCGCCGGTAGGCCCCGAGTGCCGGGGTGTTGAACGAGTTCACGTAGAGCGAGACCACCGGTGCGGTGTCCCGCAGCGTCGCCTGGACGACGGCGGCCATCCCTGCGGAGGCCACGCCCTGGCCGCGTCGCGCGGGCGGCACCCACACGCCCTGGACCTGTGCCACCTGCCGGGTGACAGCACCCAGCTCGGCCTTGAACACGACCTCCGGTCCGGCGGGTCCCTCGTCGATCCGCACGAAGGACCGGCCGGAGGCCACCAGGCTGCGCACGCGGGACTCGTACGAGCCGCCACCGCCCTCGACGGGCGAGTAGCCGACCTCCTCGGTGAACATCGCGACGCACGCCGGGATCAGCAGCGGGAGGTCCTCGACCCGACCGAGCCGTACGGCTGGGTCGGCAGGCACGGCAGGGGCGTGGTCGATCACCATCGACGGCTGCTCGGCACGGACCTCGCGCGCCGGGCCCCAGGCGTGCTCCAGCCGCAGCCACATGCCCATCACCAGCCCGGCGGGCCCCACGATCGAGGAGCACCTGCGGCCCTGTCGCAGGGCGATGCCCGCAAGGACGTCGAGCGCCTCGTCGTCCTGCTCCGCGCACACCGGGACGAGATTCGCGCCGGCCCAGCAGATCCCGACCAGCTCGCCCGCCCGCCGTGCGCCCCACAGCGCAGGGCCGCCGCGACGCGCACCGGTGTCCCTCGCCGCCTCGATCCGCTGCGCCGCGAGCACCGAGGCCACGGGATCGGCTGCGCACACGGCGGCCGCCTCGGCGAGGTCGATCTCCCCCACCACGGCGCTCGTCCGACCGTCCCCCCGCCGCAGGCCCATGCGGGGATTGTGCCGTACCTGAGCCCGATCGGGTCCCGTCAGCTCACCGAGACGGTGGGCGCGCCGTCCTCGACGGGCTCCATCGTCTCGGCGATCCGCATCGCCTCCTCGATCAACGTCTCGACGATGCGCGACTCGGGGACGGTCTTGACGACCTCCCCCTTGACGAAGATCTGTCCCTTGCCGTTGCCGGAGGCGACGCCGAGATCCGCCTCTCTCGCCTCGCCCGGCCCGTTGACGACGCAGCCCATGACGGCGACGCGCAGCGGGACCGTCAGGCCCTCGAGCCCGGCCGTCACCCGCTCGGCGAGGTCGTAGACGTCCACCTGGGCCCTGCCGCACGACGGGCAGGAGACGATCTCGAGCTTGCGCGGACGGAGGTTGAGCGCCTGCAGGATCTGGATGCCGACCTTGACCTCCTCGACCGGCGGCGCGGAGAGGGAGACGCGGATCGTGTCACCGATGCCCTTGCTCAAGAGCGCCCCGAAGGCCGTCGCCGACTTGATCGTCCCCTGGAACGCGGGGCCGGCCTCGGTGACCCCGAGGTGCAGGGGCCAGTCGCCGCGCTCGGAGAGCATCTCGTAGGCACGCACCATGACGACCGGGTCGTTGTGCTTGACCGAGATCTTGAAGTCGTGGAAGCCGTGCTCCTCGAAGAGGGACGCCTCCCACACCGCCGACTCGACGAGCGCCTCCGGCGTCGCCTTGCCGTACTTCGCCAGCAGCCGAGGGTCCAGCGACCCGGCGTTCACGCCGATCCGCAGGGAGACACCGGCATCGGCGGCCGCCTTGGCGATCTCCTTGACCTGGTCGTCGAACTTGCGGATGTTCCCGGGGTTGACCCGGACAGCTGCGCAGCCCGCGTCGATCGCTGCGAAGACGTACTTCGGCTGGAAGTGGATGTCCGCGATCACCGGGATCTGGGACTTGCGGGCGATGGCCGGGAGCGCGAGGGCGTCGTCCTGGGTCGGCACCGCGACGCGGACGATGTCGCAGCCCGATGCGGTCAGCTCGGCGATCTGCTGGAGGGTCGCGTTGATGTCCGTGGTCGGCGTGGTGGTCATGGACTGCACGCTCACGGGGGCGTCACCGCCGACCTCCACCTTGCCCACGCGGATCTTGCGGGTGGGCCTGCGCGGAGCAAGGACGGGGGCGGGGGCCTGCGGCATGCCGAGGGAGATGGGAGTGCTCACCGGTCCAGTATCCCCCGTCGGCACGATCTCGCTCGGAGGCGGGCTGCGTGACCGCCACGACCGGGGTCACCCGTCCGGCCCAGTGCTCCTGTCGGGCACCCTCCTCGGGTGGCAGGCTTTCGCTGGTGAGCCTCGACACGCCGGCCGGGTACACCCTCATCGGCGCGCTCGCCCTCGTCGTCGTCGGCCTGCTGCTCCTCGCCGTGGCGAGCACCCGCCTGGCAGGGCTGCTGGGCATGCGCGAGGACGCGCGGTGGTGGTTCAGCCCGGCAGGGGGCAGGACCCAGGGCCTCGTCGCTGCCTACGTCGGGTCCCTCGTCGCGGTCGGCGCGCTCGTCTACCTCGTCGCCGGTCCGGGCCTCGGCTCCTCCCCTGCCCTGGCGTGGACGCTGTCCTGGATGATGGGCCTCGCCCTGCTCGCCCTGTCGGCCACCCGGATGGCACGGCTCGTGGTCTCGGTCGCGACCGAGGGGCGGACCGCTCTCGACGAGCCGGACGAGGAGCTGTTCGTCGTCCCCGACGGGGCGCTGGGGGACGTCGACCTCATCGCCGCCCGCACGGCGACCGAGCGCGGCGAGTGGCGCCCTGCGGCGGAGCTCCTCGCTGCCTCCGTCGACGACGACATGCGCTACGCGCGGATCGTCGCCCTCGCCGTCCAGGGACTGCGGCGCAGCCGATGGCTCGACGCCTGGTTGAGCTCCCGCCCGACGGACCCGAACGCCCAGGCGGTGCGGGCCATGCTCGCGGTGCGCCGGGCGTGGGAGCTGCGCGGGCCCGACTGGGAACCGCGCAACGCCCAGGGCTTCCTCGCGGCGCTGCGCGAGGCGGAGGAGCTGACCCGCGAGGCCATCGACAACGACCCGCTGGACCCGAGCCCGCGCGCGGTGCTCGTGGAGATGGCGCGCGGCCAGCAGGTCGACGCCGACGAGCTCGACTCCAGGACCCGCGCGCTCTTCCTCCTCGCTCCCCATCACCAGGGCGGCCACGAGGCCGAGCTGCACTACCGATCGGCGAAGTGGTTCGGCTCGGACGAGGAGATGCTCGAGGTCGCGAGGGCTGCGAGCGCCGCTGCGCCACCGGGGAGCGCGCTCGCGCTGCTGGTCGTCACGGCGCATGTCGAGCACTACTTCTCGCTCGCCGAGAGCTCTCCTGCCCACGCGGAGAGGTACGTGCGATCACCCGCCGTACGAGCAGAGGTGAGCCAGGCCGTCGACCGCTGGACGGGCGGGCCGGACGGCGCCTCCCCCGTCAACCAGGCCAAGGCGCACAACACGCTGGCGTTCTACTACTGGCTCGCCAGGGACCGACCGAGCGCCCGGCCGCACCTGGCTCACACCCTGCGCCACCTCGACACCTGGCCGTGGGCGCTGGTCGGCGACGCGAGCCAGGTCCACGCCGTCGCCCAGCAATGGGCCCACGCCGGTCGGCGACCCGGAGGGTCGACCGCCTCCGAGGCGCACCGGCACCGGACTACAGCGTGACGGGTGCAGCGATGTCCGCGTAGATGAGCACCAGCCCGACGACGGCCAGGAGCAGGAAGACCCCGTACGCGACCGGCATCATCCGGGCGACGTCCGCCGGGGCGGGCCGGGCAAGGCCGCGCCAGCGGGCCACCTGGCGCTTCGCGCCCTCCCAGAGAGCGCCGGCGACGTGGCCGCCGTCGAGCGGGAGCAGCGGGATGAGGTTGAACACGAACAGCGCGATGTTCAGGGAGGCGAGCAGTCCCAGCATGCTGCCCACGCGCTCCCCGAGGCCGAGACCTGGCGCCTCGGCGATCTCCCCGGCGAAGCGCCCGACCCCCACGACTCCGACGACAGAGCTCGTGTCGCGCTCCTCCTGGCCGAGCGTCGCCTGGACGACGTCGACCAGGCGCGCGGGAAGGGTGACGACGATCGCACCGGTCTGCCACACGGCATCACCGACGGCGGGGAGCACCGAGCCGACCGGCTGGCGTTCGAGCCCTGAGGTCGGGCTGAAGCCCACGTACCGCTGAGGGGCGAGCTGAGCCGACCCGTCGGCGTTGAGCACGACGGCCCCGTCCTCGTCGCGCACCGGGCGGTCGACGGTGACCGGGCTGACGGTGAGGACCACCTCGGCCCCGTCACGCTCGACGACGACCGGGATGTCGGTCCCGGGCGTCGCGGCGATGGCGGCCTGGATCTCGGCCCAGGACTCGATCGGCACACCGCCCCAGGACAGGATCGTGTCACCTACCTGGAGACCGGCGAGAACGGCGGGGACCTGCGGATCGCTCGCCGTGCACTCCTGGTCGGCGGGTGCGTCGGCCGGCAGGAGGCACGTCCCGACGACACCGACCGTCGTCGTGGGTGCTCCGCTCGTCCCGATCCCGACGAAGACGATCCCGACCAGGACGATGGCGATGAGCAGGTTCATCATCGGCCCGCCGAGCATGACGACGACCTTCTTCGGGGTGCTCAGCCGGTAGAAGGCGCGGTGCTCCTCGCCCGGGCGGATCTCCTCGGCGCTCGCCTCCCTCGCGGCGTCGACGAGACCGGCGAACCGTCCGCGGCCCGGGGTGGCCCCGACCGCATCGGCGGGCGGGTACATGCCGACGAGGCGGACGTAGCCACCGAGCGGGATGGCCTTGAGCCCGTACTCGGTCTCGCCCTTGGTGCGTGACCACAGGGTGGGGCCGAAGCCGACCATGTACTGGCTCACCCGCACGCCGAAGCGTTTGGCCGGCACCATGTGCCCGACCTCGTGCAGCGCGATCGAGGCCAGCAGCCCGACCAGCAGCACCAGCAGTCCCACCACGTACGCCATCTCGTCCCCTCCGGTGTCCTGCTCCATCATCCCTGGTGTTCCTGAGCGGGACCTGATCTGCGACGAGTTCACCAGATCCGACGAAAAACACCTGTCCGACCCCTGCCCTGCCACCGATCTGGCCGTTAACATCGCTCCATGACCCCTGAATCCGCAGCCCTTCGCGATGCCCTCATCCCCACCGACGTCGCCCAGGTGCGCGCGATCCACACCGAGATCCCCGGGCCGAGGTCCACGGCGATCGCCGCTCGTCGCGGCAGCGTCGTCGCCGCAGGGGTTGCGAGCACCCTTCCGGTCTACGTGGAGCGCGCCGGAGGCGGCATCCTCGTCGACGTCGACGGCAACAGCTTCATCGACCTCGGATCGGGCATCGCCGTCACGGGGGTCGGCAATGCGGCGCCGGCCGTGAGCGCGGCCGCCGCTAGCCAGGCCCAGGCCTTCACCCACACCTGCTTCATGGTCGCCCCCTACGAGGGATACGTCGCGGTGTGCGAGGCACTGGCGCGACTGACCCCTGGCGACCACGCCAAGCGCAGCGTCCTGGTGAACTCCGGGGCGGAGGCCGTCGAGAACGCGGTGAAGATCGCCAGGCGGGCCACCGGACGCGACGCGATCGTCGTCCTCGACCACGCGTACCACGGGCGTACCAACCTGACGATGGCGATGACCGCCAAGGCCATGCCCTACAAGACGGGCTTCGGCCCGTTCGCCGGCGAGGTGTACCGCGTCCCGGCGAGCTACCCGCTGCGGGAGGCCGCACCGCTGAGCGGGGCCCAGGCGGCCGCCCGTGCCACGGGCCTGATCGAGAAGCAGATCGGCGCCGACCAGGTGGCAGCGGTGGTCGTCGAGCCCATCCTCGGCGAGGGCGGCTTCATCGTCCCGGCTCCCGGGTTCCTGGCCGCGCTCTCCGCCTGGTGCACGGAGCACGGGGTGCTCTTCGTCGCGGACGAGATCCAGACGGGCTTCGCCCGCACGGGCGCCATGTTCGCCTGCGAGCACGAGGGAGTGGTCCCCGACCTCGTCACCACGGCCAAGGGCATCGCCGGCGGCCTTCCGCTCGCGGCAGTGACGGGCCGCGCGGAGATCATGGACGCCGTCCACGGGGGCGGACTCGGCGGGACCTACGGCGGCAACCCGGTGTCCTGTGCTGCGGCCCTCGCGACGATCGACCTGTACGAGCGCGCCGACCTCGCCGGGGCCGCGCGTCATATCGAGGACCTCGCCGGAGGCTTCCTCCGCGCGCTCGCCGAGGAGGAGCCCTCG
>NZ_JBFHHB010000116.1:0-9847 GCF_041597215.1 Actinotalea sp.
GCCCGGCAACAGCGTCGACATCTGCGCGGCCTAGGCTCGGCGGATGGACATCGCGGTGCTCGGCGCCACCGGGGACGTGGGCCGGCAGGTCTGCACCCAGCTGATCGAGCGCAGGGTGCTGCCCTCCTCCTCGCGTCTGCAGCTCGTCGGGCGCCCCGACGGCCGTTCGGGGCGGGCGACGCACGGTCTGCGTGCGGACCTGGTCGACGCCTATGACGAGCACGCCCCGCTCATCGACGTCGCGCTCGACCCGGCGGAGGTCGTCGCCGATGTCGTCGTGCTCGCCGCGGGGCGCACCGCGCCGGCCGTGGCAGGCGGCACCACGGACCGCGGGGCCCTCGCCGCTGACAACCACGCGGTCTTCGCCGCGTACGCGCAGGCCCTCGCGGAGAACGGTTCCGGGCACGAGGTCGTCGTCGTGGTCTCGAACCCCGTCGAGCTCGGCGTCGCGGTGATGGCGCAGGCGCTGGGCCGGCACCGGGTGATCGGGATGGGCGCCTGGCTGGACACCCTGAGGTTCCGGCGCGAGATCGCCTCCTCCCTCGGGCTGCGCAGGCATCGCATCGGCGGGTTCGTCGCGGGTCAGCACGGAGCGGACCTGGTGCCGCTGTGGTCGACCGTGCGCGTCAGCGGGCTCGACGTCGCCGAACGGGAGGCTGCCGTCGCGGGCCTGCGGCGCGGCAGGAGCCTCGACAGCTTCGAGGAGGAGATCACCCAGGCGCAGGGCGTCCTGCTCAGCATGGAGATCGGCGCCGCTTACGACCTCGTCGACACCTGGCCGGCCGACCTGCGCTCGATCGTGCGACCGTGGCTCACGCACACGAGCGGAGCCAAGACCGCGGCGGGCACGGCCGGGGCGACCGTCGACCTGGTGGACACCCTGCTCGACGGCAGGGAGATCGTCGTCGCGGGGCAGGTGGCGCTCGACGCGGAGGTCAGCGTCGCTGGGGAGCCCCTGCGCGGGGTCCTCGGCGTCCCCGTGGTGCTCGGCCCGGAGGGGTGGACGCGCGTGCTGTTGGACGAACCGGCGCCGGACGAGGCGCGCAGGCTGCACTCCTGCGCGGCTCGGATCGACGCGAGCCTCGCTCCGTGGGGCCTCGACCGGGCGGGCCGCGCATGAGCGCCGTCGACCCGCGGGACCGGCCGGCGGCCGAGGAGCTGACCGAGGCCATCGACGGCCCCGTCGGCTGGGTCGCGCTCGTGCGGGGCGAGGACCGGCCCGGCACGCTCACGGCGCTGACCGGCGTCTTCTCGAGCAGAGGGGTGAGCTTCGAGTCGCTGTCCACCGGAGCCGTCGACGGCGCCGTCGGCACGATCGCCGTGACCTTCACGACCACCACGCGCCGCCAGGCGCTCCTCATGCGCACCGTGAGCCGGCTGGCCGTCGTCTCGGCCGCACAGGTGCGCCGCGCGGACGATCCGGCCGTGCTCGCCGCGGCGATCGTCCATGTGCCCGACGCAGCGGTGGTCGACGCCGTGGACCGGGCGCTCGGCCCCGACGTCCGGGTGACGCGGGGCGCCGTCCTGCCGGGGACGGGCGGGACGGTCCTGGTGGAGGGCAGCCTCGCCGGGGTGTCGGGGGTGGTCGCCGCGGCGCGCGAGCGCGGTGCCGTGGCGACGGCGACGGTCGTCCTGGCGCTGTGAGCCCGTCCATCCGGTGGTGCGGGTCTCGTCGCCGGGTTCCGTGCGCCGTATGCTCCCTGCGGGCGGTCCGCGCCGCCGCACAACCGAACACGCCGCTCGAACCGCGACGGGAGAGCCCCGGTGACACCCGGGGCGCCGAAGGAGCAACCCTCCCCGGGAAACTCTCAGGCCCCCGTACCGCCGTGGTGAGGCAACTCTGGAAAGCGGCCACCCCCGGGTGGCCCACCGACGGTGCACGTCGGGCTCGACCCGCTCGCGTGGGCCGCGCCCGGCCAAACTCTCAGGTCGGGGCACCTGCCCCGGAGGACAGAGCGGGGAGGCCCTCGACGACCGGTGCACGCCGGTCCGGACCACGGAGCCACCCATGAGCCAGCTCGTCCCCGCAGCCGACGGTTTCGTCGACCGCCACGTCGGGCCCCGCCCGCAGGACACCGCCCGGATGCTCGACGCGATCGGTTCGCCCTCGCTGGACGCCCTGATCGACGAGGCCGTCCCGGCGTCGATCCGGATGGTCGGCGACCTCGACCTGCCCGCCGCTCGTAGCGAGTCCGAGGTGCTGGCGGCGCTGCGCGAGATCGCCGGCCGCAACCGGGTGCTCACCTCGATGATCGGACTGGGCTACCACGGCACGATCACCCCGCCGGTGATCCGCCGCAACGTCCTGGAGAACCCCGCCTGGTACACGGCCTACACGCCGTACCAGCCGGAGATCAGCCAGGGCCGGCTCGAGGCGATGCTCGTCTTCCAGACCATGATCGAGGACCTCACCGGGCTGCCGGTCGCGGGCGCCAGCCTGCTCGACGAGGCCACGGCGGTCACCGAGGCCGTCCTGCTCATGCGGCGCGCCGTCAAGGGCAAGGAGGGGGGCGCCGTCGTCGTCGACGCGCGCTGCCTGCCCCAGACCCTCGCCGTCGTGCAGGGACGTGCGGAGGCGATCGGCCTTCCGCTGGTGGTCGCGGACCTCGCCGACGGCCTTCCCGTGCTGGACCCGGGCGTCGAGCTCGTGGGCGTCGTGCTCCAGCAGCCGGGGGTGAACGGACTCGTGATCGACGCCGCGCCTCTCGTCGAGGCGGCGCATGCCCGGGGTGCCCTCGTCGCTGTCGCAGCGGACCTGCTCTCCCTGACCATGCTCACCCCTCCCGGCGAGATCGGCGCGGACATCGCGATCGGTTCGGCGCAGCGCTTCGGGGTGCCGCTGTTCTTCGGCGGTCCGCACGCCGCGTACATCGCGGTGCGCTCGGGCCTGGAGCGCCAGCTGCCCGGGCGCCTGGTCGGGGTGAGCGTCGACGCCGACGGCGCGACCGCCTACCGGCTGGCCCTGCAGACCCGCGAGCAGCACATCCGCCGCGAGAAGGCGACGAGCAACATCTGCACAGCGCAGGCCCTGCTCGCCGTGGTGGCAGCGATGTACGCGGTGCACCACGGGCCGGACGGACTGCGTCGGATCGCGGAGCGGGTGCACTCCCGTGCGGTGCAGGTCCGCGCCGGGCTCGCGGCGCGCGGGGTCCCGGTGATGCACGAGCAGTTCTTCGACACCGTCGTCGCCGAGGTCCCCGGCGGTGCCGCCCAGGTGGTGGCCGCCGCGGCGGAGGCGGGGATCAACCTGCGCCTCGTCGACGAGGACCGCGTCGGGCTCACCTGCGACGAGACGACGACGGCGGAGGACGTCGCGCGGGCGCTCGAGGCCTTCGGCGGCCGGGCGGTCACCTCCGAGGCAGCCGTGCGGCTCGCTCTGCCCGATGCCCTGCCCGAGACCCTGCTCCGCACGAGCCCGATCCTCGAGCACCCGACCTTCCACCGCTACCGCTCCGAGACGGCGTTGCTGCGCTACCTGCGCCGGCTCGCCGACCGCGACCTGGCGCTGGACCGCACGATGATCCCGCTCGGCTCCTGCACGATGAAGCTCAACGCGGCGGTCGAGATGGAGCCCATCTCCTGGCCCGGCTTCGCCGACGTGCACCCCTACGCCCCGGCCGACCAGACCGCGGGGTACGCCGAGCTCGTCGAGACCCTCGAGCGCTGGCTCGCGGCGATCACGGGCTATGCGCGGGCGAGCGTGCAGCCCAACGCCGGCTCCCAGGGGGAGCTCGCCGGTCTGCTGGCCATCCGCGCCTACCACCGCTCGCGGGGGGACGAGGACCGGGACCTGTGCCTGATCCCGGCGTCGGCCCACGGCACCAACGCGGCGTCGGCCGCGCTCGCCGGGATGCGCGTGGTCGTGGTCGCCACGGCCCCGGACGGAACGATCGACCGGGGCGACCTGCACGCCAAGCTCGAGGCGAACGCCAGGAGGGTCGCGGCGATCATGATCACCTACCCCTCGACGCACGGGGTCTTCGAGGGGGAGGTCCGCGAGGTGTGCGCCGCGGTGCACGCGGCCGGTGGCCAGGTCTACATCGACGGGGCCAACCTCAACGCGCTGGTCGGTCTCGCCCGGCCCGGGGCGTTCGGCGGTGACGTCTCGCACCTCAACCTGCACAAGACCTTCTGCATCCCGCACGGCGGCGGGGGCCCGGGAGTCGGGCCGGTCGCCGTCGCGGAGCACCTCGTGCCGTTCCTGCCGGGCGACCCGACCCCCGGTGCCCAGGGGTCGCCCTCGCTCCCGCCCGTGTCCGGTGCCGCGCACGGATCGGCCGGGATCCTGCCGATCTCCTGGGCCTATGTCGCCCTCATGGGCGGGGCGGGCCTGCGCCGGGCGACCGAGCTCGCGATCCTCTCGGCCAACTACCTCGCCACGCGACTCACCGAGCACTTCCCGGTGCTCTACACCGGGCCCGGTGGGCGCGTCGCCCACGAGTGCATCCTCGACCTCCGGCCGCTGACCATGGCGACGGGGGTGACGGCGGAGGACGTGGCCAAGCGCCTCATCGACTACGGCTTCCACGCCCCGACGCTCTCCTTCCCCGTGGCGGGCACGCTCATGGTCGAACCGACCGAGAGCGAGGACCTCGCAGAGCTCGACCGCTTCGTCGAGGCCATGATCGCCATCCGCGCGGAGATCGCCGAGGTCGAGGCCGGGACCTGGGCGCTCGCCGACTCCCCGCTGCGCAACGCCCCGCACACGGCGGGCAGCGTGGTCGCGGACGGCTGGGACCGCCCCTACAGCCGCGAGCTGGCCGCCTTCCCGGTCCCGGCCCTGCGGGTCGACAAGTACTGGCCGCCGGTGCGCCGGATCGACCAGGCTGCAGGAGACCGCACCCTCGTGTGCGCGTGCCCGCCGATCGAGGAGTACGTATGACCGACGTGATCGCCTCCCCGCTGCACACCGAGCACGTGGCCCTCGGTGCGAGCCTGACGCCCTTCGCCGGCTGGGACATGCCGCTGCGCTACACCTCCGACCTCGCCGAGCACACGGCCGTCCGCACGGCTGCCGGTCTCTTCGACCTCTCGCACATGGGTGAGATCGGGGTGAGCGGTCCGGATGCGGCACGGCTCCTGGACACGGCCCTCGTGGGCAACCTCGGGGCGCTCCGCCTGCACGGGGCGCGCTACACGATGATCTGCGCTCCGGACGGCGGGGTGCTGGACGACCTCATCGTCTACCGGCTCGGCGAGACCGCCTTCCTCGTGGTCGCCAACGCCGCGAACCACGACGTCGTCGTGGCGGCCCTGCGCGAGCGGGCCGCCGGCTTCGACGTCCAGGTCGACGACGCCTCGCTGCGGACGGCCCTGGTCGCGGTCCAGGGTCCGCGCGCCCTGGAGGTCCTCGGCGCGACGCCGGGGCTGACCGGTGCGGACGAGCTCGCGGCGATGAGGTACTACTCCTGCCTGCCGGTGACCTTCGACGGCGTCGAGGTGCTCGCCGCGCGGACCGGGTACACCGGTGAGGACGGATTCGAGCTCTTCGTCGACGCGGAGCACACCGTCGCCCTCTGGCGGGCGCTGCTGGGCGCGGGAGAGCCGTTCGGGCTCGTCCCGGCCGGCCTGGCTGCGCGCGACAGCCTGCGGCTCGAGGCAGGGATGCCCTTGTACGGCCATGAGCTCGACACGACGACGACCCCGTACGACGCCGGCCTGGGTCGAGTGGTCCGGCTCGACAAGGTCGACGAGGCGGGCGCCGTGCTCGACTTCGTCGGCCGTGCCGCGCTCGCCGCCCGCTCCGAGGCCACCGCCACCCGGACCCTCGTCGGACTGGAGGGGCTGTCCCGCCGTGCGGGCCGCCCCGGGCACCTGGTCGTCGGTGGGGACGGGAGCGTCGTGGGCGAGGTCACCTCCGGGGCGCCGTCGCCGACGCTCGGCCACCCGGTCGCGATGGCCTACGTCACCCCCGACGTGGCCGAGCCGGGAACCGAGCTGGGTGTCGACGTCCGTGGGCGGGTCGAACCCGTGCGGGTCGTGGCCCTTCCGTTCTACCGTCGTCCCCAGGGCTGAGCCGGATGGCCGCGCCTTCCACCCGCTGTCCGCGATCCGTCCACCGCCGGCCGACCGGCCTCCTCGAGGAGAACGCATGAGCATCCCCACCGACCTCCAGTACACGGCCGAGCACGAGTGGGTCCGTGCCGGTGACCCCGCGACGATCGGCGTGACGGCCGTGGCGACGGACGCCCTCGGCGACATCGTCTTCCTCGAGCTGCCCGAGGTGGGCTCGACGATCACCGCAGGAGCGGTCTGCGGGGAGATCGAGTCGACCAAGTCCGTCTCGGAGCTCTTCGCCCCGGTGACCGGGACGGTCGTGGAGGTCAACGACGCGGCGGTCGCGGACCCGGCCCTGGTGAACTCCGACCCGTACGGCGAGGGATGGTTGCTCAAGGTCTCCGTGGAGTCGGCCGAGGGGCTGCTCGACGCCGAGCAGTACGCGGCCCTCGCGGGCTGATCCCAGCATGTGGACGCCGGGCGGTGTCGTCGCCGCTCCGACCCGGGGCTCGATCCAGGCTTCTGACCTGCGGTGATGGTCTCCGCCCTGCGCCTCGCGGCATCCTCGCCGCGAGGTCAAGGGACACGCGGACGAAGGTTCGGGTGAAAACCGCGTCATAGCCGCACGCCGTCCCGCTCTCTCCAGGTGTACCCGAAGACGGTGTCCCCCCGGCACCGCTGAACCTGGAGGTCCCCATGGCCGTCGAGACGTTCGACCTGCGGATGGTCCCGTCCCAGCGCAGCTCGCTGACCCGGCGTGAGCGCGTGATCCTGTCCAACCTGGACGAGGAGACCACGCTCGAGGAGATCGCGACCCGCCTCTTCGTCACGCGCAACACCGTGAAGTCGCAGGTGCGCAGCGTCTACCGCAAGCTCGGGGTCTCGACCCGCGCCGACGCGGTGGCCCGCGCCCGCCAGTACGGCCTGCGCTGAACCCGTCCGCGTCGACCGGGGAGGGTCCGGTCGGCACGGGACCATGCACCCCGGGTGCCGCATCGTCGGCCCCGGGGTGCGTCGTTCCCGGGCGGTCGCGGTGCGGGAGACTGGACGGATGATCCCGACGCCCGTCCTCGTGGTCGCGGTCGCGATCCTCGACGACCTCGACCGCCCCTCGCGGTTGCTCGCCGCGCGACGCAGCCGCCCCGAGCACCTGGCCGGGCGCTGGGAGTTCCCCGGCGGGAAGGTCGACCCGGGGGAGACCCCGCACGAGGCCGTGCACCGCGAGGTCCGGGAGGAGCTCGGCGTGCGGGTGGCCCTCGGCACGGAGGTGCGTGCGCCCCGCGGTACGGGCTGGCCCATCACGGAGCGACATGTCCTTCGCCTGTGGACGGCCGTGGTGATCGAGGGTGACCCTGCCCCGCTGGTCGAGCACGACGAGCTGCGCTGGCTGGACCGGCCGGACTGGCACGGCATGGACTGGCTCGACGGCGACGTGGCGATCGTGCACGAGCTCGCTCGACTCGCGGACGCCGCTCGCTGAACGCTGCTGCCCGCTACCCCGCGAGCGTCCCGCCGAACACCTGCCAGGCGAGGGCTGACTTCGCCACCAGGCTGAGTGTGATGTACGTGCGCTCGCCGACGAGGTAGTCCCGGTATTTCCCCACCTGCTTGTACTGCGCCCACTGGACCAGGGCGAAGACGTTGAAGAACAGGAACAGGGACACGATGATCCCGTAGACGAACGCCGGCGGCTCGGCGCCGCTGGTCGACCCGGGTGCGATGACGTAGACGAGGACGGCGAGCCACGGCACCACTCCCGCGAGGCAGCCGAAGACGAACGGCAGCCAGCCGCCGTCGCCCGGCTGGTGGTACGTCTCCTGGAGCCAGCCGAACAGGATCATCGAGGCGTTCACGCCGAACAGCGCGAGCAGGGCGGCCACGTCGCCGATCCCGGTGATCATCGCGATCAGCACGATCATCAGCGAGCTGGACAGCGAGTACTCGACCCAGCGGAACACGTTGATCCGACGGTCGAGGCCCCCGGTGTACCGCTCGAACGTCCCGGGTGCGGAGACGAGGACGTGGAAGAGGGCCGACAGGGCCAGGAACCCGGCAACCGCGAGCCCGACGCGTACGTCGAGGATCGTGACGGTCTCCCCCGGGCTCCCGGGCGGGCCGATCAGGTAGGTGCCGGTGATCGGCAGGGTGAAGGCGTTCGCGAGGGCCAGGACGGCAGCGGCCTGCGCGGCGTGGAACACCGCGGCGACCAGGTTGTAGCGCCGCAGCGAGCGGTACCGCCCGGCGAGGTCGCGGTGCGGGGTGGCGGCGATGGCGCTCATCGACGGGCTCCTTCGGTCTCGGGATTCCTCAGCCTACTGAGGAATCGCCGGTCCGCGCGGTGAGCGCAGGACCGGGCAGCCCTCGAGGTGGTCGTCGACCAGTCCGCAGGCCTGCATGGCCGCATAGGCCGTGGTCGGACCGACGAAACGGAACCCGGCGCCCTTGAGCTCCTTGGCGAGAGCAGCGGACTCGGGGGTGGTCGCGGGCACCTCGCCGAAGGTCGCCGCGCGCGGGGTGCGCACGCGCTCGGCCGGCGCGTGCGACCAGACGAGGTCCGTCAGGGTCCGGTCCGCCGCCCAGAGCCCGAGGACGGCGCGGGCGTTCGAGATGGTGGCGTCGATCTTGGCCCGGTTGCGCACGATCCCCGCGTCGGCGAGCAGGCGAGCGACGTCGACCTCGTCGAACCGGGCGACGATCTCCGGGTCGAAGTCGGCGAACGCGGAGCGGAACGCCGGCCGCTTGCGCAGGATCGTCAGCCAGGACAGCCCCGACTGGAAGGCCTCGAGACTGAAGCGCTCGTACAGCTCGCGCTCCCCGCGCACGGGCCTGCCCCACTCCGTGTCGTGGTACTCCGCGTAGAGGTCGTCGCCGTCACCGAAGCAGCGCCCCTGGGCCTCCGGACCGTTCGCACCGCTCATGCCGCGGACGCTAGCAGCCGGGCCGACGGGCCAGGGTGCCTCGGCGCGCGCCGGTCGACGGCCGGGCGCTCAGCGGAGGAGCCCGGCCCTCCTAGGCTCGTGGGGTGACCCGACCGGTGCAGGACCCCCCTCCTGTCGACGCACCTGCCTGGTGGCGCGAGGCCGTCGTCTACCAGGTGTACCCACGGTCCTTCCAGGACGCGGACGGTGACGGGAACGGTGACCTGCGGGGGATCGCCTCCCGTCTGGGGTACCTCGCCGAGCTCGGCGTCGACGCGCTGTGGTTGTGCCCGTTCTACCCCTCGGGCGGGGTGGACGGAGGTTACGACATCGTCGACCACACGGGGGTCGACACGGACTTCGGCACGGTGGAGGACGTGACAGCGGTGATCGCGGCCGCCCACGCGCACGGCCTGCGCGTGCTGGTCGACCTCGTGCCGAACCACGTCTCGGACCGGCACCCCTGGTTCCGGGCCGCGATCGAGGGCGGGCCCGGAGCACCCGAGCGGGAGCTGTTCCACCTGCGGCCCGGCCGAGGGCAGGGCGGCGACGAACCGCCCTCGAACTGGCGCAGCGTCTTCGGCGGCCCGTCCTGGACGCGGATCACCGAGCCGGACGGCACCCCCGGCCCCTGGTACTACCACCTCTTCGCCCCCGAGCAGCCCGACCTCAACTGGCAGCACCCTGCCGTGCTCGCCGAGCTCGAGCGCGTGGTCCGCACCTGGCTCGACCGGGGAGTCGACGGGTTCCGGATCGACGTCTCCGACGCCCTGATCAAGGATCCCGCCTTCCCCGACACCCCCGACGGCTCCCCGGTGATCCCCAAGGGCGAGGACTCGGGGGTGCACGAGGTCTACCGGGCGCTGCGTCGCGTGATGGACGAGTACCCGGGGGACCGCGCCGCCGTCGTGGAGACCGGGGCCCCGGACGAC
>NZ_JBFHHB010000117.1:0-9812 GCF_041597215.1 Actinotalea sp.
CACCGCCCCCTGCGTCACCCCGGAGATGATCTGGCGCTGCCCGAAGACGAACAGGGTCACCAGCGGGATGCTCATCATCACGACGTAGGCGAAGATCAGGTTCCAGTTGTGCGTGTACAGGGAGCTGCTCGCGACGTTGTAGAGGCTCAACGGGAGCGTCGTCGTCTCGCCGCCGCCGATCACGAAGAAGGCGTAGAAGACGTCGTTCCAGGCGAACAGGGTGATGAGGATCGCGCAGGTGGCGATCGTCGGGCGCAGCATCGGGAAGATGATCCTGAAGAACACCTTGACCGGCCCGGCGCCGTCGACCTCCGCGGCCTCCTCCAGCTCCCGGGGGATCGTCCGGACGAAGCCCGTCATGAAGAAGATCACGTTCCCGAGGTACATGCCGATGTAGACGCAGATCAGCCCGATCGGCTGGTTGGCGATCCCGAGGTTGCGCAGCAGGAGCACCACGGTGACGGCTGCCGGCGGGATGAGCACCCCGGCGATGCCCACCGCGTAGAGCGCACCGAGGGCGCGCCCGCTGCGTCGGGCGAAGATCCACGAGGCCATCGCCCCGGTGATCAGCACGACGACGACCGCGGGGATGACGATCATCGCGCTGCCGGCGAGCGCCCGCCAGAACCCGCCCTGCTGGATGGCCTGGGTGTAGTTCTCGGCCAGGTTCCAGGTGGTGGGAAGGCTGAAGTCCGGCTGCTGCGCCTCACCCTGGCTCTTCGCCGAGGTGATGAGCACGAGCCACATCGGCAGCGCGACGAACACGAACGTCAGCAGCAGGACGGCCGCCGGCTGGACGGCACCTCTCAGGGTCTTCACGACATTGCCCTCTCGCGCCCGCGCAGGAATCCGATGACCGGGATCGCCAGGACCACGACCACGAGGAAGAGCACGAGACTCATCGCTGTCGACTGGGCGTACAGACCCGAGCCGAACGTGCGGAAGATGAAGATGTTGAGCACCTCGGTGGAGCGGGCCGGCCCACCACCGGTGAGTGCCTGGATGACGTCGAAGCTGTTGAGCGTCGACAGCAGCCCGGTCGCGATGTTGAAGGTGAAGGCCGGCGCCAGGAGCGGGATCTTGATCAGCCGGAGGGACTGCCACCTGCTCGCGCCGTCGATGGAGGCCGCCTCGAGGCTGTCGGTCGGGATGTTCTTGAGTCCCGCGAGGAAGATGAGCATGTTCATGCCCACCCACTTCCAGGTGTGGACGAGCGCGGCGACCACGATCGTCCAGTCCATCGAGCCCAGCCACTCGATGTCGACCGGCTGCCCGGCGAGCAGTGCGAGCGCGGAGTTGAGCGCACCATCGGCCTTGAGGATCGCCTGGAACACGTAACCGGTGGCGAGTGCCGACATCAGGACGGGGAGGAAGAACGCCGCCCGACCGAACCTGTTGACCCGCGTGTCGCGCTCGAGGAGGAGCGCCAGCGCCAGGCCGAAGACGTTCGAGAAGATCGCGACCAGGACCGCGTAGACCAGCGTCGTCCTCAGCGAGTTGGCCAGGCTCCCGTCACCGAGGACGTCGGCGAAGGAGTCGAACCCGACGAAGCGGATGTCGGAGTGGAACGTCGACCAGTTGGTGAACGGGAAGACGAAGTTCGCCGCGACCGGCAGCGCGAAGAACACGATGATGAAGGCGAAGGCCGGCAGCAGGAACCACCACGGGTGGCGGTTGCGACCGCGCGGGACGCGACGCGGGGACTGGGGGGCCGTCGATGCGCTGGTCGACGAGCGCGTGAGCGTGGTCATGGTGAGCCTTCCTGTCGACCGGGGCGCCCGACCTCGGGCGCCCCGGTCACCGTGGAGCTGGCCGATCAGAAGCCGGCGACGCCTGCGGCGCGCGCGAGCTGCTCGAACTGCGCCTGGGTGGCGTCAGCCGCCTCCTGAGGGGTCTTGGCTCCCTGGAGGACCTCAGCCATGTTCAGGTACAGGTCAGGGTTGTTGATCGCCTCCATCTGCATGGACGCTACAGCGGTGCTGCCGAACTTCTCGGCAGCGCCGGCCGGGGTCGAGTCGAGGGTCGCCTGCGGGATCCCCGCGGGTGAGGCGACGGCGGGCTGGATCGAGACGTAGCCCATCTCCTCGATGAAGGTCGGGTAGTAGTCCGTGAGCCAGAAGGTGAGGAACTGGCGCGCGGCCGCCTCCCGCGTCTCGTCACCCGTGCGGTAGGCGACGAGGCTGTTGGCCTGCCCGCCGGACATGGTGCCGTTGTTGCCCTCGGGCGAGATCGGGAAGAAGCCGACGGTCTCGTCGATCTCCTCGAGGGAGTACGCCTGCGAGAGCTGGTCGACGATCGCGTTGACGTGGAACTCCATCCCCGCCTCCCCGGACATCAGGGCGGCGCCCTGGTCGGCGAAGGTCGCGGTCTTGATGTTGGAGTTCGCCATCCCGTCCTCGGCGTAGAGGTCGGTGAAGGCGGTCAGCCGGTCGACGACGGCCGCGTCGCTGAACGATGCCTGGGCCGTGTTGAGGTCGCCGTAGAAGCCGTCGGCCGAGAGGTCCGCGAGCGACATCTGCGCACCCCACTGCACCGGCCACTGGTCACCGGCCGCCTCGTAGAACGGGGCCTCGACCCCGGCGTCCTTCAGCTTCTGCGCGGCGGCGGCGAGCTCGTCCCAGCTGTGCGGGACGTCGGTGATGCCGGCCTTCTCGAAGTTGTTCAGGTTGTAGTAGACGCCCATCACTTCGTAGCTCTTGATGATGGCGCCGTAGTGCACGTCGTCCTTGACCCCGAGGCGCTGGGAGTCGGCGTCGAGCAGCTCGAACCAGGGCGCGCCGTCGAGGGGCTGCAGGTTCTCCTCGGCCTGGATGGTGTTGAGGACGGAGACGTTGGTCTCCCAGAACATGAGGTCCGGCTTGGCCCCGGTGGCCAGCTTGGTCTTGGCGTTCGCCTCGTACTGGTCGGGGACGACGGTCAGGTTGACCGTCGCACCGGTGAGCTCCTCGAACGCGGCGGCGACCCCGGCCGGGACGGAGGCGGTGGACTCCGCCGTCCAGAGGGTCAGCTCGACACCGTCGAGGGGGGTGTCGACGGCCGGCCAGTCGGCGGGGCTCGCCGGCTCCGCCGCAGCCTCCACGGAGGGGTCGGAACATCCTGTGAGGAAGAGCGCCGCGACGAACAGCGGCGTCATCGACCTGCTCAAAGTCTTGATCTTCACGGTGCTTCTTTCTGCCGGCCCGCTCTCGGCGGGGAACTCGGTGGCGGGCGCCAGGGGGTCGCCCGACGGATCACTCGAAGACGACGCGCAGCACGCGCGCCGACGGAGCCTCCCTTCCCTCTGCCGTGGGCTGGACCGCGAGCACGCCCTCATCGGCGAGCCAGCGCGCCTTCCACTCCGGGGTCGTGAGCGGGAAGACCGTCTCGACGCGGGCCGACCGACCCGCGAACCCTGCCAGGTCGAGGCCCAGCTCTGCCGGGTACGTCTCGCCGAGGTACTGCGAACGCTCCCAGCAGAACACGAGGACCTCGTCGCCCTCGGCGAGGGCGACCGAGACGAACGGGTCGTCCCAGCGCGGCAGGCCCGTCGGCCACAGCGGCACGGCCCGGGATCGCATGGCGAAGGTGTCCTTGGCGAGCACGACGGCCTCGGCGACCAGGGCGCGCTGGGCTGCGCTCATCCGGTTCAGGTACCCGGACAGCACCATCGGCCCCACGAGACCCGTGACGAGCGTGAACGCCATCTCCTCCGTGGTCATCGACGACTGCGGGTAGGCCCAGTTCCCGGCCTGCTCCGGCACCACGGTGACCAGGCTCGCCGAGGCGATGGGCGGGTACCGGAAGAGGTCCTGCTGGTCGGAGGTCGACTGGAGGGCGAAGTGCTGCAGCGTCGCGTAGTCCTTGCGCATCGCACCCGAGGCGCAGCTCTCGACGATCAGGTCCGGGTGGCGACGGTGGACGGACTCCATCCACGACAGCACGGCGCGCGCGTGGTCCAGCAGGCCCGCACCCGGGGAGAACGCCGCGACGTCCGTGCCCACGCCCGCCGGGATGTTGTAGTCGAACTTCAGGTAGCCCACGCCCAGCTCGCCGACGACCCGGTCGATGACCCCGTCGAGATGAGCACGGACCGCTGGGTGCCGGAAGTCGAGATGGAGCCGGGACTGCTCGACGACCCGGACCCCGCCCCGCTGGATGAAGGCGTCGGCAGGCAGCCGGGCCGCGAGCGCGGAGTCGCACCCCACGCTCTCGGGCTCGAGCCACAACCCGGGGATCATCCCCGCGTCCCGGATGGCACCGAGCACCTCGTCGATCCCCCGGGGGAACCGTCGGGTCGAGGGCAGCCAGTCCCCGATCGTGTTCCACCAGTCGTTTCCGTCGTCGTACCAGCCTGCGTCGATGCAGAAGACATCGGCACCGACCTCCGCTGCCGAGGCGATCAGCGGCAGCAGCCGATCGGTCGTCGGGTCCCCGTTGATCGTGTTCATGTAGTCGTTGAAGACGACCGGCGGGCAGCCGACGGCACCCCGCTCGCTCCGCAGGGCGCGACGGTGCGAGGTCAACGCGGCGACAGCCTGCTCGAAGTCACCACCGGCGACGGCGAGTGCCACCGGGACGGACGCGAACCGGTCGCCGGGGGCCAGGGCGGCCGCGAAGTGGTGGTGCTCGTCGTCCGGGCCCAGGAGCGCGAGGTAGATGCCGTCCGTCTCCCGCGCCCCCAGCTCCCAGCGCCACGGTCCGTTGTTGTGGACCTCCCATGCCGTGGTGCGCCGGCTGCCGTCCGCACGCGTCTCGACGAGCGCTGCGCAGGGCAGGTGCCGGCTCGTGCTCCAGGTGGACTGACCGGCGACGGTGTACCGGCCCCGGGGGTCCTGCCCGTGCAGGGCGAAGTCGAGGTCGACGATCGAGTGCTCGGTGAGATCGCGCCGCGTCCAGCGGTCCTCCCCCAGCCACTCCGAGCGGCCCTCGAGGAGCTCGAGCCTCGCCCCGGCGACCGGGACCGCGGCGACCGTCAGCACGGCCGTCGTCACCATCTCCACGACGAGCGTCGAGGAGGAGGTGTTCTCCACCGTCGTCACGACCTCGACAGCCGGGACGCCGTCGGCCGAGCGGAACAGGGTCACAGCACCCATACCCGTCAGGGGATCCTGCTGACGGACGGTGAGCTCGTGCCAGCCGTCCTGGAAGCCGACCTCGTGGCCCACGTAGCGCAGCCGCGCCCCGACAGCGGTCTCGACGACCCGCTCGCTCGCCCGTGCGCGGCCGTGCCCGCGGACCGACACCTCGACCAGCGGCTGGACGACGGAGGGCCGGTAGCCGCCGACCGAGACGGGTCGGTCCGCCACGACGAACGACTCGGGGACCTGATCCGCGCTCTGCGCCGGGTCCGTCACGGCGAGCAGGGACACCGCGAGGTCCGTGCCGTGGCCGAGGACGACGCGCAAGGCGTCGTGACCCCACGTGAAGGTCTGGATCGTCGACATCGACGCACTCCCCATCTGTTGTCCCATGAAGAAGATATACGTTTATCAGAGCGATGACAAACGTACAGCATTCTGTTCGGCACGCTGTCCCCCGGTCGGCCGTCGCGCCCGGAGGTCACCACGGGTGCCGGACGCTCGGGAGTGCGCCCGGCGCGCCCGCCGCAAGGACGCTCAGGCCCCCGGGTAGCCGGCCATCCGCCGCAGCCGGGCGATCCGCTCGGCCATCGGCGGGTGCGTCGCGAACAGCTGGGCCATGCCCTCGCTGCGGAAGGGGTTCGCGATCATCAGGTGCGAGACGTCGACGAGGTCCCGGTTGGCGGGCAACGGAGCACGCGCCGTCCCGGCGGCGAGCTTCTCCAGCGCGGAGGCGAGGGCGAGCGGGTCACCGGTGAGCCGTGCGCCGTCCTCGTCCGCGTCGTACTCCCTCGTCCTGCTGATCGCGAGCTGGATGAGCATCGCCGCGATCGGGCCGAGGATCGCCATGGCGAGCATCGCGAGCCCGTTGCTGTCCCGGTCCCTGCCGCCCCCGCCGAAGAACAGCAGGAACTGGGCGAGCGAGGTGATCATGCCGGCCAGGGCGGCCGCCACCGACGACGTGAGGATGTCGCGGTTGTAGACGTGCATGAGCTCGTGCCCGAGCACCCCGCGCAGCTCCCGCTCGTCGAGCAGCCGCAGGATCCCCTCGGTGCAGCAGACAGCGGCGTTGCGCGGGTTGCGCCCCGTCGCGAAGGCATTCGGGGCGGCGGTCGGCGAGATGTAGAGCGCCGGCATGGGCTGTCGGGCCGTCGTGGACAGCTCACGCACGATCCGGTACATCTCCGGCGCCTCGAGCTCGCTCACCGGGTACGCGCGCATCGCCCGGATGGCGATGGTCGCGGAGTTCCAGTAGCCGTAGGCCGTCATGGCCAGGCCGGCGGCGGCGAACAGCAGGACGTACCTGCCGCCCCCGACGAGGGATCCCACCCCGAGGACCACCACCCACAGGGCCGCGAACAGCCCTGCCGTCTTCAGCCCGTTGAAGTGCCGATGTCCCACCGCTGGTCTCCCGTCTCGTCCGCAGGCTCAACGCCCGATACCGGCCGCCGGTTCCGTCGCGGGCGCGCGCAGCGCGTCGAGAGCCCGGCGGTCAGGGGCCGTCAGGACGTCCCGCGGGCGATCGCGATCATCTCCTCGCGCGGCACGACCTTGATCCGCGCGCGGCCCTGCGGGGCGCCGAGCGCCTGCTCGTAGGCGTCCAGGAGCATCCAGCCGGACCACTCGACGTGGCCGACGCCCCGCTCGTCGAGCAGGGCGGTGATGTCGTCGAGGGACCGCAAGGGTGCGCGCTCGAGCGAAGGGACGTCCTCGACCAGGTGCCGGATCGTCTCGGCCGCATCGGACTTGGTGTGACCGATCAGGCCGACCGGGCCGCGCTTGATCCAGCCCGTCGCGTACATGCCGGGGACGGGCGCTCCGTCCTCGCCGACGACGCGTCCCTCGCGGTTCGGCACCACTCCCGCGACCTCGTCGAAGGGCAGACCGGGCAGCGGCGAGCCGAAGTAGCCGACGGCGCGGTAGACGGCCTCGACCGGCCAGTCGTGCAGCTGCCCCGTCCCGGCGACCGAACCGTCCCCTGCGAGCGCCGTGCGTTCGGTGCGCAGGCCCGTCACCCGGTCCTCGCCGAGGACGGCGACCGGGCGGTGCAGGAAGTGCAGGTGGATCCGGCGGCTCCCGGTGAGCTCCTCCGGGTCCTTCAGCGTCCAGTCCGTCAGGGTCTTGACGACCTGCTTGGTCTGGTTCGAGGAGTGGATGGCGGCCATCGAGCCCTCGTCGAAGTCGAAGTCCTCCGGGTACACCAGGACGTCGACGTCGGGCACGTGCCCGAGCTCGCGGAGCTCGAGCGGGGAGAACTTCACCTGCGCCGGGCCGCGGCGGGCGAACAGGTGCACGTCGGTGACGGGGTTGGCGAGCAGCCCCTGGTGCACGTTCTCCGGGATCTCCGTCGGCAGGAGGTCGTGGGGGAACTTCGCGAGGATGCGCGCCACGTCGAGTGCGACGTTGCCGGCGCCGATCACCGCGACCTGCTGCGCCTCGAGCGGCCAGGTGCGCGGGACGTCCGGGTGGCCGTCGTACCAGGAGACGAAGTCCGCAGCACCGAAGGACCCCGGCAGCTCGATCCCGGGGATCGGCAGCGCTGCATCCCGGATCGCACCGGTGGCGATGATCACGGCGTCGTAGTGCCGACGCAGGTCCTCGATCGAGAGATCGGTCCCGAGGTCGACGTTCGCCAGGAGCCGGATGTCCCCGCGCTCGAGGATCTTCTCCAGCGCGACGATGATCTGCTTGATCCGGGGGTGGTCGGGGGCGACGCCGTACCGCACGAGCCCGAACGGCGCCGGGAGGCGCTCGATGAGGTCGATGCTCACGTCGACTCCCGACTTGGACAGGATGTCGGCGGCGTAGATGCCTGCCGGTCCCGCGCCGACGACGGCGACGCGCAGGGGGCTGCTCACAGCGGTGGGGAACCTTCCGGGTGCAGGGGCGGCGCGGACGCCTGGATCGCTCAGGCCAGTGTAGGTGCGAGCCGGTCGGGCGTCCCACCCGCGTCATGGGCACGCCCTCGGCCGCATCCGCGACGGGAGTAGGTTCTGCCCGTGCCCACCCTCCCCGCCCCGGACCGCACCGGTCTGCTGCTCGGCGCCGGCGCCTACGGGCTCTGGGGCTTCCTCCCCCTGTACTTCCCGCTGCTCACCCCTGCCGGGTCGGTCGAGATCATCGCGCACCGCGTGCTGTGGTCCCTGCTGTTCTGCGTCGCGGTCCTGGTGGCCACCGGCACCTGGCGGACGGCGGTCGCCGTGGTCCGCCGCGGCCGGGTGCTGGCCACCCTCGCCCTGGCCGGGGTGCTGGTGGCGACCAACTGGCTGGTCTTCGTCGTCGGCGTCCTGAGCGGGCACACCGTCGACGCCGCCCTCGGCTACTACATCAACCCGCTGGTCACCGTCGGCCTCGCCGTCCTCGTCCTGGGCGAGCGGCTGCGCCCTGCGCAGTGGGTGGCCCTCGGGATCGGGGCCGTCGCCGTCGTCGTCCTGACCGTCGGGGTCGGCCGGCTGCCGTGGATCGCCCTGACGCTCGCGCTGACCTTCGGCCTGTACGGGCTGATCAAGAACCGGATCGGCAGGACCGTTCCCGCGCTGGCCTCGCTTGCCGTGGAGACGGCCGTCCTCGCCCCGGTGGCGCTGATCTACCTCGCCGTGCTCGGCTCGGCCGGTGGGTTCGGGACGAACGGGACCTGGCACGCCCTCGCCCTCGCGGGGACGGGCGTCGTGACGGCCGTCCCCCTGCTGATGTTCGGCGGCGCGGCCCGCAGGCTCCCGCTGAGCGTCGTGGGCATGCTCCAGTACCTGACCCCGACCCTGCACTTCTGCCTGGGCCTGCTCGTGTTCCACGAGGAGATGCCGGCGATCCGCTGGTGGGGATTCGGGCTGGTGTGGCTCGCGCTGATCGTCCTGACGGCGGACACCCTGCGGGCAGGCAGCCCCGCGTTCCGCAGGGCCAGGAGCGGTCGGGTCGATCAGCCCGCGACGGTGAGCCAGTAGTCCCCGAAGGCGACGGAGGCACCGACCGGCACCCGCACGAGCTGCTCGGGGGCGCAGAGGATCTGCTGCCCGTCGGTGAGCGTCACGACCGTGCCGTTCGTCGAGCTGCGGTCCTTGAGCCACACGCCGTCGGCGTCGACCCCCATGGCGAAGTGGGTCTTCGAGACGGAGCGGCCGCGGTCGAGGACCGCGATGACCTGCACCGGGAGCGCCTCTCCCTCGCGCGGTGACGGGTTGCGGCCGACCAGCGCAGCGCCGTCGAGGACCACCACCCTGTTGTCCCAGAGCAGCAGCGTCGCGCGGGGCCGGGTCTGGGCGCGCGTCGGGGCGTAGGCGACCTTGCTCCGGGCCTCACGGAGCTGGGTCTCCTCGACCTCGGCCTCCAGGGCGCGGTACGGCGGGCTGCTGACGCGCTCGTGGGGGGCGTCCGGCACGATCCTCCCCTTGCTGGTCGGGGTCATGGCGTCCTCCCTCCGTCCGACGGCGGCCGCGCTGCGGGCCGGGGCCTCTCCGCCTCCAGGGTACGCATCCGCGGCGCGAGCGCCCGATGGCCACGGGTCGTAGTCCAGGGGCGACTCCTGGCGTGGCAACCGCGAGCGACGTCCGGACCCGCCGGCGCCGATCCCCGCGAGCTCCGTCCCCTCCGGCACCGGTCGATCGACGGCTGCCGATGAGAGCGACCCCGCGGCGGACGTCGCGCCTCCTTCGGGCCCGCCGTCGACCGCCGGGAGGGGTGGCGTCCTCTCCCCGGGGTGCGCGGGCGACGGGGCCGGCTGCCCGGCCGGCTCGGCTGCTCTGCCGGGCAGTGCCGCGC
>NZ_JBFHHB010000118.1:0-9684 GCF_041597215.1 Actinotalea sp.
CCGCCCGCCCGTGGCGGGGCTCCGACCGCCCTGCCCGAGGGGCCGGTGGCGATCGACACCGGGACGGCGGAGCTGCGCCGCGACCCCTCGGAACCCGACCTGGTGACCCTGCTGGTCAACGGCGTCCCCAGCTCGGCACTCGACCTCGCCGACGCGGGGCGACTCGAGTTCGAGTACATGCAGCAGATGGCTGCCCTCACCGAGCACCTGCCCGCGGGGCCCGTCGACGCCGTGCACCTCGGTGCCGCCGGATGCGCCCTTCCCCGGTGGGTGGACCACACCCGGCCCGGGTCGCGTCAGCTCGGCGTGGACATCGACGCCCGGCTGCTCGAGCTCGTCCGGGCCTGGTTCGCCCTGCCGCGGTCCCCGCGGCTGCGACTGCGCGCCGCCGATGCCCGCACGGCGCTCGAGGGCCTGCCGAGCGCCAGCGCCGATCTCGTGATCCGCGACGTGTTCGCCGGGGACAGCACTCCGCAGGCGCTGACGACGGCCGAGTTCTGCGCGGAGGTCGCCCGTGTCCTGCGCCCCGGGGGCCTCTACCTGGCGAACTGCGCCGACCGCCCACCTCTGGCGGACGCGCGCTCGGAGGTCGCGACGGTCCGCAGCGTCTGGCCCCACACGGCCCTGGTCGCCGAGGTCGGTGTGCTCCGGGGGCGCCGGTACGGCAACCTCGTCGTGGCCGCCGGCCCGGACCCCCTCCAGCTCGACGGGGCCCGGCGCACCCTGCGCTCGCTCGTGGTCCCGTCGCGGCTCGTCGAGGGAGCGGATCTCGCCGACTTCGCCCGCGGCGCGAGCGTCCGCCACGACGAACCCCGCGGCGCGAGCGTCCGCCACGACGATCCCGGCGCAGCGCCGCTCCCCGGCTGAGGTGCCGGTGTGCACGCGACGAGGGCCGCACCCGTCCGGGTGCGGCCCTCGTCATCGGTGGGGGTAGGTCAGAGCGGGCGGACCTTCTCTGCCTGCGGACCCTTGGGGCCCTGCGTGATCTCGAACTCGACCCGCTGGGCCTCCTCGAGCGTCCGGTACCCCTGCGTCTCGATGGCGGAGTAGTGGACGAAGACGTCGGCACCGCCGCCGTCCTGGGCGATGAACCCGAAGCCCTTCTCCGCGTTGAACCACTTCACAGATCCCTGCGCCATGCTCGTCCTGTCCTTCTGTTCATCCTGGCCGGTGATCACCGAGCGGTGTACCCGGCGTCGTGCCGCACGGCGTGTCCTGGACGCCGCACGAGGCGGCGCCACGACCCGGAGGTCGTCCGAAGGTCACGGGTGCAACGCCCGGATTCTGGCATGAGCGATAGGCGCCACGCCAGGGTTTCGCCCGTCCGGCGCCTAGGTCGACGCCCCACGTCGGCGCTCGATGACCTGCCGGAAGGTCGGCACCTGCACCCCCTGCGCCGCCATGTGCGCGCGAGTGCGTCGCCGCTCCACGAGCACCCCGGCGACCGAGACGCCCCACGGGACGATCATCACGCTGAATGCGACGCGGAAGGCGTCGAGCGAGAGCGCGGGTCCCGGGTAGACGTCGAGGACGATCCCGATCGCCAGCACGGAGACGACAGCGGCCGCGAAGCCACCGACGTTGACCAGTCCCGTCGCCGCACCGATCCGGGCCCGCTCGTTGAACGTCCGGGCGTAGTCGAAACCGATCATCGAACCGGGCCCGCCGATGCCGAGGACGACGACCAGGACGACCAGGAGCCACAACGGGCTCGGGCCTGGCTGGAGCAGGACGGCTGTCCACGCAGCGGCCATGGTCACGCCTGCGGCGAGCACGATCCATGACCGGCGGAGCGGGTGCCGCCCGGTGAACACACCGATCACGGGACCCGCCGTGATCGAGGCCAGGATGCAGACGGTGAACAGGGCGCTCGCCGTCGACGGCGCGAGCCCCTCACCCTGGGTGAGGAACGGGAACCCCCACAGGAGCAGGAAGACGTTGACCGGGAACTGCGTGAGGGCGTGGCTCCAGAAGCCGAGGCGGGTGCCGGGGACCTGGATCACGCCGCGCACGTGGCCGACGATGCTCATCGACGGGACCCGCTCGCGCACCTCGGGGGTGTCCCTGACCGCGAGCACGACGAGACAGGCCGCGAGGACCCCGATCGCGGCGAGCCCGCCGAAGGCGGTCTGCCAGCCGGCGGCGTGCAGCACGGCCACCAGCGGGACCGCGGCGACGATCTGACCGAGCGACCCGATGATCCCGCTGAGCTGCGTGAGCACCGGGACGCGTCGAGGCGGGAACCACAGCGAGACCAGACGTACCACCGAGATGAACGTGGCAGCGTCGCCCGCGCCGATGAGCACGCGCGCGACGTACGCGGCCGGGAGGTCGGTGACCAGGCTGAGGAGGAGCTGGCCGGTCGCCATGAGCAGGGCTCCGGCGGCGATCAGCGTCCGCGAGCCGAAGCGGTCGAGAAGCACCCCGACCGGGACCTGCATGAGCGCGTAGACCGAGAGCTGGACCACCACGAAGGTCGAGATGACCGTCGCCCCCACGCCGAACCGTTCGGCGGCCTCGACGCCCGCGATGCCGAAGGAGCTGCGGTTGAGGACGGCGACGATGTAGGCCGCAAGTGCCGAGCCCCACACCAGCCAGGCACGGGTATCGGTGCGGATCTCCACGCCCCAGAGCCTAGGGCCTCGGGACGGAGCGGCCCGACCCCCGGTCAGCTGCCGTTCGGCTCACCGTCCTGCTGGGCGAGGAACCGCTCGAACTCGGCGCCGAGCTCGTCGGCGGTGGGGATGTCGGCCGAGAGCAGACCCGGGCGAGTGATCGACCCCGTGTAGGCGTCGTACTGCTCCTCGAGCGCGTGCACGACCGCCCCGATCTCGGCGGAGGCTGCCACCTGCTCGTCGATCTCCGCCGTCGTCTCGGCAGCGGCCGACTCGAGGCGACCCGAGGCGAGGTCCAGGCCCGTGCTGCGCTCGAGGTTCTCGAGCGCGGCGATCGCTGCCCGCGGGTAGCCCGACTGCGCGATGTAGTGCGGCACGTGCACGGCGAAGCCGAGCGCGTCATGACCCCACTGGCCCAGGCGGTACTCCAGCAGGGCGCTGGCACTCGCCGGGACCTGGACGGTGCCGAACCAGGACGGGTACGCACTGACGAGCTCTGCCCGCGTGCCGTGCGCCGTCACCGAGGTCGGGCGGGTGTGCGGCACCCCCATCGGGATCCCGTGCGCGCCCACCGTCAAGGGGACGCCGAACCGCTCGACGACCTGACGCATGGCCGCGACCCACGACTCCCACCGGATGTCCGGCTCCGAGCCGTGCAGCAGCAGGAACGGCACCCCCTCGAGGTCGCGCAGGACGTCGATCGCCAGGTGGGGCTCCTCGTAGTCGCTCCACCGCGAGGCGTCGAAGGTCATGGTGGGACGCCGCGAGCGGTAGTCCAGCAGCTCGTCGACGTCGAAGGTCACCAGGCGCTGCGGCGCGAAGGACTCGACCAGGTGCTCGGCCGCGACCTGGCTCGCGTTCCCGGCGTCCACGAACCCGCGCACCAGGTGCACGAGGGTCGGTTCGGTCCCGGCGCGCAGGGCGGCGGCGACGTCCTCGTCGATCGTGTAGAGCAGCTCGGGGTCGCGCATCTCATCCCTCCGTTCCGGGCCGGCACCCGGTCATCTCGTCCTTCCCCAACGCCGGCGTGCGCCGGGGCATTCCCCCGCACCGGGCGTCTCCCGCTCAGCCCGGGGCGTTCCAGCCGAGCACGACCAGGGCCGTGTCGTCCACCAGGTTGCCTCCGTGGCGCAGCGTCACGGCCTCCATGATCCGGTCGACGATCGTGGCATCGCCCAGGACGGCGCGGTGCCGGCGCTCGCCTCGGCGCTCCTCGCGACGCAGCTCGTCGGCCATCAGCTCGGCGAGGCCCTCCTCGCCGAGCCGCTCGCGCGTCCCGTCGATCGTCGTCTCGAGCATCCCGTCGGTGAAGAGCGCGACGCGCCACCGCTCCCCGAGCGCGATGCGCTGGGGTCGCCATCCGCCGGGCGCGGGGATGCCGAGGGCGCGTCCGCGATGCTCGGAGGGCAGCGGGACCGTCGGCCGGCCGAGCAGGAACGGCGCCGGATGGCCGCACAGGAACAGGTCGAGCGAACGACGGTCGGGCTGGACGACCACCATGACCGCCGTGGCGAAGATCTCCGGTCGGCCGCGCTCGGCGCTGAGGATCTGCTCGACGACGTCGAGCACCCGTGGCGCGGGGAGGTCGGCGAGCACCGAGGTGCGCCACGCAGTGCGCAGCGTGGCACCCAGCGCTGCCTCGTCCGGTCCGTGCCCGGCCACGTCACCCACGATCGCCGCCAGCGAGCCGTCGGCGCACTCCACGACGTCGTAGAAGTCCCCGCCGAGCAGCCCGTCCCGGCCGGCCCGGTACCCGACCAGCACCTCGAGGGATCCGTCCCCGACCAGCGGGGTGGGCAGCAGGGCCCGCTCGAGCCGGGAGGACTCGTAGTCCCTCACCTCCGTGCGGTACCTCTCGCGCTCCTCCACCTCGGCGCGGCGGCGCTGCACGGCGAGGCGGAGCGCCTTGTGCAAGGACCGGGAGTCGACCTCCGCCTTGTCCAGGTGGTCCTGGGCGCCGGCACCCACGACCTGGAGGTCGAGTCCCGGTTCCTGAAGACCGGTCAGCACGACGACGGCCGGGGCCTGCGGTTCGCGCAGGATGCGCGCGAGCGCAGCGGTCCCGCGCGCGTCGGGCAGCTCGAGGTCCAGCAGGACGCAGTCCACGTCGAGCCCGGTGAGCGCCTCGGCGGCCGAGCGCGCGCGGGTGAGCCGGACCGGTCCGGTCCCACCCTGCTCGAGCATCGAGACGACCGTCCGGGCGTCGGCGTCGTCCGCCTCGACCAGCAGGACGCTGATCGGCGGCGTGAGCGGTCCCGCGAGCACCATGTCTCACCTTCCGTCGGCTGCCGCCCGATCCTAGGGCCCTGTGCGCCCCGGGGCTGGACAGATGCACACGGGACCGCGCTCGGGGCGGATAATGGACGGCCGGTCGAGCGAGAGGTGGGGGGCCCGTGACAGGTCGTGGCGAGGTGCAGACGGAGCAGGAAGCCGTCGACCTGCGATACGCGAGGCTGGACGTCCTCCGCCGCCAGACGGCCGAACGGCTCTCCTCGGTACGTCGTGAGGGCCCCTCCGGCTCCCCGCAGAACCGCTCGGAGCGCGACGCGTTCGCCACGCTCTACGAGGACAGGCTCGCCCAGCTCGAAGGGGTCGAGGCGCGCCTCACCTTCGGTCGCCTGGACCTCGCCGACGGCAGCCGTCGCTACGTCGGCCGGATCGGGTTGACCGACGACGAGCACACCTCCCTGCTGACCGACTGGCGCGCACCGGCGGCGCAGGCCTTCTACCGGGCGACCGCTGCACGCCCCGACGGTGTCGTCCGGCGCCGCCACCTGATCACCCGGGGCCGCGAGGTGACCGGGCTGGAGGACGAGGTCCTCGACCTCGACCGGATCGACGAGGCCGACACCCGGACGCTCTCGGGCGAGGGGGCGCTCCTTGCTGCGCTCTCTGCCGGTCGCACCGGCCGGATGGGCGACATCGTCGCGACGATCCAGGCCGAGCAGGACGTCATCATCCGCGCGCCCCTCAACGGCGCCCTCGTCGTCCAGGGCGGGCCGGGGACGGGAAAGACCGCCGTGGCCCTGCACCGGGCGGCCTACCTTCTGTACGCCCACCGGCGTCTGCTCGAGCGCTCGGGCGTGCTGCTCCTCGGGCCGAGCAGGACCTTCTTGCGCTACATCGACCAGGTGCTGCCCTCGCTCGGCGAGACGGGCGTGGTCACCGCGACGATCGCCGAGCTCGTCCCTGGCGTGGTGGCGACGGGGACGGAGCCGGACGAGCTCGCCAGGCTCAAGGGGGACCGCAGGATGGCGGCCCTGGTGGCCACGGCCGTCAAGGCGCGCCAGCGCGTGCCGGCGTCGGACCAGGAGGTCAAGGTCGACGGACGGCGCCTGACGATCCGCCGCGAGGACGTGCGCGACGCGATCGCCAAGGCGCGCAGGAGCGGACGACCGCACAACCTCGCGCGGGTCGTCTTCGTGCGGGAGATGCTCTCGCGACTCGCCCAGCAGTTCATCGCCGAGCTCGGCTCCCCCGTCGCGCCGGAGGACCGGGCGGAGATCCTGGAGGAGCTGCGCTCCGACCGGGAGATCAGGATCGCGCTGAACCTCGCCTGGATGCCGCTGACCCCGCAGAAGCTCATCGAGGACCTGTGGGCGAAGCCACGACGGCTGGCCGAGGCAGGGCCGTCGCTCTCGGCCACCCACCGCGAGCTCTTGAGACGTGAGCCGGGCGCACCGTGGACCGACGCCGACGTCCCGCTGCTGGACGAGGCCGCCGAGCTGCTCGGCGAGGACGACCAGGCCGCCCGCGTCCAGGAGGGAGTCGAGGACCGCCGACGCGCTCAGGAGCTCGCCTACGCCCGTGAGGTCCTGTCCGCGAGCGGAGCAGGGAACGGCATGGTCAACGCCGAGATGCTCGCGAGCCGCTTCGCCGAGACGGGGCCGCGGCTGACCACGGCCGAGCGCGCGGCGGCCGACCGCACCTGGACCTACGGCCATGTCGTCATCGACGAGGCGCAGGAGCTCTCCGCCATGGCCTGGCGGATGGTCCTGCGACGCTGCCCGACCCGTTCGCTGACGATCGTCGGTGACGTGGCGCAGACCGCGACCGCGGCGGGCGCCCGGGCCTGGGCCCGCACCCTCGACCCGGTGCTGCGCGACTCGTGGTCGCTCACCGAGCTCACCGTGAACTACCGCACTCCCGCCGAGGTGGCCGAGCCCGCGCTCGACGTCGCCCGGGCAGCCGGGCTGCCGCTCGGGACGTTGACCTCTGCCCGATCGGTCCCCGGCGCGCTCCAGGTGCACCGCGTGCAGGACGTGCTCCTCGCCACGGTCGAGGCCGCCGAAGCAGGGCTGGCCACGCTCGGCGAGGACTCGAGCGTCGGCAGGGTGGCCGTGCTCGCCCCGGAGGACCTGCTCCCGGAGGTGTCCGCTGCCCTGCGCGGATCGGCGCTCGGCACGGCCATGGGCCGCTCGACGACCTCCGCCCTCGACGCCCGGCTCACCGTCGCAGGGCCTCGTGCGGCGAAGGGCCTCGAGTTCGACGTCGTCGTCCTCGTGGAGCCCGCGCGGCTGGCCGCCTCCGACCTGTACGTCGCGATGACCCGCCCCACCCGGTCGCTGCACCTCGTCACCTCGGGCGCACTGCCCGCGGGGCTGACCCTCCCGGTACCGTCCGACACCCTCGCGGGCGGCTGAGGACGCTCCTGACCCCGTTCCCGTGCGCGGGAGACGGAGGGCCTCGGGTTCAGTCCTCGCAGGCCACGGCCCCGACGAGGGCGAGCCCTGTGCGGTCCCCCGGCCCGAGGTCGACGACACCGGAGGTCGTGGGGTTCATCAGCTCGAAGCGGTCGGAGACGTGGTCGAGGCCGACGACGTGGCCCAGCTCGTGCACGACGATCGCCCGCGCCCTGGCGAAGCCCTCGCCGCGCCCGAGGATCCGACCGAGGTCCTCGCTGTCGAGCACGAGGCGACCGGCCGCCAGCCAGCTCCCCGAGCCGTCGGCCCCCGGGACCATCGCCGAGCCACCGAGACCCGCCACGTCCCCGGCGAGATCGGGCACCTCACGCTCGGTCGACCAGGCGATGAGCACCGGGGCCCACGCGGTCCCGTACCTCTCCGGCTGGATCAGGCTCCTGTCGACGCCGGGGACCTCGTCCGTCGGCCCGACGTCGACGAAGGCAAGACCCGTGGCGGCGGAGATCTCGGCGATGGCCTCGGCCACGAGCTGCTCACCGGCCGGCGGGGCTCCGTCGGCTCGCACGACGTAGCGGACCGGGCGGCAGGGGTCGTAGCCGACGGGTGAACCGTCCTCGTCGACATGCACGAAGGCGTAGGCACCGCTCGTGGTGACCGGTACCTCAGGGAGCAGCCGCCCGACGGCGGGCTCCGGCTGGGGAACCGCCACCGCTCGTCCGTCGACGTCGACGTAGGCCCGTGCCTGGAACCAGGAGAGCGGGTCCCTGACGTCCAGGCCGCGGGAGTGCGCGGCCAGGCCGAGCCCGAGGACCGCCGCGGCACCGACACCCGTGATCACGGCGAGCCGGGCGGCAGCCCGCCTGCGCGCCGGGCGGGAGGACTCCCGCTCCATCGCACGCAGCACGCGTCGCGCCCGACGTTCCGCACTCCGCTCCGCGAGACCCACGATCATGCAGTCTCGCAGCAGTCCCGACGGAGGGCCACGGCTGATCGGGTGGCGATGTCCGCCTGTCGGTCGGATTTTGGGCTACCCGTGAGACGGGGCGAGGATGGCGGTATGCGCGCCCTGCTCCTGGAGAACCTGCACCCCCTTGCCACCACCCTGCTCCGCACGGACGGGATCGACGTGACGAGCCGCACCGGCGCGCTCGACGAGGACGAGCTGGGCGCCGCCCTCGCGGGGGTCCAGGTGCTCGGCATCCGGTCCAAGACCCAGGTCACCGCAGAGGTCCTCGACCAGGCGCCGGACCTGCTGGCGATCGGCGCCTTCTGCATCGGCACCAACCAGATCGATCTCACGGCGGCAGCGGAGCGCGGGATCGCCGTGTTCAACGCCCCGTTCTCGAACACCCGCTCGGTCGTCGAGCTGGCGCTCGCCGAGATCCTGTCGCTGACCCGCAGGATGACCGTCCTGGACAAGGCGCTGCACGCGGGAGTCTGGGACAAGTCCGCCGACGGCGCTCACGAGGTGCGCGGACGCACGCTCGGGATCGTCGGCTACGGCAACATCGGCACCCAGCTCTCGGTTCTCGCCGAGGCCCTGGGCATGTCCGTCGTGTTCTACGACTCGGCGGAGAAGCTCGCGCTGGGCAACGCCCGTCGCCTCACCAGCCTCGACGAGCTCCTCGAGGTCGCCGACGTCGTCACCCTGCACGTGGACGGACGCAGCGGCAACGCCGGGCTCTTCGGCCCCGCCCAGTTCGCCAAGATGCGTCCCGGCTCGGTGTTCCTCAACCTCTCCCGTGGCTTCGTCGTCGACTACGCGGGCCTGCGCGAGCACATCCTGAGCGGACATCTCGCGGGGGCCGCCGTCGACGTCTACCCGGTGGAGCCCAAGCGACGGGGCGACGCCTTCGAGTCCGAGCTGCGTGAGCTTCCCAACGTCATCCTCACCCCGCACATCGGCGGGTCGACGGAGGAGGCCCAGGAGGCCATCGGTCAGTTCGTCGCGACGAAGCTGCGCGACTACCTCCTGCACGGGGCGACGATGCTCAGCCCCAACCTCCCGCCCCTGGCCCTGGAGGCGACCTCCGGCTCGCACCGGCTGACCCACCTGCACCGCAACACCCCCGGTGTGCTCGCAGGCATCAACCGCGTCTTCGCCGAGCACGACGTCAACATCGAGGCGCAGATGCTCGGGACGCGCGGAGACCTCGGCTACGTCGTGACCGACGTCGCCGCCCCGCTCGGTCCGGAGGTCTGCACGGCGCTGCGGACGATGCCGCAGACGATCCGCCTGCGCACGCTGTCCTGAACCCACGCTGGCGTGGAGCGACGCTGACCTGAGGCGAGATGCCCCGGTGAGTGCACCGGGGCATCTCCTCCGCTCAGCCGGTCTTGCGGCGGAAGGTCCGCTTGCCCCCTCCCGCGACCTCCGAGCCGTGCACGGAGCTGCCCCCGCGCACCCCGTCCGCTGTCCGGTGCCC
>NZ_JBFHHB010000119.1:0-9616 GCF_041597215.1 Actinotalea sp.
CGAACGTCGGCACCTGGATGCAGCGCGTCGCGCAGGACTGGCTCGTCCTGACCGTCCTGAGCGACGACTCCGGGATCGCCGTCGGCATCACGACCGCGCTCCAGTTCGCGCCGGTCCTGGCGCTCTCGGCCTACGCCGGGGTGCTCGCCGACCGGCTCCCGCGGCGTGCCCTGCTCATCACCACCCAGGCGGCCCAGGGCGTTCTCGCCCTCGGTCTCGGCGCCCTCGTCCTGCTCGGTCACGCCCAGTTGTGGCACGTGTACGTCTTCGCGCTCCTGCTCGGCTGCGTCTCGGCGATCGACGGGCCCGTCCGGATGACCTTCGTCGCCGACATGGTCCCGGCCGACAAGCTCTCGAACGCGGTGGGCCTCAACAGCGCGTCCTTCAACGCCGCTCGCCTCATCGGTCCCGGGCTGGCGGGCGTGCTGATCGCCTGGATCGGCACGGGCTGGGTCTTCGCCCTCAACGGCGTCTCGTTCCTCGCGACGATCCTCGCGCTGACCCAGATGCGGGCGAGCGAGCTGAACGCGGCGCCGCGCACCACCGGGTCGCGCCGCGGTCAGCTCCGGGCGGGGGTCGCCTACGTGCGGCACCGCAGCGACATCGTGGTGATCATGGTCGTGGTCAGTGTGATCAGCACCTTCGGCCTGAACTTCCAGCTCACCTCTGCGCTGATGGCACGGACCGTCTTCGACAAGGGGGCTGGCGAGTACGGCATCCTCGGTTCGGTGCTCGCGATCGGTTCGCTCACGGGGGCGTTGATGGCCGCGCGGCGGGAGCGACCACGGGTGCGGCTCGTCATCGGCTCGGCCTTCGGGTTCGGGATCTCGACGGGTCTGCTCGCCCTGATGCCCACCTACACGATGTTCATGATCGCCTGCATCCCGGTCGGCTTCACCTCGCTCACCATGCTCACGGCCGCCAACTCCGCGCTGCAGATGGGCACCGAGCCGGCGATGCGCGGTCGGGTGATGGCGCTCTACATGGTGGTCTTCCTCGGGGCGACCCCCATCGGCTCACCCCTGGTCGGGTGGATCGCCGAGACCTACGGAGCGCGCTGGTCGATCGGGGTGGGCTCGATCTCCGCTCTCCTCGTGGCCGGCGGTGCCGCCCTGTGGGCCGAGCGGAGCTGGCGCCTGCGGGTGCGGTACCACGTGCTCCGGCGCCCGCACCTGGAGGTGCGCTACCTCGACGGCGACCCGGCGATCGCCGGCGCGGCCGCCCGCGAGGAGGCCGCCCGCGCGATGACGGCGCAGAAGGCCCAGGCGGACGTCACGGCAGCCTGAGTGCCCTGCGCAGCGCCGTCGGCTTGGCGTCGTCCTTGATCGCGATCGCCACGGCGGTCCCGCCGACCGCCAGGATCGCCGGGACGAGCAGGAAGGCCTGGTGCGGACCGACGAGGTCGGCCGCGCCACCGAGCAGGAAGGGCGCCAGGCCGACCGCCACGCCGCTGCCGAGGGTCAGCAGCCCCTGACCTGCGTCGGGGCGTCCGCCGGAGCCGCCGAGGGCGAGGGCGACGGCCAGCGGGTAGTGCGTCCCGAAGCCGAGGCCGGTCACGACGAGCCCGAGCACCGCGACGACGGGACTGGTCGCCGTCCACAGCAGGATCCAGCCGAGCCCTGCCACGGCGAAACCGACCAGCAGGAGCCCGCCGGGGGAGCGGTGCGTCGAGAGCGGGCCGACCACGAACCGTGCGGTCGCCATCCCGAGCACGAGGGCCGAGACCGAGGCGGCTGCGACCGAGGCGGGCGCGTCGGTCTGCTGGATCACCAGGTCCGAGGCCCAGAAGGTGGTCGCGAACTCGACCGCGACCCCGCTGACCATCGCCGTCCAGTACAGCCAGAACGCCCGCGGGAACCGCACGCGCACCGCCGTCGCGGAGGCCACGGGCACCGCGACGCTCTCGCCGTGACCCAGCGCCCCGCCGCGCGGCAGACGGAGGACGAGCATCGCGACGGCGACGGCGAGGACGATCTCGATCGACACCGCCGGCCGCCAGCCGAGGCCGGCCGCGACGAAGGCCCCGAGGGCGAGCGGCGCGAGGAGCCCGACGGCGGCCCCGAGGGCGTTGCCCTCCGTCACGGCAGCGGTGCCGAAGCGCTTCTGGTGCTGGAGCAGGGCCGGCTGGGCGGCGGTGACGAGGTACGTGCCGCCTGCGCCGGCGACGACGCAGGCGAGCACCGTGACGACCGTCACCGGCACGGTGAGCAGCAGGGCGACGCCAAGGGCCGTGAGGCCGGCACCCACGACGGCCTGCCCGCGGCGACCGATCCGCCGGGTCATGGCGTGGCTCGTCAACCCCGTGACCACCGACCCCAGGGCCATGCCCGTGCCGTGCAGGCCCGCGACCCCTCGGGAGATGCCCTGCTCGACGGCGATGAGCGGGACCGCCGGGGAGAAGGCGTAGAGGAACCAGCCCCAGGCGATGAACGGGGCGTAGAGGCTGAGCGTGAACCGGTCGCGGACGAACCGGTCCGCGGTGGACCGGGACGTCGGCCGCACGCTCACGAGAGGTGGTCGACGACGTGGTCGACGCAGGCGGTCAGCGCGTGCACGTCCGCCGGGTCGACGGCCGGGAACATCGCCACGCGGATCTGGTTGCGGCCGAGCTTGCGGTACGGCTCGACGTCGACGACCCCGTGCCGGCGCAGCACCCGGGTCACCGCCGTCGCGTCGATCCGCTCGTCGAGGTCGATCGTGCCGACGACGGTGCTGCGCACGGCCGGGTCGCCGACGAACGGCGTCGCCCAGTCCCGGGACTCGGCCCAGCCGTACAGGTGCCCGGCGGACTCGGCGGTGCGCGCAGCGGCCCAGGGCAGTCCGCCGTGGGACAGCAGCCAGTCGATCTGCTCCGCGAGGAGCACGAGCGTCGCGATCGCCGGGGTGTTCAGCGTCTGGTCGAGGCGCGAGTTTGTCACCGCCGTCGACAGCGAGAGGAAGCGGGGGATCCAGCGCTCCTCCTCGAGCTCCTGTGCCCGGGCGACCGCCGCGGGCGAGCACAGGGCGAGCCACAGGCCGCCGTCGGAGGCGAAGGACTTCTGCGGGGCGAAGTAGTAGACGTCCGTCTGCTCGACGTCCACGGCAAGGCCGCCCGCTCCGGAGGTGGCGTCGACCAGCACGAGTGCCTCGTCCGTCCCGGCGGGGCGTCGCACCGGAGCCATGGCGCCGGTGGAGGTCTCGTTGTGCGGCCAGGCATACACGTCGACGCCCTCCTCTGCCTGCGGGAGCGCGATCGACCCCGGCTCGGCCCGGCGGACCGTCGGGGTGCCGAGGAAGGGCGCGCGCTCGACGGCCGTCGCGAAGGAGGAGCCGAACTCGCCGAAGGTGCACAGCTGGGCGCGGTCCCGGATCAGGCTGAAGGTCGCCAGGTCCCAGAAGGCCGTCGACCCGCCGTTGCCGAGCACCACCTCGTAGCCCTCGGGCAGCGAGAAGAGCTCCCGCAGCCCGGCCCGCACGCGCCCGACGACGCCGCGCACGGGCGCCTGGCGGTGGGAGGTGCCCAGCAGGCTCGACCCCAGGGAGGCGAGCGTCTCGACCTGGGCCGCGCGGACCTTCGACGGTCCGGAGCCGAATCGGCCGTCCCGGGGGAGCAGCTCGGTGGGAAGCGAGATCAGGTCAAGGTCCACGCGGACACTGTAGGACCGACTCGGATCGATTCGTGGGCGCGTCCGGCACCGGGGGTGCGGTCGTCGTAGCCTTGGGGCGACCGGGACCGAGAGAGGCACAGGCGTGAGCGACCTGATCGACACCACCGAGATGTACCTGCGCACGATCTACGAGCTGGCCGAGGAGGGCATCGTCCCGCTGCGGGCACGCATCGCCGAGCGACTCGGGCACTCGGGGCCGACGGTCTCCCAGACGGTCGCCCGGATGGAGCGGGACGGCCTCGTGATCGTCTCCGGTGACCGGCACCTGGAGCTCACGGAGGCGGGCCACCTCAAGGCCGTCCGGGTCATGCGCAAGCACCGCCTCGCCGAGCGGCTCCTGACGGACGTGATCGGGCTCGAGTGGTCCCTCGTCCACGAGGAGGCCTGCCGCTGGGAGCACGTGATGAGCGAGCGCGTCGAGGAGCGACTGGTGGAGATCCTCGACCACCCGCACTTCTCGCCCTACGGCAACCCCATCCCGGGTCTCGACGACCTCGGGGTCGCCGACCCAGGGCACGACGTGGAGGGCTTCCTCGACGGCGTGGTCGTCCTTCCCGACCTCCGGTCGCTGCGCGCGGGAGGCGGTCCGCACCGGGTCGTCGTCCGTCGGCTCGGCGAGCCGCTCCAGACCGACATCGAGCTCCTCGGCAGGTTCGCCGCGGCGGGAGTGCTCCCCGGGGCGGACGTGGACGTCACCGTCGCGGACGGGCTCCTGACCCTCGCGTCGCCCGGATCCGCGACCGTGCTGGAGCTCCCGGAGGACCTCGCCCGTCACGTGTTCGTCTCCGACACACCCGCCTGATCCGGGCGGATCGCCCGAGATGTGGTGAAGGACACAGGCCCTCCGCCGTGACCTAAGCGTGACATTCACGTTCCGCCTCGGGTACTGTCAGGACCGCTCCACGGAACCCTCCTCCGCGGTAGCCCATGGGTGGACACGCCAAATCCTGCCGCCGTCCGTGGTTCGTACGACTCGCTGGCAGGAGCGGGGGAACCACAACCGGGCGTCCTCGGACGTCCTTGGGGTGAAGCCCGCTGAGCACTCCGGTGCGCAGCAGGCCGAGTGCACTCCCACTCGAACCCGACAGCTCACCTCGTCGGCGTACGGAGAGGTACTGCGTGTCCGTCACCACTGATCGCGCCCGGCACAGATCCGCCCGGCGCCCCGCGACTGCCCTGGACGACCTCGCGTCGGCCGCCACCGGCAGTCTCGCCGTCGTCGGACGGCGCTCAGCCGTCGTCGCTGCGGCAGGCGGCCTCGTCGTCTCGATGGCAGTGCCGGCCTCGGCAGAGGGCTCGGCGAACGCCCTGCCCGCCGTCGACACCACCGCCCTGACCGCTCCGGCCCGCGCCGCGCTCGCCACCTCCCCCGTGGTGTCCGTCGCGACGGATGCCACCTGGGACTTCGTCTCGCCCGCCATCACGGTCGCGGCGAACCCCGAGCCCGAGCCCGAGCCGGTCGTCGAGCGCACCACCACGACCTCCCGGTCCACGGAGCGCACCGAGGTCGCGGTCGCCGCGGCCCCCGTCCCGCAGACCGTCGCCGGCAACGCCGTCCTCGAGATCGCTGCCCGCTACGTCGGCGTCCCGTACGTCTACGGCGGAACCACGCCGAGCGGCTTCGACTGCTCCGGCTTCACCTCCTACGTCTACGCGCAGCTCGGGGTCAGCCTTCCGCGCTCCTCCGCCGACCAGCGCTACGTCGGCCAGGTGGTCTCCCGCGCCGACGCGCTTCCCGGTGACCTCATCTGGAGCCCCGGCCACGTCGGGATCTACGCCGGTGGGAACCAGCAGATCGACGCCCCCCGACCCGGCAAGTCCGTCCAGTTCCGGGCGATCTGGCAGTCGAACCCGATCTTCATCCGCGTCGCCGGCTGACCGCCTCTCGACATGACGACGAAGGCCCGGACCACATGGTCCGGGCCTTCGTCGTACGCCCTGACCGTTCGCGGGCCGTGCGCGGCCGCCGCCCGTGGCGCCGGGACGCGCACGGCACCGTCGCGTACGCTGGCCACGCCGCTCCACCCGCGACCCGCGCAGCCAGCCGGGTCCGACAGGATCAGGAGGCTGCCGTGCTGAGGACCCTCGACCGCGCGCTCGACGACGACCTGCCGTCCTCGCCACCGATGCGCAGCCTGCGTCGGGCCTTGGTGCTCAACGCGAGCCGGGAGCCGCTGTGCGTCGTGGCCCTGAAGCGTGCGGTCGCGCTCGTGCTCTCCGGCAAGGCTGTCGTCCTGGAGCAGGACCCCCTCCCGTTGCGGTCCGCGCGCGCCTCGCTCCCCGCACCCCAGGTCATCGTGCTGACGAGGTACGTGCACGTGCCGTACCGCGGGACGGTCCCTCCGACGCGGCGCACCGTCCTTCAGCGCGACGCACGCCGATGCGCCTACTGCGCCGGCCCTGCCGACACCGTGGACCACATCCAGCCGCGCTCACGCGGAGGCCGGCACGAGTGGACCAACGTCGCCGCGGCCTGCGCCCGGTGCAACCACCGCAAGGCCGACCGGCTCCTGTCCGAGCTCGGCTGGGAGCTGCTGGTCACGCCGACGGTCCCGCGCGGCTCGACGATCCTCATGGCCACCGCCAGGCCGCATCCCTCGTGGCAGAGCTACCTGAGCCTGCAGGCGGCCTGACCAGGGACCAACAGGCGCGCGCGGACCGGCGGGTCACGGCAGACTGTGGGCACGGCCCGAGGGAGGACGTCATGACCACACCCGAGACAGTGCTCGTCGGAGTAGACGGTTCGATGGCCAGCCTCGACGCAGCCGCCTGGGCGGCGGCGTACGCCCAGCAGCACGGGCTCGGCGTGCACCTGGTGTGCACCTACGCCGTTCCCTCGTTCGCCGCCGCGGGACTGGACGGCGGCTACACGGTCCTCGACGACACGGCCGTCGCGGCCAGTGCGCGCGGGGTGCTCGACGAGGCGGAGGCGGCTCTCGCCGGTCGCGGGCTCACCGTCACCTCCGACGTGGCCAGCGGCGACGCGGCGGCCGTCCTGGTGGAGATGTCCCGCGACGCGGCGCTCGTGGTGGTCGGCAGCAGGGGGCGAGGCGGCTTCGCCGAACGGCTCCTGGGCACCGTCTCCTCTGCCCTGCCCGCGCATGCGCACTGCCCGACCGTGGTGATCCCCTATGTCCCGCCCGAGCAGGACGAGCCCGGGCACTCCCGCAACGGCGCGCGGCAGATGCACCTGGGCGAGCGCAACACCCAGCCGTGGCCGGGTCGGCACACCACCCTCCCCGTCCGCAGGATCGTCGTCGGGGTCGACGGCTCGGCCGCGGCCGAGGTCGCCCTCGCCCGCGCGATCGACGAGGCGGAGGCCTGGGGCGCCGAGCTGACCGCCGTCGCGGCGGTGCCGGTCACCGCCGGTCCCGGGCTGCTCGCCTGGCTGCCGGCGGTCGTCGACCACGAGTCCGTGCTGCGCGACGTCGCCGAGGGCCTCGACGTGGTCCTGGACCAGGCGCTCCGGGACCACCCGGACGTGACCGTGCGGCGCCTCGTGCTCGACGGCACCGGTGCGGCGCTGCTGACGGAGTTCTCTACCGTCGTCGACCTCGTGGTGGTCGGTTCGCGCGGACGCGGCGGGTTCGCGGGGCTGCTGCTCGGCTCGACGAGCCAGGCCGTGCTGCACCACTCCTCCTGCCCGGTCATGGTCGTCACGACCAATGCGCGGGTGGAGGGCGACGACGCCTCAGGCTGGTAGCGCGCCCGGCCTGCTGACCAGCGGGGTGAGCAGGACGGTCGAGCGGGTGCGCAGGACGAACGGCTCGGAGTTGATGCGCTCGACGACGGCGTCGAGGTGCCGGACGTCGTGCGCGCGCAGGTGCACGATCGCGTCGGCCTCACCGGTCACGGTGCTGGCGGTGAGGACCTCGGGGTAGCGCTCGAAGGCCTCGCGCATCCGGGCGGGGCTCGTCGAGCCCGTGCAGAAGACCTCGACCTGGGCCTCGGTTCCCCAGCCGAGCGCTCCCGGGTCGATCCGCACCGTGAACCCCTCGATGACGCCGTCGCGCCGCAGCCGGTCCACGCGCCGCTTGACCGCGGGGGCCGAGAGGTTGACCCGGGCGCCGATCTGGGCGTAGCTGGCCCTGCCGTCGGTGCCGAGCATCCCGAGGATCGCCGAGTCGATCGGGTCGATCGGCTCCTCGCGGCCGCCGTGATCGGGGCGCGGGCTCTCGGACATGGGCACAGCATGCCCGAAAGGCCGGGCCTCCGCTGCCACCGCAGGGTCAGCGGAGATCGCCCGCAGGGTCAGCGGAGATCGCCCGCAGGGCGGTCGAGGCTCAGCGCAGCGCGTCGGTGAGCCGGTCAAGACCCCAGTCGAGGTCGTCCTGACTGATCGTCAGCGGCGGCGCCAGGCGCACCGTGTGCCCGTGCGTGTCCTTGACCAGGACCCGCCGTTCGAGCAGTCGCTCGCTCAGCGCCCGTCCCGTGCCGCGGTCGGCGGGGACGTCGATCCCCGCCCACAGGCCCACGCTCCGGGAACCGGCGAGCAGCCCCTCGGCGACCAGGGCGTCCAGGCGCCCGGACAGATGGGTCCCGAGCGTGCGGGCACGGTCCTGGTACTGCCCGGTGGCGAGCAGGTCGATGACGGCCAGGCCGACCGCGCAGGCCAGCGGGTTCCCGCCGAAGGTCGAGCCGTGCGTCCCGGGGGTCAGGACCCCCAGCACCTCGCGCCTGCCCACCACGGCCGAGACGGGCAGGATCCCGCCGCCCAGGGCCTTGCCGAGGGTCACGAGGTCGGGGCGCACCCCCACGAGCTCGCAGGCCAGCGTGGTGCCGGTGCGCCCGAGCCCCGACTGGACCTCGTCGAGGATCAGCAGCGCGCCGTGCTCGTCGCAGACGGCGCGCGCGGCGGCGAGGTAGCCCGCCGGAGGGATGATCACACCGGCCTCGCCCTGGATGGGCTCGAGGAGCACCGCGACGGTGGTCGCGTCCACGGCCTCCGCCAGGGCGGCGGCGTCGCCGTAGGGGACCACCCGGAAGCCCGGTGTGTACGGCCCGAAACCGGCGCGCGCGTCCTCGTCGGTGGAGAAGGAGATGATCGTCGTGGTGCGGCCGTGGAAGTTGCCGGCCGCCACCACGATCGTCGCCTGCTCGGCGGGGACGCCCTTGACCTCCTGGCCCCACTTGCGCGCGGCCTTGACCGCGGTCTCGACGGCCTCGGCTCCGGTGTTCATCGGCAGCACGAGGTCGGCAGGCAGCAGCGGGGACAGCAGCCCGCTCAGCGCGTCGGCGAAGGGCTCGAGCAGGTCGTGGTCGAAGGCCCGTGAGGTGAGCGTCAACCGGTCGAGCTGCGCGTGCGCCGCCGCGAGCAGGGCCGGGTGGCCGTGGCCGAAGTTCAGGGCCGAGTACCCGGCGAGCAGGTCGAGGTAGGCGGTGTCCTCGGCATCGCGCACCCAGGCCCCGGAGCCCGCGACGAGGCGGATCGGCAGCGGGTGGTAGTTGCCTGCGAGGTGGCTGCCGGCGGTCGTCATCGCGCGGCCGCGGTGCCGCGGATCTCCAGCGTGCAGCACTTCGCCCCGCCGCCGCCCTTGAGCAGCTCGGAGGTGTCCACCGCATGCGGACGGAAGCCGCGCTCGCGCAGGGCGGCCGCGAAGCCGGTCGCCCCCGGGGCGATGACCACGTTCAGCCCGTCGGAGACGGCGTTGAGGCCGAGGTGCTGGGCGTCGGCGTCGTCGATGTGCAGCGCGTCCGGGTAGCGCTCGGCGAGCACCTGCTGGGAGGCGGGGGCGAAGGCGGCCGGGTGGTAGGCGATGACGGGGTGCGCCGGATCGGGGTCGAGCACTGTGAGCGCGGTGTCCAGGTGGTAGTAGTGCGGGTTCACCAGCTCGAGGCTGACGACGGTGCGGCCCGTGAGCCCTGCGAGCTCGGCGTGCGAGGCGATGTCGGTGCGGAAGCCCCAGCCGGCCAGGATGTCGTCGCCGACCTTGAGGATGTCACCCTCGCCCTCGTTGGTCTCGGCAGCG
>NZ_JBFHHB010000120.1:0-9611 GCF_041597215.1 Actinotalea sp.
CCAGCCCGGCTGCAGCAGCCGGTTGACGGCGCCCGCGTCGATCGCGTCGTCGTCGGCGGGCGCCGGCATCTCGAGCCCGCCGATCGGGAGCTCGGCAAGGGCGGCGTAGAACTCGGCGGCGCTCGGCTCGTCCTTGGGGGCCATGGCGTACCCGCCGAGCAGGGGAAGCGTGCTTCGCAGGTCTGGGGACATCGTCGTCACTCCTGTGTGTGTGCTCAGGTCTCGATTCGGTCTCACGTGGCCGAGGGGACCTAGGTCGCCTTGTCGCCCTCGCTCGATCCGGCTACGTTGTTCCGCGTACCGGACCATTGTTCCATATCCGAGGGTTCTGACAGTGGAGTCAGCCACCACGACGCAGAAGTCGCCCCTCACGCAGCACCCGGGAGACCGGTTCGGCCCTCGTCTCCCCGTTCACGCAGGAAGAGCTCACTCAGGTGGGCCGACAAAGGAGTCATTCATGAGGCGTACGACGGCCGCATCCTTCGCGGCGATCCTCGGTGCATCGGCGATCGCGCTCAGCGCGTGCAGCGCAGGCACCAGCCCCGTCACCACCGACGAGACCACCTCGGCCACCGGCGAGGCCACCGCGAACGCGGACACCATCGTCATGAAGGCCGCCTTCAACCAGCCCGAGACCCACCCGCAGTACATCGTGCTCGACGAGCTCGGTGACAAGCTCTTCGAGGCGACCGACGGCGCCTACGACATCGAGGTCTTCCCGAACGAGACCCTCGGCGCTCAGCGCGAGACGATCGAGCTCGTCCAGGCCGGCACGATCGAGATGGCCTACATCGGCGGCCCGCTCCTGGAGAACTTCAACCCGGACTTCGTCGTCTTCAACCTGCCGTTCGTGTTCGACTCGCAGGACCACCAGCGCGAGGTCACCAACGACCCGGAGATCGTCACCGACCTGTACGACTCGCTCGTCGACCAGAACATCAAGGTCATGGGCGCGTTCCACGGCGGCGTCCGGTCGGTCTACAACTCGGAGAAGCCGATCAACACCCCGGCCGACCTCGCCGGGATGAAGATCCGCGTCATCGAGTCGGACACCAACATCGAGATGATGAGCCTCATGGGCGGTACCGGTACCCCCATGGGCCAGGGCGAGGTCTACACGGCCATCCAGTCCGGTGTCATCGAGGGCGGCGAGAACAACGAGCTGATCTACTCCGGCCTCAAGCACGCCGAGGTCGCGCCGTACTACAGCTACACGCGCCACCTGATGTTCCCCGACTACCTGATCATCAACCCGGCCGTGCTCGACGCGATGGACGCCGACACCCAGGCGATCTTCTCCGAGCTCCTGGGCGAGGCCATCGAGCACGAGGCCGAGCTGTGGAAGGAGCAGATCACCACTGCCAAGGCTGACGCCGAGGCTGCCGGTGCCATGTTCAACGAGGTCGACGCCGAGGCGTTCCGCGCGGCCATCGCCCCGCTGACCGAGGCCAAGCTCACGAACGACGTGACCAAGGACATCTACGCCAAGGTCCAGGCCGCGATCAGCTGACCAGGCCCACCCCTCCGCCCCGAAGAGGTCTCCACATGAACGCAGTGAAGAACGGTCTCGACCGCGTGCTGATGCTCGCGTGCGTGGTGCTGTTCGCCGTGCTCGTCGTCGATGTCGCCTGGCAGGTCTTCGCCCGCCAGGTCCTGGACCAGCCCTCCGGCTGGTCGGAAGAGCTGGCGAAGTACCTGTTCATCTGGCTCGGCCTCTTCGGGGCGGCGCTGGTCTTCGGCGAGCGCGGTCACATCGCGGTCGACTTCGCGGCGCGCAAGCTGCCGCGGGTCGGCCAGCGGGTGGTCGCGGTCGTCGTCCAGCTCGCCGTCCTCACCTTCACCGGGATGACCCTCATCTGGGGTGGTATCCGGGTGGCGAACCTGGCATGGGCCCAGAACCTCACCGGCCTGCCGGTCAACGTGGGGCCGCTGTACCTGGCCCTGCCCATCAGCGGTGTCCTCATCGCCTTCTACACCATCTACCACCTGGTCCGGATCCTCAGCGGCGCGGAGAGCGCCGTCGAGGACGCCGAGCCCGACGTCCTGTGAAGGAGGGCTGAGCCACATGGATACCGCAACGCTCGCCGCTCTCGTCCTCCTCGGAGGCATCGCACTCTTCCTCATCATGGGTGCGCCCATCTCGATCGCCGTCGGCCTGTCCTCGCTCACCGCGATGATCACCGCGCTCGGCGTCGAGAACGGTGTGCTCACCTCCGCCCAGCAGGTCTTCCGTGGGATCAACTCGTTCCCCTTGCTGGCCATCCCGTTCTTCGTCCTCGCCGGCGTGATCATGAATCAAGGCGGGATCGCGCTACGGCTCGTCAACGCCGCCAAGGTCATGGTCGGCAAGGCCCCCGGATCGCTCGCCCAGACGAACATCGCGGCCAACGTGCTGTTCGGGGCGGTCTCCGGCTCCGGTGTCGCCGCTGCGGCGGCCATCGGCTCCACGATCGGCCCGATCCAGGCGAAGGAGGGCTACAACAAGTCCTTCGCCGCTGCGACGAACATCGCCTCCGCCCCGGCCGGGATGATCATCCCGCCGAGCAACCTGATGATCGTCTACTCCCTGGTCTCCAGCGCCTCGGTCGCCGCACTGTTCGTCGCGGGGTACATCCCCGGTGCGATGTGGGCAGCAGCCTGCATGGTCATCGTCTACCTCTACGCCCGCAAGCGTCCCGAGCTGAAGTACACGGAGAAGATCACCTTCGCCCAGGGCGCCCGGACGATCCTGTCCGCCGTCCCCGCTCTCGCGCTCATCGTGGTGGTGATCGGCGGCATCCTCGCCGGGTACTTCACGCCGACCGAGGGCTCGAACATCGCCGTCATCTACTCGCTCGTGCTGGCCTTCGCCTACCGCGCGATCAAGGTCAGCCAGATCCCGAAGATGCTCCTCGACGCGGCTCGCACGACCTCGGTCGTCATGTTCCTCGTCGGCGTCTCCTCGATCATGGGCTTCGTCATGAGCTTCGCGAAGATCCCGGCGATGGCCTCGGAGGCGATCTTCAAGGTCAGCGACAACCCCGTCGTCATCCTGCTGCTCATCGCCGTGATCCTGCTGGTCCTCGGGATGTTCATGGACCCGACGCCCGCGGTCCTCATCTTCACGCCGATCTTCCTGCCGATCGTCACCGCCATGGGGATCCACCCCGTGCACTTCGGGATCATGATGGTGATGAACCTGTCGATCGGCACGATCACCCCGCCGGTCGGCCCGATCCTCTTCGTCGGCGCCAAGGTGGCCGACATCGCGATCGAGGACGTCATCCGCAGGCTGATGCCGTTCTTCCTCGCGCTCCTCGTCGTCCTGGTCATGGTGATCTTCACGCCTGGCCTGTCGATGTGGCTGCCCACCCAGCTCGACCTCGTCACGCCGTGACCGGAGCCCGGCCTGCCCGCGGGCAGGCCGGGCCCGCACGGACCCGTTCACGGACCATCGCACGCCCCTCGGAGGACCTCATGGAACAGCGCTACGCGACCAGCCCGGAGCACGTGCCCGGGATGGACACCGACGAGCTGCGTCGCCGCTACCTCGTCCAGGGGCTCTTCGTCGACGACGAGGCGAGTGCCGTCTACACCCACCACGACCGCGTGGTCCTGGCCGGGGTGAAGCCCGTGTCCGGGCCCGTCGCGCTGCCGACCTTCCCGGAGATCCGCAGCGAGTTCTTCTTCGAGCACCGCGAGGCGGGGATCGTCAACGTCGGCGGTGCCGGGACGGTGACCGTCGACGGGACGAGCTACGAGCTCGGCCACGCCTCCTGCCTCTACGTCGGCCGCGGCGCCGTCGACGTCACCTTCGCCTCGGCCGATGCCCAGGGCGACGGCGGGCCGGCGCGGTTCTACCTCGTCTCGGCCCCCGCGCACACGGGCTACCCGACGACCCTCGTCCCTGCCGGGACCGGGACCGTGCGTGAGCTCGGCGACGCGCTCACGTCGAACCGCCGCACGCTCAACCAGTACATCCACGAGAACGGCGTGCGGTCCTGCCAGGTGGTCATGGGCGTGACGACCCTGCACCCGGGCAGCATGTGGAACACCATGCCGGCGCACACGCACGACCGCCGGATGGAGGCCTACCTCTACTTCGACCTGCCGGAGGACGCGCGCGTCATCCACCTCATGGGCGAGCCCACGGAGACCCGCCACCTGGTCGTGGCCAACGAGGAGGCGACGATCGCCCCGAGCTGGTCGGTGCACTCCGGGGTGGGTACGGCGTCCTACAGCTTCGTGTGGGCGATGGCCGGCGAGAACCAGTCCTTCGACGACATGGACGGATTCCCCGTCGTCGAGATGCGCTAGGCAGAAGGATGGCCGTCATGACCACCCAGACACCCGGTGCGCCGAGCGCCTCGCCCTCCGGCACGTCCAACGCGAGCGAGAAGACCCTGCTCGTCCTCGAGGCCGTGCTCACCCATGACCGCTTCACCGACGTGGTCGCGGCGACCGGGTTGGCGAAGGCGACCGTGCACCGCATCCTCATGACCCTCGTCGCGAGGGAGTTCGTGACCATCTCCGAGGCGGGGGGCTACCTGCCGGGTCCCAAGATCCTGTCCCTGGCCGGCGCGGTCCTCCAGCGGATCGACATCTCGGCGATCGCTCAGCCCTTCGTCGACGAGCTCGTCGCGAAGGTCCACTGCACCGTGCACGTCGGGGCGGCCAACGGCGACGAGATCATCTACCTGATCCGCTCGGACTCCGACAAGCCGTACCAGATGCCCTCGCGGGTCGGGCACGCGATCCCCATGCACAGCACGGGGATCGGGAAGGTCGTCCTGTCGAGCTACTCGGACGAGGCCCTCGACAGGTTCGCCGCCCGCGCGGGACTTCCGGCGCTGACCGAGCACACGATCACCGACATCGAGACCCTCCGTGCGGAGCTCCACCACGTCCACGAGGTGGGCTACGCCCGCGACCGGGAGGAGAACGTCCCGGGTATCGGATGCGTCGCGGCACCGATCCGTGACCACACGGGGAAGGTCAGCTACGGGCTGTCCATCTCCACCATCACCCTCGAGCACAGCCCGGAGCAGATCGACGCGATGTCCGTCGACGCGATCGCGACGGCCGACAAGATCTCGCGCGCCCTGGGCTGGAGGCCCTGAGCACACCGCACCGCACCACCGACCGAAGGACTGACGCAATGACCGCACTGACGACTCCCGCCGAGTTCGCCCACAGCCTGCTCGGCCTCGAGGGGACGACGGCCGTCGTCACGGGCGCGAGCCAGGGCATCGGCCTGGCCATCGCGGAGACGCTGGCCGCCGCCGGCGCCGACGTCATCGGCGTCAGCTATGACATGGTCGACGGACCGAGCGAGGTGCGCACCGCGGTCGAGGCCACGGGGCGCACGTTCACCCCGCTGCGCTGCGACTTCTCCGTGCGCGAGCAGGTCACGGCCCTCGCCGCCGACCTCGCCGCGCGGAAGGTCGACATCCTCGTCAACAACGGCGGCACGATCCGGCGCACACCTGCCGCGTTCCACACCGACGAGGACTTCGACTACGTCGTCGACGTGAACCTCCGGGCCGCCTTCATCCTGTCGCGGGAGGTCGGGCGCACGATGCTCGAGCGCGGCTCCGGCAAGATCGTCAACACGGCGTCGATGCTCAGCTTCCAGGGGGGCATCAACGTCCCCGGCTACACCTCGTCGAAGTCGGCGATCGCCGGCCTCACCAAGGCGCTGGCCAACGAGTGGGCCGCAGGTGGCGTGAACGTCAACGCCGTCGCCCCGGGCTACGTCGCCACCGCGAACACCCACGACCTGCGCCAGGACCCCGAGCGGAGCAAGGCGATCCTGGACCGCATCCCCGCCGGCCAGTGGGCCCAGCCCTCCGACATCGCCGGGGCCGTCCTCTTCCTCTGCTCGCCCGCTGCGTCCTACGTGCACGGCGCGATCCTGCCCGTCGACGGCGGGTGGCTCGCCCGCTAGCCCTCGAACTCACCGCTCAGGCAGCCGACCACGGGCCGGCTGCCGGGACCCCGCTGTGCCCGAACACCCTGAGGAGTGCTGTGAAGATCGTCATCACCGAGTGCGATCACGACGCGTTCGACATCGAGCGAGCCGTGACGGATGCTGCGGGGGCCGAGCTCGTCCTCGCCCAGTCGCAAGGCGCCGCCGAGGTCATCACGAACGCCGCAGGGGCGCAGGGGATCCTCGTGCAGTACGCGCGGATCACCGCAGAGGTGATGGACGCCCTGCCGGACCTCAAGGCCATCGGCCGGTACGGGGTCGGGGTCGACTCGGTCGACATCGCCGCCGCGACCGAGCGGGGCATCGCCGTGTGCAACGTCCCGGACTACGGCACCGAGGCCGTCTCCGACCACGCGATCGGGATGGCGCTCGCCGCGGCTCGCGGGATCCCGCGGCTGGACCGTGGGGTGCGCGCGGGCTCGTTCGACCTGGTCGCGGTGCGTCCGCTCTACCAGACCCGTGAGCGGGTGTTCGGGGTGATCGGGCTCGGGCTCATCGGCACGGCCACCGCCCGCAAGGCCGCCGGCCTGGGCTACGAGGTGATCGGCTACGACATCGCGGCCGATCCCGAGGCCGAGACCTTCCACGGGGTGCGCTCGGTCAGCCTGGAGGAGCTCCTGGAGCGCTCGCAGGTGGTCTCGCTGCACACCCCGCTGACCGAGCAGACCCGCGGGATGCTCGGTGCCGAGCAGTTCGCGAGGATGCGCCCGGACGCGATCCTGGTCAACACGAGCCGCGGCGGGGTCGCGGACACCGAAGCCCTGGTCGAGGCGCTGCGCTCCGGTCAGATCCTCGGCGCGGCGATCGACGTGCACGACATCGAGCCGCTGCCTGCCGACCACCCCCTGACCACCTTCGACTCGGTCGTGCTGACCCCGCACCTGGCCTGGTACACGGAGGAGTCCTACGCCGAGCTCAAGCGGCGCACCGTGGAGAACGTGGTGGAGGTCTGCGCGGGACGAGCGCCGCGCAACATCGTCAACCCGGAGGTCCTGGGGGCCCCCGGCCGCAACGAGGCGTGCGCTGCGGCGACCGCCGGGACGGGAGCCTGAGATGAGCGAGATGACCGCGGCCGTGTGGACCGCGACGGACACGACCGAGACCCGCCGGGTCCCGATGCCCGAGGTGCCCGAGGGCTGGGCGCTGGTGCGGATGGCCTACAACGGCATCTGCGGCACGGACCTGGCGATCCTGCACGGCAAGCACCCCCGTGCGCAGGCTCCGCTGATCATGGGGCACGAGATGTCCGGCTGGGTCGAGCAGGCCGGTGCCTCCGGGCCCGCTGCCGGGGCGCTCGTCGTCGTCGAGCCGCTGCTGTCCTGTGGGGAGTGCAGGTCCTGCCGCGACGGGAACGCGCATGTCTGCCGCCGGCTCGGCCTGTACGGGATCGACACCCCCGGTGGGATGGCCGAGTACGTCGCGCTGCCCCCCGAGGTGCTGCACGAGGTCCCCGAGGGCGTCGACCCCCGTACGGCCTCGCTCGCCGAGCCGCTCGCCGTCGCCGTGCACGCCGTCGCGCTGTCCGGGATGCAGCAGGGTGACACGGTCGCCGTCTACGGCGCCGGACCGATCGGGATCCTCACCGCCCTGGTGGCACGCCACGAGGGCGCCGGCCGGGTCGTCATCACCGAGCCGAGCCCCTGGCGCCGCTCGGTCGCCGAGTCCATGGGCTTCACCGTCGTGGCCGAGGGGTCGACGATGGCCGAGACGCTCGACCCGCTGACCGACGGCGAGGGGGCCGACACGACCTTCGACACCGCGGCCCACCCGAGCGTGGCCGCCGAGCTGACCGAGGTCACCCGGGTGCTCGGCCGGATCGTGATCGTCGGCGTCTACAAGGCGCCCGCGCCGATCGACCTGCGTGCGGTCTGCTTCAAGGAGCAGTCGATCGTCGGGGTGCGCGTCTACACGACCCCGGACGTGACCCGCGCGATCGAGCTGATCGCCTCCGGCGCGCTCGGGCTCGACACCTTCCCCACCAAGGCCTTCGGCCTCGACCAGGTCGGTGCCGCCTTCGACGCCGCCACCACCGGGCAGGACTGCCTCAAGGTCCTGCTGACCCCCCTCGCCGGAAAGGCAGACGCATGAGCACCCCCTTCGATCTCACCGGACGCACCGCCCTGGTCACCGGAGGCGGCCGCGGACTGGGCGCGGGCATCACCCGCGCGATGCTCGACGCCGGCGCCGACGTCATCGTCTACGGGCGCAGCGCGCTCCCCGACGACCTCGTGGCCTACGCCGCCGAGCGGGGCAGGGCCCTGGACCTGCACTCGGTCGACCTGGGCGACTCCGAGGCCATCGCCGAGGTCTCGGCCCGGGTGCTCGCCGAGCGCCAGGTCGACATCCTGGTGAACAACGCCGGCACGCAGGAGCGCCACCCCGCGGTGGACTTCCCGCTGGAGTCCTTCGACCGCGTGATGGACGTCAACCTGCGCTCGGTCTTCCAGCTCTGCCAGATCTTCGGGCGCCCGATGCTCGAGCGTGGCGACGGCAAGGTCGTCAACATGGCCTCGCTGCTCTCCTTCCAGGGCGGGCTGACCGTCCCGGCCTACGCCGCGAGCAAGGGTGCCGTCGCGCAGCTCACCAAGGCGCTGTGCAACGAGTGGTCGAGCAAGGGCGTCAACGTCAACGCGGTGGCCCCCGGCTACATGGCCACCGACATGAACACGGCCCTGCTGGCCGACCCGGTGCGCCTCGAGCAGCTCTCGGTGCGGATCCCCGCCGGGCGCTGGGGGCAGCCGGAGGACATCGGCAACGTCGTCGTCTTCCTCGCCTCGTCCGCCTCGGCCTACGTGCACGGTCAGGTGCTGGCCGTGGACGGGGGATGGCTGGCTCGTTGAGCGTCCCGGTCCGCCGATCTCCTACGGTGGCCCCATGACCGAGAACTCCGACGCGCCGCGCGACCCCGCTCCGGTGGGGAGCGCGGCGTCGCCGGTCGAGTCCGTCGACCGGGCGTTGCTCGTGCTCCAGGCGCTCGCTGCCTCCGGCGGGCACGGCACCGGCCTTGCCGACCTCGCCGCTGGGCTCGGTCTGAACAAGTCGACCGTGCACCGCACCCTGGCCGCGCTCCGGTACCGCGGGTTCGCCACCCAGGACCCGGCGACGGGGACCTACCTCCTCGGTCCGGCGGCGACCCGGCTGGCCGACGACTTCCTCGGCGACGAGAACCTCGCCGTCCTGCTGCACCCCGCACTCGTCGCGATCTGCCTCGCGGCCGACGAGCTGGTGCACCTCGGTGTGCTCAGCGGGACCCAGGTGCTCTACCTCGACAAGGTCGAGCCGGAGCGGTCGGTGCGCGTGTGGTCGGCCGTCGGCAGGCGGATCCCCGCCGTGACCACGGCGCTCGGCCGGGCCCTGCTCGCCTACCGGGGAACCACGCGGGCAGCGCTCTCGGCGTACGTGGGCGCGGCCGTGGCGAGCATCGGTCCGTCGGACACCTCCGGGCGGCCGGTGGACGTCGAGCATCTGTGGTCCGTGATCGAGCGCGCACGGGAGACCGGTTACGCGACGGAGGACGAGGAGAACGAGCCCGGGATCAGCTGTCTGGCTGTCCCGCTGCTGCGTTCGGGGACAGCGGTCGCCGCCGTGAGCATCACCGCCCCCGCCGAGCGGATGTCGGCCGAGCGGGTCGCCCGGCTGCACG
>NZ_JBFHHB010000121.1:0-9575 GCF_041597215.1 Actinotalea sp.
ACCCAGGCGGACGGTGCACGGCAGGGAACTGCGGCCGCTCCCTGGTGGTTGACCCCACCTCACGCCAGTCACGGCCGGGACGAGTCTAGCCGAGACCTCGCGCGCGGCACGGACCTCGCCGGTCGCTCGTCACGGACCGCTGGCTACCGTGACACAGCACCACGGCCCGCCAACTACAGGTCGCGCACCACGGCCCGCCGACTACAGGTCGCGCACAACGGCCCGCCGGCTACAGGTCGCGCAGCACCTCGGCCCGCGCGGCCGCCCGCTCGGCGTCGCTGATCGCACCGGTCGCCGCGAGCCGGTCGATCTCGGCGAGGCGCTCCTCGACGCTGCGCGGCGCGGGTGCGTCAGGTCTCGCCGCGCCGTCGGCGGGCGAGAGGAGGTCGCCGCCGGCGAGCATCGGGCTCTGCAGCAGCCGGGCCTTCATCTCGGCGTCCACCGTCGTGGGGTCGATCCCTCTGCGGAGGTAGACGCCGGCGTTGCGGATCGCGAGCACGATCGCGACGACGAACCCGATGCCGACGAGCACGGGGATGATCTCGGCCGCTGCGGTGAAGCCGCTCGGCCCGAAGGGGACCAGATCCCCGCCGTCCGGCACGAAGAGGCCGCCGTCCACGTCGCCCACGCCCGTGGCGAGGACCTCCCGGACGCGCGCGATCGTCGTGCCCATCACGCCGCTCACCAGGTCGAGGCGCATCGCGCCGAGCTCCGGGCCCATGGTTCCCCCGAGGAGAGGTGACTCTCCCCCCGAGAGCCGATGGGCGAGATGCTACGCCCGCCGTGCGCCCCGGCCACAGACCTCAGCCCAGGCGCGCACGCCGCCCGTCGACGACGATCCCCGACCGCACGACGCGGTCCACGACCTCGACGAGAAGTCGACGCTCGACGAGCTTGATGCGCTCGTGCAGGGACTCCTCCCCGTCGTCCTCGTCGATCTCCACCGCGCGCTGGGCGAGGATCGGGCCGGTGTCGACGCCCGCGTCCACCAGGTGCACCGTGCACCCGGTCACGCGGACCCCATGAGCGAGGGCATCGCGCACGGCGTGCGCCCCCGGGAAGGCGGGGAGCAGGGCCGGGTGGGTGTTGAGCACCCGCCCCTCGAACCGCGAGAGGAAGGGTGAGCCGAGGATCCGCATGAAGCCGGCGCAGACGACCCATGCCGGGTCGAAGACGCCGACGGCCTGGGCGAGGGCTGCGTCCCAGGAGGAGCGGTCGGCGAAGTCCCGCGGTGCGACGACGGCAGTGGCGACCCCCGCCTGCCTCGCGAGGTCGAGGGCACCTGCCGAGGCGACGTCGCTGACCACCCCGACGACCCGGGCGGCGGACCCGCCCGCACGCTGGGCGTCCAGCAGGGCCGCCAGGTTCGAGCCCGCCCCGGAGGCCAGGACGACGACCCGGGCCGGGCGGCCGGTCGTGCTCGCGGGCGGACCTGCCGCCGCGGGCCGCGGGGCACCGGCCCGCGAGCCCGCGGCGGGATCAGGAGACGTGGGGTCGGGCGGGGTGGGCACGGGGCGACCCTAGCCGCGCCGCGAGCGGTGGGACACTGGGTGTCCGTGCATCGTGTGGACCGAGGAGACGTGTGAACAACCCCTACGCCCCGCCCCGCCCGGGAGGTCAGGCCGACGGGTGGGGCGCCGAGCGCCCGCTGGGCGCGCGGCCGGCCGGCTCACCCCCGGAGCCGGGTCGGCCGGGGCACGAGCCTGCTCCCGACGGGCAGCAGCGACCGCTGAGGGAGTGGACGGGCGCGCCGCAGCCCCACACGCCCCCGCCCGACCCCGAGGCCGTGCGCGAGGCGACGCGCCCCGTGGGCACCGTGGTGATGCTCATGCTCGCGACCCTCCTCGTCTCGGGGCTCCCGCTGCCGTGGCAGCCGGCTGCGCTCGCCTTCGGGCTCCCGGCCCTGGTGCTCGGGATCCGCGCGATCGGCCGCCTGGTGCGCGCGGGGCTCGGCCGCAGCCCGCTCATCGCCCTGCTCGCGGGCGGGCTCGCCTTCACCTCGCTGATGATGCTCACGGTCGGCTCGAGCATCGCCCTCTGGTCGATCCAGATGGAGAACCAGCGGTGCGTAGCGAACGCCCTGACGATCTCCGCCCAGGACGCCTGCGCCGAGAGCTATCAGGAGGCGCTGGAGTCCGCCGTGTCGGGCTGGGCGTCGCTGCTCTCCCCCGGAGGCTGAGAGCCGCCCCGGACCCGCCCGGCGAGAGCGCGCGCCCCACGGGCGACGCCGGCCCGCACGGCGCCCTCCGCCGGCACCGCCACGATCGCGGCGCCCACCGCGAGCAGCAGGGCGGCGGTCGCCGCGACCTCGAGCACGGGGGCGCCCACGACGGCGAGCCGCCCGGGACCGGCAGCCCCCGAGGCGAGCAGGGAGAGGACACCGACGACGCCGCCACCCGTGCCACCGATGGCGAGCGCGGCGACGGCGGGCTGCCACGCCCCACGGCACTCCCGGCGCCGGTGCCACCACCAGCCGCAGAGCGCGCCGAGCAGCACGAGCACGACCGGCACGGCCTGGAGCACGCCCCCGGCGCTCGTCGGGAGGGAGCCGAGCAGGGGCAGCGCCGGCATCGGCCCACCGACGACCTCCGCCGGCGAGAAGACGGTTCCCTGGCCGACGACGAAACCGGGACCCACGATCCACGCCACCGCCCACAGGACGAGGTTCGGCAGGACGGCCAGCTGGGCCAGCCCCATGACGACCCCGCCGACCGGGTCCGGGTCGAGTGCCGTGACGATGTCGTCCGTCGGCGCCCGCCCCTGGAGGATCCACAGGAGCGTCAGCCCGGCGGCGAGGGCGACCAGGAGCGCCCCGCACATCACTCCCCCGCGCACGGCGAGCCGGACCCACGCCGGTAGCCGTTCACGCCATCGCGCGGTCGCCCGGGCGAGCGCGCCACGACCGAGGATGCCCGCCCCGCCACCGAGGCCCGCCACGAGCAGCACCCCGCCGAGCCCGCGGAGCAGAGCGATCGGCCCGGCGCCGAGCGGGCCGCCCGCACCGGCGACGAGCAGCGCCGCGAGGGCGATCACCAGGTAGCCGCCGACGAAGGCGACCCACGCCCGAGCCGTCGGCCGTGCGGTGCGCCGGGCGGAGGCGTACGCGGCGAAGAAGGAGAGGGCCGTCAGCCCGAGCGGGACGAGGGTCACCGTCGCGCCTCCCGCGACCAGGCTCCCGCCGTGCCCGAGCAGCCACAGGGCCGCGCCGACCGCTGCCGCGCGAGGCCAGCCCACCTCGGCGTTGCTCGGGTCCGCCGAGGTGGCGACGTAGGCCGCCATCGTGGGCAGGACCACCACGAGGAAGGACAGGAACGCGCCCTGTGCCCCGGCGAGGAGACCGGAGACCCAGTGCGGGGCGCCCTCGGCGGAGGTGGTGCGGCGATAGCCGTCGACCGCGACGCCGACGCGCTCGGACAGTCCGTACAGACCCGCCCGGAACCGCGAGCTGCCCTGCCCTGCTGCCGAGGACCGGGCTGCCGGGCGGGCGGCGGGTCGAGCCGTGGGGTGCGCCGGAGGGCGGGCGGTCGGGGTGGCCGGGCGTCCTGCCGGCGCGCCGGGGCGGCGTGCGGAGGGGACGGACGGGCGGCTCACCCTGCCATGGTCCCTGCTGCGGGCCGGTCCTCCGGTTCACCTCCGCGGTGTGTCGGGACGACGAACCAGTTCACCTCCGCGGTGTGGCGGGACGACGAACCGGTTCACCCCCACGGTGTGCCGGGACGACGAACCCCCGGACCGTCGGGGGTCCGGGGGTTCGTCGATGCGGCGTGCCTCAGGCGGAGAGGATCTCCCGCATGAGGTCGGCGGTCTCGCTCGGCGTGCGCCCGACCTTCACGCCGGCGGCCTCGAGGGCCTCCTTCTTCGCCTGGGCGGTGCCGGAGGAGCCGGACACGATCGCGCCCGCGTGTCCCATCGTCTTGCCCTCCGGCGCGGTGAAGCCGGCGACGTAGCCGATGACCGGCTTGGTGACGTGCTCCGTGATGTACGCGGCCGCACGCTCCTCGGCGTCGCCGCCGATCTCGCCGATCATCACGATGGCGTCGGTCTCCGGATCGGCCTCGAAGGCCTCGAGGGCGTCGATGTGCGTCGTCCCGATGATCGGGTCACCGCCGATGCCGATCGCGGTCGAGAAGCCGAAGTCCCGCAGCTCGAACATCATCTGGTAGGTCAGCGTCCCCGACTTGGAGACGAGCCCGATCCGGCCGGGGCCGGAGATGTCCGCGGGGATGATCCCCACGTTGGACTTCCCGGGGCTGATGATCCCGGGGCAGTTCGGCCCGATGAGCCGGACACCCGCGGCCTGGGCTGCGGTGAAGAACTCCGCGGTGTCGGCGACGGGGACGCCCTCGGTGATGATGACCACGAGGGGCATCGCCGCCTCGACGGCCTCCAGGACCGCAGCCTTCGTGAAGGCGGGCGGGACGAAGACGACGGAGACGTCGGCCCCGGTCGCGGCCATCGCCTCGGCGACGGTGCCGAACACGGGGACGTCGACGGTGCCGTCGCCCTGGGGGAAGGTGACGGACGTGCCGGCCTTGCGCGGGTTGACGCCACCGACCACCTGGGTGCCCGAGGCGAGCATCCGGGTGGTGTGCTTCTGCCCCTCGGCGCCGGTCATGCCCTGGACGATGACCTTCGAGGTCTCGGTCAGGAAGATCGCCATGTCTGTGCTCTCTCTGTCTCGGGTTCTCAGGCGCCGGCGTGGGCGAGCTCGGCAGCCTTGTCGGCGCCGCCGTCCATCGTGTCGGCGAGGGTGACGAGGGGATGTGCCGCGGCGCGCAGGATCGCGCGTCCCTCGGCGACGTTGTTTCCGTCGAGCCGGACGACGAGGGGCTTGGTCGCGTTCCCGCCGAGCATCTGCAGGGCCGTGACGATGCCGTTGGCCACCGCGTCGCAGGCGGTGATCCCGCCGAAGACGTTGACGAAGACGGCGGTGACCTGCGGGTCCCCGAGGATGACGTCCAGACCGGCGGCCATCACCTCGGCCGAGGCGCCACCGCCGATGTCGAGGAAGTTCGCCGGGGTCACTCCACCGTGACGCACCCCCGCCTGCGCGACCACGTCCAGCGTGCTCATGACGAGACCCGCACCGTTGCCGATGATGCCGACCGAACCGTCGAGCTTGACGTAGTTGAGGTCGTGCTCCTTGGCCTTGGCCTCGAGCGGGTCCGCAGCGGCGGCGTCCTCGAGCTCTGCGTGGTCCGGGTGACGGAAGTCGGCGTTCGCGTCGAGGGTGACCTTGCCGTCGAGGGCGACGATGCGGCCGTCCTCCGTCCGCACCAGCGGGTTGACCTCCACGAGGGTGGCGTCCTCCTCGCGGTAGACGGCCCACAGCTTCTGGATGGCTGCGGCGACCTCCCCTGCGACGTCCTCGGCGAAGCCCGCCTCGGCGACGATCTCGGCGGCCTTGGCCGCGTCGATGCCGACGATCGGGTCCACCGCGACCTTGGCGAGCGCATCGGGACGCTCGACGGCGAGCTGCTCGATCTCCATCCCGCCCTCGACGCTGCACATCGCGAGGTAGCGACGCTCGGACCGGTCGAGCAGGACGGAGAAGTAGTACTCCTCGGCGATCTTCGCGCCGGCCGCGACCATCACCTGGTGCACGGTGTGGCCCTTGATGTCCATGCCGAGGATCTCCCCGGCCTTCGCGCCTGCCTCCTGCGGGGAGTGCGCGAGCTTGACGCCACCGGCCTTCCCTCGGCCGCCCGTCTTCACCTGGGCCTTGACGACGACCGTTCCGCCGCCGAGCCGGTCGGCCGCTGCCTCTGCCTCGTCTGCCGTCCTGGCGACGATCCCGCCCAGCACGGGGACACCGTGCTTCTCGAAGAGATCCCGTGCCTGGTACTCGAACAGGTCCACCCTGCCGCCCTTCGTCGCCGCGATACGCCGGTGTCCACCGCCGCAGCGATGGTAGCCGCCTTTCCGATGGATATCTCTACGTCGAGAGACTTTGGACCCATCCGGGGCCCGTCGGAGTCCGTCCGTCTCAGAGCTTGGTGACGGGTGAGTAGCGCAGGAGCAGGCGCTTGACGCCGTCCGCACCGAAGTCGATCTTCGCCACGGCATTGGGCCCCGAACCCTCCGTCGCGATGACGGTGCCCATGCCGTAGGCGTCGTGGGTCACGCGGTCGCCGATCTCCACGGAGGGGACCGAACCCGCAGGTCGCGGGGTCGCCGAGCCGAACCTCGCACCGCTGGACCCGACGGTCCCGGCGGTCCTCGCCGCAGCCGGGGCGCCCGCGCGACGCGTCGCGCCGGGGCCCGTCCGTCCGTCGTCGTTCCGGCCTGCCCCGCCGGACCGGCCGCCCCAGGCCGAGGCGCCACCTCCCCAGCCGGACCCACCGGAACGCAAGGTCGCCATGCTGGACTCGCGGCGCCGCCAGTCGACGAGCTCCTCCGGGACGTCGTCGAGGAAGCGGCTCGCGGGGAACTCGTTGGGTACTCCCCATGCCGTGCGAACCGCTGCACGGGAGATGTACAGGCGCTCTCGCGCGCGGGTCAGCCCGACATAGGCGAGTCGGCGCTCCTCGGCGAGCTGATCCGTGTCCGACAGGGACCGCAGGTGCGGGAAGGTGCCGTCCTCCCAGCCGGTGGTGAAGACGACCGGGAACTCGAGCCCCTTGGCCGTGTGCAGGGTCATCAGCGTGACGACGCCCTGGTCGACCTTCGGCTCGGCCTCCGCCGCGCCGTCGGCGACGTCCGCGCTGGGGATCTGGTCGGAGTCGGCGACGAGCGAGACGCGCTCGAGGAAGTCCGCGAGGTCGCCCTCGGGCTCCGCGGCCTCGAACTCGGTGGCCACGGCGTGGAGCTCGGCGAGGTTCTCGACGCGGGAGGCGTCCTGCGGGTCGTCGCTCGCGCGCAGCTCCGCGAGGTAACCGGTGCGGTCCAGCACGGCCCCGAGGATCTCGCCGGGACCTGCCCCGGACGCAGCGAGCTCGCGCAGCCCCGCCATGAGCTCTCCGAAGGCGCGCAGCCCCGTGACCGCACGGGTGCCGAGCCCCGGGGCCTCGTCGACCCGGTCCAGGGCCTGACCGAAGGAGATCCGCTCGCGCTCGGCGAAGGCGGCGAGCATCGCCTCCGACCGGTCGCCCAGCCCGCGCTTGGGCACGTTGAGGATCCGCCGGAGGTTGACGTCGTCGTCCGGGTTGGCGATCGCCCGCAGGTACGCGACGGCGTCCTTGACCTCCCTGCGCTCGTAGAAGCGCGTCCCGCCGACGACCTTGTACGGCAGGCCGACGCGGATGAGCACCTCCTCCAGCGCACGGGACTGGGCGTTGGCGCGGTAGAACACGGCGACGTCCCCTGGTCTGACGCCCTCGGTGTCGCCGAGCCGGTCGATCTCCTCCGCGACGAACCGGGCCTCCTCGTGCTCGTTGTCCGCGACGTAGCCGACGATCTGCGGGCCGGCGCCCGCATCGGTCCACAGCCGCTTCGGGGTCCGGCCCGGGTTGCGGGAGATCACCGCGTTCGCAGCGGAGAGGATCGTCTGGGTCGAGCGGTAGTTCTGCTCGAGCTTGATGGTGCGGGCGTTCGGGTAGTCGGCCTCGAACTCCATGATGTTGCGGATGGTGGCCCCGCGGAACGCGTAGATCGACTGGTCGGCGTCGCCGACGACGGTCAGCTCGGCGAGGTTCGTGTCCCCGATGGCACCGGTGAGCTCGCGGACCAGCACGTACTGGGCATGGTTCGTGTCCTGGTACTCGTCGACGAGGATCTGGCGGAACCGCCGACGGTAGTGCTCGGCCACGGCGGGGAAGGCCTGCAGGAGGTGGACGGTCGTGGTGATGAGGTCGTCGAAGTCGAGTGCGTGGGCCTGGCGCAGTCGCGCCTGGTACCGCGTGTAGACCGACGAGAGGACCTCGTCGAAGGCGTTCGCCGCACCCGAGGCCGCGCCGGAGGTCGACGCGTAGGTCTCGGGGTCGACGAGCTCGTCCTTGAGGTTCGAGATCTTCGAGGCGAGCACCTTGGGCGGGTACTTCTTCACGTCGAGGTCCAGCTCACGGCACACCAGGGTGAGCAGCCGCTGGGAGTCGGCGGAGTCGTAGATCGAGAAGGAGCTGCGCAGTCCGAGCGTCGCCGCCTCCCGACGCAGGATGCGCACGCACGCGGAGTGGAAGGTCGAGACCCACATGGCCCTCGCCGCCGGGCCGACCAGACCAGCGACCCGCTCACGCATCTCGGCCGCTGCCTTGTTGGTGAAGGTGATCGCGAGGACCTCGCCCGGGCGCACACGACCGGTGGCGAGCTGGTGGGCGATGCGGTGGGTCAGCACACGCGTCTTGCCGGATCCGGCGCCCGCGACGATGAGCAGCGGGGAACCCGTGTGCAGCACCGCCTCGCGCTGCTCGGGGTTGAGCCCGACGAGCAGGTCCGCCGCAGCGGCACCGCCGGGGTGCGGCACCGATCGGTCGTCGTCGGCCGTCCCCCTCCCGTCGGCCTCGTCCGCCGCCCGCGAGGGCACAGCGGGAAGGGGCGCGTGGTCGAAGCCGCGCAGGTTGAAGTCATCGAAGAGGGTCGTCATCGCCCTGCAAGGGTAGGCGGTCCGTCCGACATCGGGGGAGGTGGACTGTCCCGCCGCGTACCGCCTGCTCGGTACGTGCGCCGGGCGCGACGGGTGGTCGGCCGGGCTGTGGCCTGGCCACGACGACCGATCTCGCCGTCCCCCGGTCGTGCCCTGCGCAATACCCCCCGCACGACAGTGCTCCCGGGCGTGGCGCGGCTTCCGCGGCCGGTCACGACATCGAGGCCGACCAGTGTGCACGCAGGAGCCGGGAGGCCTGCTCGTGGTCCTGGGGCCGATGCTCGTGCCCGGGGAGCACCACGTGCCTCGCTCCGGCGTGCACCAGTGCCGCCGCGACCTCGTCGTAGAGGGCGTTCCAACCCCCCGTGATCACCAGAGTCGGCACGGCAGGGATGAACGACGCGTCGGATGGGTGGTCCCACGGTGGCGGCACAGCCCGCACCCTCTGGCCCATCGCCGAGAGCGTGGGTTCGGGCGGGAACGGCGGCTTGGCCCCCAGTGCGGTGAGGAAGCGGGTCGCGAACTCGCCATCGCTCACGGCGGCCTCGCTCGCCTCCCGGAAGACCGGGATCATCTGGCCGACGTGGCGTTCGACCTCGTCCCCGCCACGCGCGAGGGCGAAGCACGCGGGCTCGAACAGCACGAGCGAGCGCACGAAGCCGGGACGGGCGGCCGCCGCGAGCGTCGCTGCAACCGCGCCCGAGGAGTGGGCGACCAGGTGCCCGCCGGCCGCACCCATGGCTGTGATCACGGCTGCTGCAGTTACTCCCTGGACACCCGCGCCAAGGAAGACCGGGCGGACCCCTTCGCCCCAACGATCCGAGGACTGCTCGGGCCAGGCTGCGGCGCCGCCACGTCCAGACCCGGGCACGAAGATGACGTCCATCACCCCATTGTGCCGTGATCACGTCCTGTCGAGACCCTCGTTCTCACACCAAGATCACGGGGATATGCGGCACGCCAGTCAAATTTCCACAATTGCGAGGCGCGATACTTCTCCACAGCAGTCCGGGACGCGGCCCGGTGAACGGAATGCATCTTCTCCGCATTCGCG
>NZ_JBFHHB010000122.1:0-9326 GCF_041597215.1 Actinotalea sp.
CCGAGCTCCTCGGCAAGACGGTTGGCGGGTGCGGCAGAAGGACCACCGCCGGCGCTCACGACTCAGCTGGCCTCGTGCTCGGTGCGGATCGCCTCGGCGTACTGACGGCCGTTGTAGGCACCGCACGACGGGCACGCCATGTGCGGGAGCTTGTTGCCCTGGCAGCGCGGGCAGGTCGTGAGGGTCGCTGCGGTCGTCTTCCACTGCGACCGACGCGCACGGGTGTTGCTGCGCGACATCTTGCGCTTCGGAACAGCCACGGCTAGCTCTCTTTCGGTTCGTCGAACAGGCTGGTCAGCTCGGACCATCGCGAATCGATGACCTCGTGCTGGTGCCCGGCGTTCTCAGGATCCGCCAGCCGTGCGCCGCACTGCGGGCACAGACCGGGGCACTCCGGAGAGCAGACCGGACGGAACGGGAGTGCTGGCACCACCGCATCACGCAACGCGGGCTCGAGGTCGATCAGATCGCCCTCGAGCTCACGCAGATCCTCCTCGTCGTCGCCGTCCTCGACAGCGACCTGGGCCCGTTCGGGATACACGTAGAGCTCCTGGATCGGGACCTCGATCTCGCCGAGGATCTCGTCCAGGCACCGCACGCACTCACCAACGGTCCCGCCCCGGACGGATCCGGAGACCAGGATCCCCTCCATGACGGCCTCGAGTCGACAGTCGAGCTCGAGATCGCTTCCGGCGGGGATGCCGATCACAGCAGTACCGAGATCCTCCGGCGCTGGCACCGTGCGGGTGACCGTTCGCATCGTTCCCGGTCGTCGTCCGAGCTCGTGGGTGTCGAGCACGAAGGGCGAACGGGGATCGAGGTCGATCGGGCGCTCCACGGTCAAGTCCAATGCTGAGGGATCCGGTCCGCGCCATGAGCGGCAGGGCCGACGCACAATGCTACGGCATCGGGACCCGTCACCCAACTCGCCCCGTCGCGGGCCGACGATCAGCGCCCGGCGTCCAGCCTCCCGGCCAGCTTGGCCCGTCCGGCCTGCACCTGCGCGACCACCCGACCGAGGTCGATCTCGAAGTCGGCGAGTCGGCGGTCGCAGTAGTCGTCCGCCTCGCGGCGCAGCTGCGCCCCGGTGGCCTCGGCCGCGGCGACGATCTCCTCGGCCCGCACCCGGGCGGCCACGACCACCTGCTCGGTGGAGACGAGCTCTGCCGCCCTCTCCCGTGCAGCGGCGACGATCTGCTCGGCCTGCGCACGCGCCTCGGCGAGCACGTCGTCGGCGTCGGCGAGCAGCTCGTCCGCCCGGCCCAGCTGGTCAGGGAGCGCCGCTCGTGCCTGTTCCACCAGGTCGAGCAGCTCCGCCCTGCTCACCAGGACCGACGAGGACATCGGCATCGCCCGTGCCTGCTGCACGGCGCGCTCGATCTCGACGAGGATCGTGGTCAGTCCCTCATCCATGCGCCCTCCCTGCCTCACGTCCGTCCTGCTCGGCCCGCTCGGCCCAGCGGGCCCTGACCACCTCGGCCACGCCCTCCGGGACGAGGTCGTCGATCGGCCCCCCGTGCCGCGCCACGTCCTTGACGAGCGAGGAGGCGATGTGGACCGCCGAACGGTCGGCGGGGAGGAAGACGGTCTCGATCCCCGTCAGGTGACGGTTCATCAGGGCCATCGGCAGCTCGGCGTCGTAGTCGGCCCCGTTCCGCAGCCCCTTGAGCAGCACGCTCGCCCCGATCGAACGGCAGTAGTCCACGAGCAGCCCGCCCACGGCCTCCACCCGGACGCCCGGCAGGTCGGCCACGGCCCGTCGGGCCAGGTCCACCCGCTCCTCGAGGGACAGCAGCGGCTGCTTGCCCGCGTTGGTCGCCACGGCGACCACGACCTCGTCGACCAGCGCCGACCCCCGACGGATCACGTCCAGGTGACCGAGCGTGATCGGGTCGAAGGATCCCGGGCAGACGGCGATGCTCACGGGCCCCAGCCTACGGCGCGGCGAACCAGAGCACGGTCTCGCCGTAGCGGCGTTCCTCCTGACGGTGCAGGGCCGTGTCGCCGTCCGGCCAGCAGGGCTCCGGGCTACGGGCCGAGCGTTCGACGACGACGACCGCCTCCGGCGCCAGGTGCGCGTGGAGCGCCGTCAGCACGTGGGCGAGGTCCTCCTCGGCGAGCTCGTACGGCGGGTCGAGGAGCACGAGGTCCAGGGCCGGCTCCGGGCGGCGACGCTGCAGGTACGGCAACGCCCGTTCGGGGACGACGGACACGCCCGGCAGGCCGAGCGCCGACACGTTGCGGCGCAGCGCGGTGACGGCGGCCTTGGCATGGTCGACGAGCACGACCGACGCCGCTCCCCTGCTCGCGGCCTCCAGCCCCAGGGCGCCGGAACCGGCGAAGAGGTCGAGCACGGCTGTCCCGTCGAGGAGCCCCAGGTGCTCGAGCCGGGAGAACAGCGCCTCACGGACCCGGTCGCTCGTCGGCCGGGTCCCGGTGGACGGGACCACGAGCGACCGCCCCCCTGCCGTCCCGGCGACGATGCGGGTCATCGCAGCGCTCCCCCTGCCGGCGCCGTCGGCGCGGCGGAGGCGTCGGTGAGTCGTTCCATGAGGGTCTTGGTGGAGGCGCTCGACCCGACCCGGGCCGCGATCACCGAGACGAGGAGCTGCGCGGTGAGCACCGCGGGCGGGACGGACCCGATGACGAGCGCGATGATCGCGGGCACCATGCCGAGCACGACGACGTCCGGTCCGCGGGCCAGCACCGCCGCGACCCCGGTGGGAAGTGCCCCCATGGGGGTGGAGACGAGGTTCCCTCCCCAGTCCGGCGCCGGCCGGTACGCGGTGCGCAGGGCCCCTCCCGCCCAGACCGGCGTGGTGAGGACACCGAGCACGAGCCACAGGGCGAGGTCGCCTCGCCACAGGCCGATCGTCCCGAAGGCGACGACCGCCCAGCCGAGCATCACGACACCGGGGACGATCAGGCGCAGGCGCCGCACCTGCTCGGCCCCGAGCGGGAGGAGCCGGTCCAGCACCGGGGCCATCTCCGCGCGGCGCGCACCCTCCCCGGTCGCGAGCATCGCGACGTACCCTCCGCCGACGATCGCGACGAGCACGCCGAGCGTCCCCGCGAGCTGCGGGGTGGTCACCACGAGAGCCGGCAGCAGGGCGGCGACGACGACCTGCACGAGGTGCCGGGGCGAGCGCACGAGGACCACGAGGTCCGCTGCGACGATCGCGGAGCCGGGTCCGCGCACGAGGCGCATCCGCCAGGACCGGCGGCGGCGCTGCTTGGCGACACGGTCGGTGAGCACCCGGCCGAGCTCGCGGGAGTCCATCGAGGCGAGCGCACCGGCGGCCTGCGCCGCGACGGAGCCGCTCTCGCGCAGGCTGCGACCCTGGATCGAACCGAGGCGGCGGTCGAGCGCGACCGCCAGCAGCAGCACGACGACGGCGCCGACCAGCAGCACGGGAAGGGGCGCGTCGGGGAGTCCGTCCATCTGCCAGCCGCCGACGACGGCGAGCACGGCGATGACGGGCGAGACGGCGACGATCACGTCACCGACGACGACGGCCAGCCGGTTGCCCCGCCACGACTGCGCGAGCCCGGCGAGCAGGACGACGCCCGCGCACACCAGGGCGGCAGCAGCGGCGATCCGCAGCACGTGCCCGATCCCGGCGTCGTCGAGCAGTCCTCCGTCGAGGATCCCCGCGACGAGGGCGCCCGCGGCGGCGGCCACGAGCGGGATGCGTCGGGACGCGGGACGGACCAGTCCGCGACGCTCGACCGGCAGCCCGAGCCACCACGTCGCCTCTGCGCCGCCCAGCCCGACGGGGCCGAGGCGTCCGGCCAGGGTGAGGACCACCCCGGCGAGCGCCACCAGCCCCACCGCGACCACCGCGGGCAGGGAGGCCCCCGTGCCGGCGGCCGCGACGGGGGCAGCGGTCGAGGTCAGCTGACCGGCGACGCCGAGGGCGAGCCCGAAGCCGATCGCGATCATGATGACCGCGTAGTACACGTCACCGAGCAGCTCGCCGACCCCGGCGCCGGAGCGCTGCCGGGCCACCGCGACGGTGTACCGACGGATCGAGCGTGCAGCGGGGAAGGCGGTGAGCTCCTCCGGGCCGACGGCTGGCTCCAGCGGGTCGCCGAGGTCCTGCGCCTCGTGCTGGAGGTCGGCGGGATCCGCCTCCCACCAGCGCTCGGGCTCCGCGCCGGCGGCGGACGCGCTCACAGGACCCCCGGCTGGAGGGCCTCGACCGCGTCGTCCACGCTCAGGGTCCCGCTGGTGTCGCCCACGAGCACGGCGCGGTCCGCGACGGCGGCGAGCAGCTGGGGGTCGTGCGTGGCGAGCAGGACGGATCCGCCGGCCACCTTCTCGGCGTTGAGCCGGTCGGCGAGGTGTCCGCGCATCGCGACGTCGAGACGCTGCTCGGGCTCGTCGAGCACCAGCAGCGAGCGCGGCCGGACGAGCCCGGCCGCCAGGAGCAGTCGCCGCCGCTGGCCCGAGGACAGCGCGGTCGGGAGCGCATGCGCGTGGTCGGCGAGGCCGAACTCCTCGAGCAGCTCGTCGACCTCCTCCTCGGCATCGGCGACGCCGTGACCGCGGGCCGTCAGGTAGAGGTGCTCGGAGACGGTCAGCGCGGGAAACCAGGCGTCGTCGTCGAGCACGCTGGCGACCTGGGCGCGGTAGGCCACCGCCCGCTCGTCGACGGCCCGCCCGAGGACCTGCACCGTCCCGGACAGCGGCTCGAGCAGGCCGAGCACCGCGCGGAGCACCGTCGACTTCCCGGCGCCGTTGGGGCCGACCAGCGCCATGATCTTGCCGGCGGGGAGCGAGAAGGAGACGGGGGCGCACACGGGGGCCCCGGCGTAGCCGACCCGCAGGTCGACGGCCCTGACCACGGGCGGGCGCTTGGCCGAGGGACGGGAGCGCGCAGGCCGACCGGACGGGGTGGACGCGGACTCGCGTGCGGGCTTGGACACGCCGACAGCCTACGCAGCGCGCGGCGCCGGTCCGACGGACCCTGCATCGGCAGGCCCGGCCGCTCCCCCACGGCTCGAGCACCGCTGCCTCAGGCCCGCTCGAGGAACTCCTCCCGGCGGGGGTCGAGCCAGGCCTCGATCGCCGCGTGCAGGGCCGGCCAGGACCCCAGGCCCGGATCGGCCGCCACGAGGGCGCGGGCGTCCTCACGGGCGGTGGCGAGGAGCTCGGCGTCGCGGACCACGCGCAGCAGTCGCAGGGAGCTCGACCTCCCCGACTGCGAGGCCCCCAGCACGTCGCCCTCGCGGCGCAGCTCCAGGTCGACGGTCGCGAGCGCGAACCCGTCGGAGGTCGCGGCGAGGGTCTGCACGCGGGTGGCGGACGGCGTGCCCTCCGCTGCCCGCGAGACGAGCAGGCACAGCCCGGGGTGGGAGCCCCGGCCGACCCGGCCGCGCAGCTGGTGCAGCTGCGACAGACCGAAGCGCTCCGCGTCCAGCACCACCATGACGCTGGCCTCGGGGACGTCCACGCCGACCTCGATGACCGTCGTCGCCACGAGGACCGGGGTGGCTCCCGAGGCGAAGCGAGCCATCACCTCGTCCTTCTCCCGAGCCCCGAGCCTCCCGTGCAGGACGCCGATCGCGACCCCCGCGAGAGCGGGGAGGCCCTCGAGCTCGGCTGCGACCTCGAGCACCGCGCGCAGCGGCGGTCGGGCGGGGGCGGACCCGTCGGTCGAGGCGGGCTCGTCCTCGTCGACGGGGACCATCTCCGAGCCGTCCTGGTCGCCGCTGTCGTCGATCCGCGCGCACACGACATAGGCGCGACGTCCGGCGTCGACCTCCTCGCGCACCCGCTGCCAGGTCCTGGCGGTCCACACGGGGTTGTCCGCGGGAACGACATGGGTGACGACGCCGGCCCGACCGGAGGGGACCTCCGTGAGCGTGGAGACCTCCAGGTCCCCGAACACGGTCATCGCCACCGTGCGCGGGATGGGCGTCGCCGTCATCACCAGCAGGTGCGGGGAGCGGTCCCCCCGGGTGCGCAGGGCGTCGCGCTGCTCCACCCCGAAGCGGTGCTGCTCGTCGACGACGACGAGGCCGAGGTCGGCGAACTGCACATGTTCGCCCAGCAGGGCGTGGGTGCCCACGACGATCCCCGCGCGCCCCGACGCGGCGTCGAGCAGCGCCTCCTTGCGGGCCGCGGCCGGCTGGGAGCCGGTGAGCAGCACGACCCTGGTCGCGTGCTCCTCCCCTCCGAGCATCCCCTCCTCCGCGAGGGTGCCGAGCAGGGCGCGCAGGGTGCGCAGGTGCTGGGTGGCGAGCACCTCCGTGGGCGCGAGCAGGGCCGCCTGACCACCGGAGTCGACCACCTGGAGCATCGCGCGCAGGGCGACGACGGTCTTCCCCGACCCGACCTCCCCCTGGAGCAGTCGCTGCATGGGGCTCGTGGCGGCGAGGTCGGTCGCGATCTGCTCCCCCACCTCGCGCTGACCGTCGGTGAGGGCGAAGGGCAGCCGGCGGTCGAAGTCGGCGAGCAGGCTGCGGCGCGCGCCAGGGGACCCGAGTCGTGCGGTCCCCGGCACGGCCGCTGCCTCTGCCCGACGCCGTGCCAGGGCGGACTGCAGCACGAAGGCCTCCTCGAAGCGCAGCCGGTGCTGTGCGCGGTACGCCTCCTTCTCGCTCGCCGGGTCGTGCACGAGGCGGAGCGCGGCGAGCAGACCCGGGAGGCCGTGCCGGGAGCGGACGTCCGGAGGGATCGGGTCGGGGACGTCGTCCTCGGTGAGCGGGTCGAGGACCGTGCGCACCGCTCGCTGGATCCGCCAGGTCGGCACGGCAGCGGACGCGGGGTACACGGGGATCGGCCTGCTGGCCGCCGCGAGCGCCGCTGCCTCCTCGTCCGCGCCGTCACCGATCAGCTGGTAGTCGGGGTGGGTGAGCTGGAGGCTGCCGCGGTACTCCCCGACGGTGCCGGTGAACAGCCCGACCCTGCCGGGACGCAACCGGTCCTCATGGGGTCGCAGCGCACCGCGACGCTTGGCGAAGAAGGTCAACGAGAGCTCCCGCGTCCCGTCGGTGACGACCGCGGCGAGCATCGCCCCGCCGCGCGAGCGCATGTCGCGGACGGTGGCCTGGCGCACCTGGGCCATCACCGTCACGTGCTCCCCCGGGAGCAGGGAGGCGAGATCGGTCAGCCTGCCCGGCTCCGCGTAGCGCCGCGGGTAGTGCCGGACGAGGTCCTCGACGGTGCGCAGCCCCAGCTTGGCCAGGGCGGCGGCGGTCCGCTCGCCCAGGACCCGGCGAAGGTCCTCCGCCAACCGACCTGGCGGCCGGTCCGGCTCCGGATCCACCTCGTACCTCCGTTCCCGGCGGCCCCGTTTGGGTCGGCGCCCGCGATCGGCTACCCTATCGAGGTTGCCCGGTCACGCCGGGCGCACCGGGAGTACGGCCGCACGGCCGCCCCGCCCCGTCCCTGCCGTCGATGACGGCGTGCTCGAATGATCAGGAGAAGAACGTGGCTGCCAACTGCGACGTCTGCGGCAAGGGCCCGAGCTTCGGGCACAGCATCTCGCACTCCCACCGCCGGACGAAGCGCCGCTGGAACCCGAACATCCAGCGCGTGCGCGCCGTCGTGGCCGGTGCCCCCAAGCGGGTCAACGCCTGCACCTCCTGCCTCAAGGCCGGCAAGGTCCAGCGCGCCGCCTGAGCAGTCCCTTCGTCGCCCGCGTGCCCGTCGGCCCGCGGGCGTCGTGCTGTCCTGACGCGGTCGGCGGTCTCGGCAGGGCAGTCACAGCAGTCTCAGCCCAGGTCTGGCGAGCCGTCCGGTCGGATGGCACTGTTGCCCCATGGTGGACGACCTGATCGACCTGAACATCCGTCCTGCTCGCGTCGAGGACGCGCGGGGGATCGCCGAGGCGCATATCGCCGCATGGCGCCAGGCCTATGCCGACGTGGTCGCCGAGAGCTACCTGGCGAACCTGGACGTCGAGGCCAGGACCGCGCAGTGGGCAGAGATCCTCGAGAACCCCGCTCCCCGGACGCGGGTCCTCGTCGCCGAGGAGGACGGGGCCGTCGCCGGGTTCGCCATGATCGGCCCGAGCCGCGACGAGGACGCCGAACTGGGCGGGCTGGAGATCTACTCGATCTACCTCCAGCCGGAGGCCTGGGGCCATGGGGTGGCCCGCGAGCTGATGCGCACCATCCTCGCCGAGGTCCCCTCGGAGGTCCCCGTGACGCTGTGGGTCCTCGCGGCGAACGCCAGGGCACGGCACTTCTACCGCCGCCACGGGTTCACCCCGGACGGCGTCGAGCGCCTCGACCCGATCGGCGAGGAGAACCACCTCGAGGTGCGCTACCGCCGGAACTGAGCGGCCGGCACGGCTCAGCGGCTGAAGTGGTCCCAGCCGAGAGCTCCGTGCGGCGGGGAACCCGCGACCAGCACCGGCGTGCCCTCGACCACCCGCACGACGCGTCCCACGGCGCGGAACGGTGCCGGCAGGTCCGTTCCCGGCGGGAAGGTCGCGAGCAGCCCGTGGTCCTCCCCTCCCGTGAGCACCCACGCCCGCGCGTCACCGCCCAGCACCCGCTCCGCCTCGGCGAGTGCTGCGAGGTCCGGGAGGAAGGACCGCTCCGGGTCGTCGAGGTCGAGCGTGACCCCTGACGCCCTCGCGATGCGCCCGGCGTCCCTCAGCAGGCCGTCGGAGACGTCGAGCATCGCCGTCGCACCTGCCCGCGCAGCAGCCGGGCCGGCCTCGATCGGGCAGACGGGTCGCCGATAGCCCTCGACGACCTCCGGCAGGTCCTCGTCCCTCCCGGCCAGCAGGGCGTCGAGGCCCGCGGCCGAGCGGCCGCGCACCCCGGCGTGGGCGACGACGTCGCCGACCCGGGCACCGCTGCGCAGCACGGGCTCCGCCCCGTCCAGGTCCCCCAGCACCGTGACGGACACCGCGAGCTCCTCGCCCGCCGAGAGGTCCCCGCCGACGACACCGATCCTCGGTCCGCAGGCGGCGGCGAGACCGTCGGCGAGCCCGAGGAGCCACGAGACAGGGAGGTCGAGCGGGCAGACGAGAGCGACGACGAGCGCCGTCGGGCGGGCCCCCATCGCGGCGATGTCCGCGAGGTTCTGCATGGCGGCGCGGTGACCGACGTCGGTCCCGGTGGACCACGCCCGCCGGAAGTGGCGACCGTCGACGAGGACATCGGTGGAGACGACGGTCCGACCGTCGGCAGCGGTGAGCACGGCGGCGTCGTCACCCGGCCCGAGGAGCGTCGACCCGCCGCGCGGGAGGCGCGGCAGGATGAGCGCGAGGACGCCGTCCTCACCCAGGTCCGCCAGGGTGGGCTCGGCGCTCGCGGGGTCGCCGTCCGTGGGGTCCTGCCGGTCGGGAGAAGCGCTGGGCGTC
>NZ_JBFHHB010000123.1:0-9321 GCF_041597215.1 Actinotalea sp.
CCCCCCTCCGCACGGAGGGCTCCATGGGCAGGCTCATCTACGCGGCCAAAATCTCGCTCGCCGGCTTCCTCGACGACGAGGCCGGTGCGATCGACTGGTCGGTGCCGGACGAGGACGTGCACGCGTTCTGGAACGCGCACGAGCGGCACATCGGCACCTCGCTCTACGGGCGACGCATGTACGAGACGATGCGCGTCTGGCAGGACGACGACTGGCTGGCGGACGCGCCCGCAGTGGTCCGGGAGTACGCCGAGATCTGGCGCGGCACCGACAAGGTCGTCTACTCCACCTCCCTGACGGAGGTCTCGACCGCGCGCACGAGGCTCGAGCGGCAGTTCGATCCAGACGCGGTGCGGCGTCTGAAGGAGAGCTCCGACGCGGACCTGAGCATCGGAGGCGCCGGCATCGCCGCGGAGGCCTTCCGGCACGGTCTGGTCGACGAGTGCGTGCTGCTCCTGTGCCCGGTCCTGCTGGGCGGCGGCAAGCCGGCGCTGCCCCGGGGCGTCCGGCTCGACCTCGAGCTGCTGGACCACCGGCGGTTCGACAACGGCGTGATCGCGGTCCGGCACGCCGTGCGTCACCCCGACTGACGCCCGCGCCGCACCGTTCCGCCGACGACCGCCCTGAGATCGCAGGTTCGACGCGAGATCGCCGGTTCGTACAGGCGATCTCGCGTCAGACCGGCGATCTCGACCCCGGAGCGCCGGCTCAGCGGTCGCGGTGGGCGGGACAGACGACGCCGGCCTCAGCCGACGGTCAGCTCGGCCGCCTTGGACCCGGTGATGCGGTAGACGTCGTACACCCCGTCCACCTTGCGCACCGCCGCGAGCACGGAGTTCAGGTGCGTCGTCTCCGCCATCTCGAACACGAAGCGCGAGATGGCCACCCGGTCCCGCGAGGTGGAGACCATCGCGGACAGGATGTTCACGTGGTGGTCGGACAGGACCCGGGTCACGTCGGAGAGCAGCCGGCTGCGGTCGAGCGCCTCCACCTGGATCTGGACCAGGAAGACCGAGCCGGAGCCCGCATCCCACTCGACCTCGATCATCCGTTCCGGCTGCTCACGCAGGTTGACGACGTTGGCGCAGTCCGTCCGGTGCACGCTGACCCCGGCACCGCGCGTGACGAAGCCGATGATCTCGTCGCCGGGGACCGGGGTGCAGCACTTGGCGAGCTTGGCCCACACGTCGGAGACGCCCTTGACACGGACGCCCGCCTCTCCCGTCCGCGAACGGTGGACGGTACCGGGACGCGTGCTCTCGGCGATGTCCTCCTCCGCGGAGGACTCCCCGCCGATCGACTGCACGAGCCGCTGGACGACGGTGCTCGCAGCGACCTGGCCCTCACCGATCGCCGCGTAGAGCGCGGAGACGTCGGCGTAGCGCATCTCGTTCGCCAGGGTGACGAGCGCCTCGTGGGACAGCAGCCGCTGGAGCGGGAGGTTCTGCTTGCGCATCGACTTGGCGAGGGAGTCCTTGCCGTGCTCGACGGCCTCCTCGCGACGCTCCTTGGAGAACCACTGGCGGATCTTGTTCCGCGCACGGGGGCTCTTGACGAAGGCGAGCCAGTCCCGGCTCGGGCCGGCGGACTCCGCACGCGAGGTCAGCACCTCGACGACGTCGCCGTTCTCCAGCTGGGAGTCCAGTGGGACGAGCCGGTTGTTGACCCGGGCGCCCATCGTGCGGTGCCCCACCTCGGTGTGCACCGCGTAGGCGAAGTCCACCGGCGTCGAACCGGCGGGAAGGGCGATGACCTCGCCCTTGGGGGTGAAGACGTAGACCTCGGAGCCGCGGATCTCGAAGCGGAGGGAGTCGAGGAACTCCGAGGGGTCGGCCGTCTCCTTCTGCCAGTCCACGAGCTGACGCAGCCACGCCATGTCGCTGGAGGCGTCGCCCGTGGCGCCCGGATGCTTCGCGTTCTCCTTGTACTTCCAGTGCGCGGCGACGCCGTACTCGGCGCGACGGTGCATGTCGTACGTCCGGATCTGGATCTCGACCGGACGCCCGCCGGGGCCGATCACCGTCGTGTGCAACGACTGGTACATGTTGAACTTGGGCATCGCGATGTAGTCCTTGAACCGGCCGGGGACCGGGTTCCACCGCGCGTGCAGGGCGCCGAGGGCTGCGTAGCAGTCCCGCACCGACTCCACGAGCACCCGGACCCCGACGAGGTCGTGGATGTCGGAGAAGTCGCGCCCGCGGACGATCATCTTCTGGTAGATCGAGTAGAAGTGCTTGGGGCGGCTGCTCACCGTGCAGCGCACCTTCGCGGCCTTGAGGTCCTCGTTGACCTGCTCGCGCACGGTGTTGAGGTACTCCTCGCGTGCCGGGGCCTGCTCGGCCACCAGGTGCACGATCTCTTCGTAGATCTTCGGGTAGAGGGTCGCGAAGGAGAGGTCCTCCAGCTCCCACTTGATGGTGTTCATGCCGAGCCGGTGGGCCAGCGGCGCGTAGATCTCCAGGGTCTCCCTGGCCTTGCGCTCGGCCGAGGCCGCAGGCACGAACTTCCACGTGCGGGCGTTGTGCAGGCGGTCGGCCAGCTTGATCACCAGGACCCGGATGTCCTTCGCCATCGCCACGACCATCTTGCGCACCGTCTCGGCCTGCGCGGCCTCCCCGTAGACGACCTTGTCCAGCTTGGTCACCCCGTCGACGAGCATCGCGATCTCGTCGCCGAAGTCGGAGCGCAGGCTGTCGAGGGAGTACTCGGTGTCCTCGACCGTGTCGTGCAGGAGTGCAGCGGCAAGGGTCGGGGGCGTCATGCCGAGCTCGGCGAGGATGGTCGCCACCGCGACCGGGTGGGTGATGTACGGGTCGCCGCTGCGCCGCACCTGGCCCCGGTGCGCGCGGTCGGCCGTGACGTACGCCTTGGCGATGACGGACACGTCGGCCTTGGGGTGGTTGGCCCGGACGGCGATGAGCAAGGGCTCGAGGATGGGCGAGTTCGTGGACGAGGGGCGCGTGCCGAACCTCACGAGGCGCTGGCGGACCTTGGACGCGCTCCCGCCGTCCCCGCCGGAGCCGTTCTCGGACGTCGCGGGGACCGGTGCCACCTCATGCTCCGCCATGGCCACCTCCCGTTCGCGCATCATCCTACGGGCGTCACGCAGCCGCGCCGTGCTGCCTGTCAGTAGGCGAGCATCGCCTCGACGGGCACGCCGTCGAGCTTCGACCTGCCTTCCAGAGCCAACAGCTCCATGAGGAAGCTCATTCCCACGACCTCGGCGCCTGCCCTGCGGAAGAGCTCCACCGTCGCGGCGGCGGTCCCTCCCGTGGCCAGGACGTCGTCGATCACCAGGACCCGTGAACCGCGGGCCACGGCGTCCCGGTGGACCTCCAGCACGGCGGAGCCGTACTCGAGGTCGTAGGCACCGGAATGGGTCTCCCTGGGGAGCTTGCCCTCCTTGCGCACGGGGACGAAGCCCACGCCGAGGGCGACGGCCACGGGCGCCCCGAGGAGGAAGCCGCGTGCCTCCATCCCCGCGACGAGGTCGACCGGCGGAGCGCTCTGCGCCAGGGCCGCGACGACCTCGGCGAAGAGCGGGCCGTCCGCGAGCATCGGGGTGATGTCCCGGAAGGTGACACCCGGCTGCGGGTAGTCAGGGACGTCGCGGATCCGCTCGCGGACCCGCTCGGCCAACGGTGCGTTCACGAGGTCCTCCCACCGGGGCGGGTGGACTTGCGCCGACGAGGCTGCGCCTGGTTGCCCAGGTGGTGCCCCGGGATCGCCGCGCCGACCCGGACGGGCTCGACCTCGGACTCCCCGTTGCGGGCGGCGGCCTCGGCGCGAGCTGCGAGCACCATGGCGGTGTGCTCCTTGATCGCCGGCTCACGCTCGCGAAGGCTCACCTCGAAGGGAGTCGCGATGAACACGGAGGAGAAGGTCCCGACGATGATGCCGAGGAACAGGGCCAGGGCGATGTCCCTCAGCGTCCCGGCACCGAGCAGGAAGGCACCGATGAAGAGGATGGCGCCGACCGGCAGCAGCGCCACGACCGAGGTGTTGATCGACCGGACCACGGTCTGGTTGACGGCGAGGTTCGCCATCTCCGCGTAGGTGAACCGCTTCTGCTCGGTGACCTTGCGGGTGTTCTCGCGCACCTTGTCGAAGACGACGACGGTGTCGTAGATCGAGTACCCGAGGATCGTCAGGAACCCGATCACCGTCGCCGGGCTGACCTCCCAGCCGACCCCCGCGTACAGGCCGACCGTGATGACCAGGTCGTGCATCAGAGCGACGAGCGCGGCCACCGCCATCCGCCAGGCGCGGAAGTAGATGGTCATGACGAGGGTCACCAGGACGAGGAAGACCACGAGTGCCCGCAGGGCCTTGCTCGAGACGTCCTGACCCCAGGTGGGCCCGATGAAGGTCGTGGAGATCTCCGTGACCGGGACCTCGTAGGCGGCGGCGAGGGCGTCGGCCACCGCGACCGTCTCGGTGTCGCTGAGCTTGGCCGTCTGGACCCGCACCGAGTCCTGCCCGATGGTCGAGACCCGGGCGACCTCGTCGGCCTTGACCGAGCTGACGGCGTCGAGCGCCGGCTGCTGCTCGAGGGTGGCAGCGTTCGAGATGGTGAACTCCGAGCCACCCTTGAACTCGATGCTCGGGTTCAACCCGCGCACCAGGAGCAGCAGCACCGAGATCGTGAGCACGACCGCCGAGATGGTGTACCACCGCCGGCGGTGCGCGACGATCCCGTAGGAGGTGTGGCCGGTGTAGAGGTCGGCACCCCAGCGGCTCATCCGCGTGCTGGCCATCAGGCGTCCTTCCCGTCGGTACCCGCTTCGCCTGCGGCGCGAGCAGCCGCCTTGCGCTCGGCGATCGTCATGCGCTGGTCCCCCGCGGCGACCGCCACGCCGGCCGCGTCGGCGGCGCTCGGCCCGCCGGGAGCGGCGACCCGCCCACGACCTGCGTAGCGTGCGCCGGTGGTCAGCTGGCTCGGGTCGAGACCGGAGAAGCTGTGCCCCTCGGCGAAGAACCGCGTCCTGGCCAGCAGGGTGAGCGCCGGGTGGGTGAAGAGGAAGACCACCACGAGGTCCACGAGGGTCGTCAGTCCGAGCGTGAAGGCGAAACCACGCACCCCTCCGACGGCGAGGAAGTAGAGCACCATTGCCGCGAGGAAGTTCACGGCGTCGGACGCGAGGATCGTGCGTCGCGCCCGGACCCAGGCGTGCGCCACGGCTGCCGGAAGGGACCGGCCGTCGCGCAGCTCGTCCCGGACACGTTCGAAGTAGACGATGAACGAGTCGGCCGTGATGCCGATCGCCACGATCAGTCCCGCCACACCCGGGAGGCTCAGGCGGTAGCCCTGCGTCCAGGAGAGCAGCGCGATCAGCCCGTAGGTGATACCACCGGCGACCACGAGCGAGGCGATCGTGACGATCGCCAGCCCGCGGTACTGCACGAGCGAGTAGAGCCCGACGAGTGCCAGTCCGATGAGCCCGGCGAGGATCCCTCGCTGGAGCTGCTCGGAGCCGAGGGTCGCGGAGATCGACTGCTCGCTCTGCACCTCGAAGGTCAGCGGGAGCGCACCGAAGTTGAGCTGCTGCGCCAGCGTCGCCGCGCTCTCGCGGGTGAACGTCCCGGAGATCTGGGCCTGGCCGCTCGGGATGATCTCGTTGATCCGCGGGGCGGAGATGACGAGCCCGTCGAGGACGATGGCGAACTGGTTGCGCGGGGACTCCAGGTCCACCAGCCGGGTGGTGACCTCGCGGAAGTCAGCGGTGCCCTGGCTGTTGAAGTCCAGGGAGACGATCCAGGTCGTCCCCACCGCGCCGGTCGAGGTGGTCTCCAGACCGGAGCTCGCGTTCGAGATCTCGTCCCCGCTGACCTCTGCCGGGCCGAGCACGTACTTCGTCGTGCCGAGCTGGTCGCAGGCGATGATCGGCTCGGTGATGTCGCCGCTCGCCGTCGTCCCGCCGGTGAGGTTCGCCGGGTCGGTGCAGTCGAACGCCGCGAAGTCGTCCAGGACGTCCTGGGTCAACCAGGCGAGGTCGCTGCCGTCGGCCGGCGTCCCGAGGTCGGCCGCAGCGGTCTCGGGGTCCGAGACCGTCGGCGCACCGTCCTTGATCACCGCCCGGAAGTACATCTGCGCGGACTGCCGCACCAGGTCGAGAGTCGCCTGCGAGGGCGTCCCAGGGATGCCGACGACGATCTGGTTGTCGCCCTGGCTGGTGATCTCGGCCTCGGCGACACCGGAGGCGTCGATGCGCTGGCGGATGATGTCGATCGCCTGGGAGATGGTCTCCGCGGTGACCTTCGCCTCATCCTCCGCGATGGGCTTGAGGATGAGCTGCGTACCGCCCTGGAGGTCGAGCGCGAGCTCGGGGACCAGGGAGCCGTCCGACCACCGCGCCCCCGAGAACAGGGCGCCGAAGAGGGCGATGACCAGGACACCGAGCGTCACCAGGGTGCGCACGGGCCGTTCACGGCGGGTCGAAGTGGCCAACGGTTCGTCTTCTCTCGTGAGCTGGGGCCGGACACACGTCCGCCGGCCCGGTGGTCCTCAGCGGCGGGGTGCGTCGTCCTCGCCGGGGTCGGTGGTCAGGCTGGACGCGTCGTCCGGGACGTCGACCTCGAGCTCGTCCGAGGTCTCGGCGTCCGCGCCGTCCTCGTCCTCGTACTCCTCGTCGTCCTCGTACTCGTCCTCGTACTCGTCGTCCTCGTACTCCTCGTCGTCCTCGAACTCGTCGTCAGCATCGACCGGCGGCTCGACGATCTTCGCGACGGCGGCCAGGAGCCAGCGGCTCTCGATCCCGGGGCTCGTCTCGAGCACGACGGCCTCCTCGTCGACGGAGACGACGGTGCCGAAGAGACCGGAGCCGGTCATGACCTGGCGGCCGGGGACGAGGTTCTCCTTGAGCTCCTGGGCAGCCTTCGCCTGGCGCTTGCGCGTGCGGTTCGAGGAGTAGATGAGGAGGCCGAAGACCCCAGCGAGCATGAGGGGCAGGAGGAGCTGATCCATCGGTACTGTCACGTCCTTCGTCTTCGGGGCCGCGCAGAGTCTACTGACAGGCGCGTCCCAGCCCTAACGCCGCACGGGCGCGCCGGGTTCCCTCATTCGAAGAGCAGCCCGTCCTGGGCAGGAGGGACGAGCCCGAGGTGCTGCCAGGCCCTGCCGGTCGCGACCCTGCCCCTCGGGGTCCGGCCGATGAGTCCTTCCCGGACCAGGAACGGCTCGGCCACCGTCTCGACCGTCTCGGGCTCCTCGCCGACCGCGACCGCGAGGGTCGTCAGCCCCACCGGCCCGCCGCCGAAACGCTCGCAGAGCGCGGTCAGCACCGAGCGGTCGAGACGGTCGAGGCCGAGCTCGTCCACCTGGTAGACCTCCAGCGCCGCGCGCGCCGCCGCCAGGTCGAGGGTGCCGTTGCCCCGGACCTGCGCCCAGTCCCGCACCCGGCGCAGGAGCCGGTTGGCGATCCGCGGCGTCCCCCGCGACCGCGAGGCGATCTCGCTCGCCGCCTGGGCGTGCAGCTCGACACCGAGCAGCCCTGCCGAGCGGACGAGCACCTGGCGCAGCTCGTCCTCCGCGTAGAAGTCCAGGTGCCCGGTGACCCCGAACCGGTCCCGCAGGGGCGCCGGGAGCAGGCCCGCCCGCGTCGTGGCGCCGACGACGGTGAACGGCGGCAGGCTCAGGCCGATGGCATTCGCCCCCGCACCCTTGCCCACGACGACGTCGACCCGGAAGTCCTCCATGGCGACGTAGAGCAGCTCCTCCGCCGGGCGCGCGATGCGGTGGATCTCGTCGAGGAAGAGCACCTCGCCCTCCTCGAGCGAGGAGAGCACCGCCGCGAGGTCGCCGGCGTGCTGGATGGCGGGTCCGGAGGTGATCCGCACCGCCGTCCCGAGCTCCGCAGCGATGATCATCGCGAGGGTCGTCTTGCCGAGCCCCGGCGGGCCGGAGAGGAGGACATGGTCGGGGGCACGGCCTCGACCCATCGCCGCGTGCAGCACCAGCTCGAGCTGCTCGCGCACCACCCGCTGCCCGACGAACTCGCCGAGGGTGCGCGGGCGAAGGGCCGCCTCGGCCGCGCGCTCGAGGTCCTCCGCACCCGGAGCGACGATGCGCTCGGTGGTGATCTCGTCCTCAGCCACGTGCACCGCCGAGGGTGCGCAGCGCGCTGCGCAGGACGGCCGCGACGTCCGTCACCGGCTCCTCGTCGGGGGCGACCCCGTCCACGGCCGTCTGGGCGACCTTGAGGGTCCAGCCGAGGCCGACCAGGGCCTCGACGACCTCGGCGCGGCGATCGCCCGAGGAGGGCCCCGGCCGTTCGGCGGCACTCCCCTCGGTCGCTCCCGGCGCCCCGAGGCGGTCGGCGAGCTCCAGGACCAGTCGCTGGGCGCCCTTGCGACCGATCCCGGGCACGCGCTGGAGCGCGGCGAGGTCCTCGCCCGCGACGGCGCGTCTCAGGCCGTCGGGGCTGTGCACGGCCAGCATCGCCAGGGCGAGGCGCGGTCCGATCCCGCTCACCGTCTGCACCGTCTCGAAGACGTCGCGCTCGTCGTCGTCGGCGAAGCCGAAGAGGGTCAGGGAGTCCTCGCGGACCACGAGCGAGGTGGCCAGTCGTTGCTCCTCCCCTACCCGGAGCCCTGCGAGGGTGGTCGGCGTCGCGTGGACCAGCAGGCCGACTCCCCCGACCTCGAGCACGGCAGCGTCCAGCCGGACGGCCAGGACCTGCCCGCGCAGCGTGGCGATCACCGCGACTCCCTTTCCACCGAGGGAACCGACGCGACCGAGGCGCGTGGTCCCGCGGACGACCCCGCGGCCGCCCGAACACCTGTACGAGTCGCAACGCTAGCAAGCACAGGGCTCAGCGGTGCCCCCGGCGCGCCGCGGCCTCCGCCGCGGCCCAGGCGCGCTGCGCGGACGTCGCTGAGGTCCGCCGGCCGGCGTCCGCCCCTGCCGGGCCCACGCCTGCCGGGCCCGCAGCGCCTGAGCCCGTCGCCCCGGACGCCGTCGGTCGCCACAGGTGGCAGATCGCCAGGGCGAGGGCATCGGCGGCGTCCGCCGGTCGCGGCGCCACGTCGAGCCCGAGGATCCGGGTGACCATCGCGGTGACCTGGGCCTTGTCGGCCCGCCCGTTGCCGGTGACCGCCGCCTTGACCTCGGACGGCGTGTGCAGGACGACGGGGATGCCTCGACGTGCTGCCGCGGCCATCACGACCCCGGAGACCTGCGCCGTGCCCATGACGGTCCGGACGTTGTGCTGGGCGAAGACCCGCTCGACCGCGACCGCGTCCGGCTCGTGCCGGTCGAGCCAGTCCTCGAGCACGGCGCCGATCACCGCGAGACGCACGGCCGGGTCGTCGTCGACGGACGAC
>NZ_JBFHHB010000124.1:0-9266 GCF_041597215.1 Actinotalea sp.
CCAGTCGTGGATGCAGGCGAACGCCCAGACGTACGGATACGTCGACGACACCCCTGGCGAGAGCTGGCACTGGCACTACGTGCCGACGAGCTGAGGACGCGTCCTGCCCGCGGGCTCCCGGGCGGCACCCGGCTCAGAGCACGAGGATCGAGACCCGCCCGGAACCGTAGCCGGAGACGGCCACCGCCAGGTCCAGCCGGTGCACGTAGGCGAGGGCCAGCGAGGCCACGTCCGCCGGCAGCACCTCACGCGGGGCGTGGGCCGCGTGGAGCCGGACGTGAGGGGCGCCCTGCCGGTTGAAGAGGGATGCCGCCACGTTGAGGATCTCGGCAGCGTTCTCGTACAGGGCCGGGCTCAGCCGGTCGTCCTCGACGGCTGACCGGGCGACGTGGCTCGGCAGGAGCGCGATCGCGGCGCCGGCGTGCGCGGCGAGGGGCAGGTCCACCACGACCAGCGCCCTGAGCGCGAGTCGGTCGTCCACGTACACGCCGACGACGGCCCCCGTCGCGGCCGGGTCGACGGGGGCCGCGCCCGCGGTGAGGTCGATCTCGCGCCCGAGGAGCCCCTCGACGAGCTCACGGACCTCGACGGTAGCGGGGAGCGGTGAGCCGGCGCTCATGCGAGGAAGGGATCGATGGTGTCGCGGAAGGCCTCGGGCGTGAAGGGCTTCGCGATGAGGAAGAGAGCACCCGCGGCCTCGGCCGCCTCGCGCATCTGGGTCGAGCCCTCGGAGGTCACGAACCCGAGGGGGATCTCCATCCCGCTCGCCTGCACCCGGCGGAGCAGCTCGATCCCGGTCAGCTCCGGCATGTTCCAGTCCGACAGGATGAGGTCCGGGTCCATCTCCATGGCGATCTCGAGGGCGGAAGCGCCGTCGGCGGCCTCGGTGACCTCCCAGTCGTAGCCCGCCTGACGCAGGGTCCGGATGACGATCTGCCGCATCACGCGGCTGTCGTCGGCAACGAGCACTCTCATCGGTTCACCTCGGGGTCGTGCGGCGTGGCGGGGCTCCCCGCCGTCAGGACAGGCTCCACAGCGCGATCACCAGCACGTCACCGCGCCAGTCGAGCCGGACCTCGTGCAGGAGGTCCGGCACCGGTCCGGCCGGACTCGTGGCGGCGACCGTCGGAAGGGTCAGCGCGCCGGGGTCGGGCACGAGGGACTTGACGTTCCCGCCGAGGACGTTCGCGATCTCCCCGAAGGCGTCGACCAGGTCGGCGTCCTCGACGGGCTCGTCGTCGGCCAGCCCGAGGAGCCCTCGGGTGAGCCGGGTCGCCGTCGCCCGCTCGGTGGTCAGCAGCACCCGGCCCGGCGTCTCCCCACCGAGGTCGACCCAGGCGTAGGTCGCCTCGACGAGCGCGGGGACGTCACCGGTCCACGGCCTCAGCGCTGCGGGATCGGGGTCGATCATCGCGGAGAAGACCTCGCGAGCGAGCGTGAGGATCGGATCGGTCCCCGCGAACGCGGCCAGGTCGATCGAGGCGCTCATGCGGAGACCTCCCACTCGACGAGCCCGAGGAGCTGGAGCTTCTCGCGGATCGCATCGGCGGTGAACGGCTTGATGAGGTACTCGTGCGCCCCGGCCGCCAGGGCCCGGACGATCTGCCCGTGCTCGGACTCCGTCGTGACCATCATCAGGGTGACGTCGCGCCACTCCCGGTGGGCCCGCACCGCCACGACGAACTCCAGGCCGTTCATCACGGGCATGTTCCAGTCGATGCACGCCAGGTCGACCGACACCCCTGACTCGAGGAGGTCGAGCGCCTCGCGCCCGTCCGCGGCCTCGAGGGTCTCGAACCCCAAGGACCGCAGCACCCCCACGATGATCCGGCGCATCGTGCGCGAGTCGTCGATCACCAGTGCTCTCATGCTGCCCTCCGTGTCGAGAGGCGGTACCCGGAGCCCCGGCCGAGGCTCACCCGCTCCCACTCGTCGTCGATACCGATGGTCGTCTCGGCCGCGCCGAGGAGGAGATAGCCACCGGGGCGGATGGCCCGGCGGACGCGCCGCAGCACCTCCCGCTTGGTGGCGAGGTCGAAGTAGATGAGGACGTTGCGCAGGAAGACCACGTCGAAGGGGCCGCCCGCCGGCGGGGCGTCGAGCAGGTTGTGCTCGGCGAAGGTGATGCTCGTCCGCAGTGCCGGTGCGATCTCCCAGTCGGCTCCTGCCCTGGCGAAGTGCTGGACGAGCATCGGCGCCGGCAGTCCGCGGTTGACCTCGAGCTGGCTGTACCGGCCGCTGCGCGCCCTGTCGAGGACCTGACGGTTGAGGTCGGTGGCCACCACGCGCAGTCGCCCGGCGGTGGCGAGGTCGGCGAGCGCCATGGCGATCGAGTACGGCTCCTGACCGCTCGAGCAGGCCGCCGACCAGATGCGCACGGGAGCGGTGCCGGTAGGCCCGAGCAGCTCGGGGACGATGTGGTCCGCGAGGCTCCTGAACGGCTGGGCGTCCCGGAACCACGAGGTCTCATTGGTCGTCAGCGCCTCCACGACGCCACGCAGCGCCTCGACGGTGCCGCGGGCCCGCAGGGCGCGGACGTAGGCGTCGACGTCCTCGTCACCGGCGGCGCGGGCGAGCGGAGTCAACCGGCTCTCGACGAGGTACTCCTTCCCGGGCTCGAGCTGGATCGCGCTGCGGCTGTGCACGAGGTCGGCCACCCACCGGAAGGTCTCCGAGGCGAGGGTCATCGCGCACCGGCCCGGCTCGCGGGGGAGGGCGTCGGCGCGACGGACCGCGCGATCGCCCCCGCGATCTCGTCGATCGGGAGGATCTGGTGGGCCAGGCCCGCCATGGCGACCGATCCTGGCATGCCCCACACCACGCTCGACTCCTCGTCCTGGACGAGCACCGTCCCACCGGCCGAGGCGATCGCCTCGCTCCCGGACCGACCGTCCGAGCCCATCCCGGTGAGCACGACACCGAGCACCTCACGACCGAGGACCTGCGCGGCAGAGCGGAAGAGGACGTCGACGGCCGGCCGGCAGAAGTTGACCGGCGGCCCGTCGTGCACCCGGATGCGCGCGCCACGAGCGCAGGCGACGAGCTCGAGGTGACGACCCCCCGGGGCGACGTACACGGTCCCCGCCTCGAGCTCCTCGCCCCCGGTCGCCTCCACGACGCGGCTCGGTCCGATCCGGTCGAGGCGCGCGGCGAGCTGATGGGTGAAGACCGGCGGCATGTGCTGCACGACGACGAGCGGAACCGGCAGCGGGGCCGTGAGCCCGGTGACGACGCGGGACAGCGCCTCGGGACCGCCCGTGGAGGAGCCGAGGACGACGACGCGCGGTCGGCTCGTCGACTCGGCGCGATCCCTCAGGACGACAGGGGTGGCCGCGCGGCGCACGGCACCGGAGGCCGGGGCGGTCGGCCCCGCTCCCCGCGCCGATCCCGCCGGTCGGGGGACGAGGGCCTTGATCCGGGGGATGAGCTCCTCGGCCACCTGGGCGAGCGACTCCCGCAGGCTGCCGACGTTCGCGGGCTTGGCGACGTAGTCGGTGGCCCCGGCGGCGAGGGCGTCGAGCGTCGCGACGGCGCCCCGCTCGGTCAGGGTGGAGAACATGACGATCGGCATCCGGTGTCCGGCCCTGCGCAGGGCGCGCACGGCCTCGATCCCGTCCATCACCGGCATCTCGATGTCCATCGTGACCAGGTCGGGTGCGAGCTGCTCGACCTTCGTCAGCGCGATCCGGCCGTCGGCGGCAACGGCGACGACCTCGATCTGGGGATCCGTCGCGAGGGTGTCGCTGACCAGTCGGCGGACGACGACGGAGTCGTCGACCACCAGGACACGGATCCTGCTCACTGCCCCTCCTGTCTCGACGGCCCTCGGGCGACGTGCACCGGTCCTCATGGCTGCGTCCGGCACGGTCCTGATCGACCGCGGAGCACCGACCCTGAGGGCTTCGGAGAACGCCGCTCGGCTCAGAACCGGAACGCGGCGATCTGCTCCCTCAGCTCGACCGCCATCCGGGCGACGTCGTCGACGGCTCCCGACATCCGTCCCGCCTGCACACCTGCGGCCTGGGAGGACGCAGCGGCTGCCGTCACGAGGTCCGCGACGTCGTGCGAGGCCGTGGCTGCGGCGGTCATCGCCACCGACATCTCCTCCGTCGTCGCCGTCTGCTGGCCGACGGCCCCGGCGATCGTGCCCTGGTCGTCGTCGATCCGGCGCACGACAGCGGCGATCCGTTCGATCGCCTCGACCGCGGCAGCGGTCTGCCGGCGGTTGAGGTCGATGCGCCGACCGATCTCCTCCGCGGCCACCGCCGACTCCCGGGCGAGGTCCTTGACCTCCCCTGCGACCACGGCGAAGCCCTTGCCCGCCTCGCCTGCCCGAGCCGCCTCGATCGTCGCGTTGAGCGCCAGGAGGTTGGTCTGCTGGGCGATGGCCGTGATGGTCTTCACGACGGTCCCGATCTCCGCGGCGCCGTTCCCGAGCTCCTCGACGGTCGCCGCGATCTGCTGCGAGGCCTCCACGGCCTCGTGCGCGAACCCCGCGGCGGCGGCCGCGTGCCGGGAGATCTCCGCGATCGAGCCGCTCATCTCCACGGAGCCGTCGGCCGCGCTCAGGACGGAGCTCGTCACGGACCGGATCTCCCGCGTCATCGTCGCGGTCGAGGCCGAGACCTCGGCGGTCTCCCGGGTGACGACCTCCGCGGTGCTCCGCAGGTCCGTCGCGGTCCCCGCGAGCAGCCCCGCGCGCTCGGCCACCCCGCCGAGGGTCGCCCGAAGGGCGGTACGCGCCGTGCTCAGGGCCGCGGCCATCTGCCCGATCTCGTCGTGCCCGCGCACGCCCGGGTCCACGGTCAGGTCTCCCTCGGCCATGGCCTCGAGCGATCGTCGCACCTGGTCGATCGACAGGCGGATCGAGCGTGAGGTGAGCAGCCCGAACGCCGCGAGGAGACCTGCTCCGAGGACGATGACGAGGACGATCAGGCGAAGGGCCCCGTCCGAGCGCCCCTGGGCGGCCGCCGCAGCGGTCGCCATCCGCTGCGCGACGTCGTCCATCACGCGCTCGAGCGCCGCGGAGTACTCCCGGACGAGCGGCTCGGCCGTGCCGCCGAGCACGGTCGAGTAGGCGGTGCGGTCCCCGCTCTGCGCCGCAGGGACGAGCTGACCGTCCCGCACCACGAGCCACCGCTCGTAGGCGTCGACGAACTCCACCCAGCCGTCGAGATCGTCGATCGCCGCAGCGTCGACTGCCGCCATGTCCTCGGCGATCGCGGTGTCGGTGGTACCCAGCCGGGCGATCCACGGGCCCTGCAGCCCTGCGGTGTCGGCCAGGGCGATCTGCGAGACGATCCCGGTCGCCTCTGCCTGAGCCTCGCCCAGGCGGGCGACGGGGGCGGCGACGTCGCGCTGGAGCGCGGCCAGCTCGGCGGTGCGCGCGGCAAGGGACTGCAGGGCGGTCGCGGAGGTCACCCCGACGGCGACGGCCGCGAGGCAGACGACACCGACGAGCACGAGGATCCGCCCCTGGATCGTGGCGAACCGGCCGAGGAGGATCCGGATCGGACCACGCCGCCGGTCACGACTGCCGGTCCGGATCGCAGCGGTCGGCGTCCCCGTGGCGGCCTCGGCACCGGGCGCGGGCCCGTCGTCCTCGGCGCTGCGCGGACGCGGAACGGCAAGGGTCGGCCCCGCCATGATGGTCATCTCCTTCGATGCGTGCGGTGGAACGGTCCGTGCGTGCGGGGCGCGTCAGATGGTGAAGGCCGCGACGCGCGACTGGAGGTCGACGGCCATCCGGGCGAGGTCCGCGGCCGATCCCTCGAGATCGTCGACCACCTGGCTCGCTGCCCGGGAGGCGTCGGCCACCCCGGTGATGTTGGCCGCGATCTCGCCGGAGCCCGTCGCGGCCTCCGCGAGCCCTCGGCTCATCTCGTTCGTCGTGGCGGTCTGCTCCTCGACCGCGGACGCGATCGTCATCTGGTGGTCGTTGATCTGGGCGACGATCCCGGCGATCCGCGCGATCGAGTCGACCGCCCCCGTCGTGTCGGCCTGGATCGCCTCGACCCGGCGCGCGATGTCCTCGGTCGCCCGCGCCGTCTCCTGCGCCAGCTCCTTGACCTCGCCGGCCACGACGGCGAAGCCCTTGCCCGCCTCACCGGCCCGCGCCGCCTCGATCGTCGCGTTCAGGGCCAGCAGGTTCGTCTGCTCGGCGATCGAGGTGATCACCTTGACCACGTTCCCGATCTCCTTGCTCGAGGCACCGAGCCGCGCGACGGCGTCGGTCGTGCTGCGGGTGGCGTCGCTCGCGCGCGCCGCGACGCGCGCGGCCTCCGCCGAGCTCTCCGCGATCTCCCGGATCGAGGCGCTCATCTCCTCGGCGCCCGACGCGACCTGCTGGACGTTGCGGCTTACCTGCTCGGCCGCCGCGGCCACGACCCCGGCCTGGACGCTCGTCTCCTGCGACCCGGCCGCGACCTCGCCCGTCGCGGACGTCATCTGCCCGCTCGCAACCGAGATCGTCGTGCTCGCCTCGCCGACGGCCCGCAGCGCGTCGCGCAGTGCCGTCTGGGCCGTGCGCAGCGCCTGCGCCATCCGGCCGACCTCGTCGGTGGAGGAGACCGGGACGGTCGCGGTGAGATCCCCCTCGGCGAGCGCCTCCAGGGCACGCTCGACCGCGAGGATCGGACCGCGGATGAGACCGGCCACCCGCCAGCCGAGGCCGAGCACCACGAGGATGCCGATCGCGAGGGAGAGGACCAGGACCCGGATCGCGCGGTCGGCGGTGGCGTCGGCGTCCTCGGCCGTCGTACGGACCCACTCCGCGACCGCGCGCTCCTCCGCGGCGAGCGCCGCCTCCGCGTCCTCGAGGGGGCCGCTCATGATGATCAGCGCGCTGCGGACGGCGTCGGTGCTGCTGCCGAAGGCCGCGGCGATGGCGACGCTGTCGCGGGCGTCGGTCCAGCCGGCCCACGCGTCCTGGAACTCCGCGAAGGCCACCGTGCTGCGCCCCTCCGACTCCTCGAGGTACTCCGCCGAGGCGGCCGCGAGGTCGGCGTCGGACTCGGCGATGCGATCGAGGTAGCTCTGGCGCTGGTTCGTCGTGTCGGTGTCGTTCGCCCCCGCCTCGGCGACGAGCATCCGGGCGGTGATCACGTCCTGGTGCACGACGCTGAGCGCCGCGGCGGCCTCGTGCACACCGGAGATCGCGTCGCTCGCCTCGCGCAGGTCCGTCAACGAGGCGACGGCGAGAGCGCCGGTGGCCGCCGAGACGACCGAGAGCAGCGCGACCACGCTGATCACCTTGGTCCGCACACCGCGATCGGCGAAGCGCATGCGACGACGCCTGACCCGGGGCGGGACCGCGGTCACGGTGATCGGCTCGGGCGAACGACGCGGGGACGGCGCGCCGACGACGGCGTGCTCGGTCGACACCGTCGGCGCCGACGGTGCGGAGAGGGCGGTCATGACGTCTCCCGTGCTGGTCACAGCTGTCAGGCCACCTGTGCGGCGGCGGCGAGGTCGAGGTGCAGCAGGAGGCCCGTCGGCAGCTTGTACGCACCGCGGATCACCTCGCGCAGCTCGGCCGCAAGGGTGTCGGGCGGGGCCTCGAACTGGGAGTCGTCGACGTCGACGACGTCACCGACCTCGTCCACGAGGAGGCTGATCGGCTCGTCGTCGACCTGGACGACGACCATCATCGGGTCGACGTCCTGGGCCATCGGCTCCAGCCCGAGCCGCAGCCGCAGGTCCACGGCGAGAACGACCTCCCCGCGCAGGTTGACCAGTCCGGCGACGTCGGCGGGCGCCAACGGGACCGGCGTGCGCGGCACGGAGCGCAGCGCCTCGCGGACGAGCAGCACGTCGACGCCGTAGCGCTCTCCGTCGACGATGAACGTCGCCAGCTGTCGGCTCATGTCACACCCCCACGAGGTCGTGCCGGGACGGGGCAGCGCCCTCGGCGAAGGAGGGGTCCGCCAGTGCGAGCAGGGCCTGGACGTCGAGGCGCTCCGTGACCCGGTCCTTGAGGACGGTCGACCCCGCGAGCCCCACGTCCGAGAGGTCGCTGTGCCGCGCCGGGTGGTCGTCGACGATGTCGACGATCTCGTCCACGACGATCGCCACGCTCCGCTCGCCCCGGGTGTGGACGATCACGAGGATCTCCTCGCCCGACGGCGCCGCCGAGCCGGCCCGACCGTCGAGCCGCACGACGGGTGTGATGGCCCCGCGGTACTGCATGACCTCGCGCGCACCGACATGCTCCAGCACGGAGACGGGGAAGCGCTCGAGCCGCGTGACCGCCGACAGCGGGATCGCGACCCGGCGGTCGCCACCCACGCCCGCGACGAGCACCTGCTCCACCTGCTCCTCCACGACGGTCTCGTCCACCTGCGTCGAGCGGGCGTGATCGAGACCATCGCCCGTGAGGCTGCGCCGGGCAAGGCCCTGGACGTCGAGGATCAGCGCGACCTGACCGTCACCCATGAGGGTCGCACCCGCGTACATGCCGATCGTCTTCAGCCGCCCGGACAAGGGCTTGACCACGATCTCCTCGGTGTTGGAGACGGCGTCGACGAGCAGGCCGAACCGCATCGTGTCCGCCTGGAGGACCGCGATGACCGATCGCGTCGCCGTCCGTACGGGACGGCCGAACACCTCGCGCAGGTCGACGAGCGGAAGCAGGTCGCCGCGCAGGCGGTAGACCGCCGCCGAGCGCACCCACTCGATGGACCTGCCGTCGGCCTCGGTGTCGAGCGCGACCAGCTCCAGCAGGCTGACCTGCGGGATCGCGTAGGTCTGGCCGTCGCACCGCACCGTGACCGCCGGCATGATCGCCAAGGTCAACGGGATGCGCAGCCGCCAGGTCGTGCCGGTGCCGAGCGCGGAGTCGACGTCGACCGTCCCGCCGATCTCCTCGATCTTGGTGCGGACCACGTCCATCCCCACGCCCCGGCCCGAGACGTTCGTGACCGCCTCGGCGGTGGAGAAGCCCGGGAGGAAGAGGAGCTGGAGCAGATCGGCCGGCGCCATGGCCGCGACCTGGGCCTCGGTCCGGACCTGCGAGGCGACGGCCCTGGCCGCGACCCGCTCCGGGTCGATCCCCTTGCCGTCGTCGCCGACCTCGACGACCACCTGACCGCCGGCGTGGTAGGCCCGGAGGGAGAGCACGCCCTGTGCGGGCTTGCCCGCTGCGACCCGGTCCCCAGGTGCTTCGATGCCGTGGTCGATCGCGTTGCGGATGAGGTGCGTCAGGGGGTCCTTGACGGCCTCGAGCAGGGTGCGGTCGAGCTCCGTGTCGCCCCCCTGCAGCTCGAGCC